>JAKFFB010000323.1:0-9488 GCA_036675425.1 Actinomycetales bacterium | reverse complement strand
CGACAGCCCCGCCGGCAGCCGCAGCTCGAGGATGCCGACCAGCTTGTTGACCGCCGCCGTCGCACCCGATCCGCAGAAGATGACGAGGTCGTCGTCGGTGCCGCCGACGGCGTCCCGGATGATCCGGCGGGCGTCCTCGCGCAGCCGCCCGGTCTGCTTCCCGGTGCCCGAGCTCTCGGTGTGGGTGTTGGCGTAGCGCGGCAGGACCTGGTGCCGGATCAGGTCCTCGAGGAAGTCCAGCGAGCGACCGGAGGCGGTGTAGTCGGCGTACGTGATGCGCCGCCGGCCGTACGGGCCGTCCATCACCTCGCCGTCGCCGATGACCCCCTGCCGGATGCGCTCGAGCAGCGGCGAGGTGGGGAGGTCCGCACCGGAGGTCATGACAGCAGCATGCTCCTGCGGTTCCGCCGGGCGAGCAGGCGATCGACGACCAGCGACGCCGAGCAGTGGCCGGTGGCCACCATCAGCAGCTGGTTGACGCCGACCATCGTGGCGAGCAGCAGGAACCACGGGCTCACCGTGACGGCGAGCCCGACGCTGAGCAGCGTCACTGTCCCCGCCATCGCGAACAGGATCCGCTCGCGGGTCCAGCCGGCGGTCGTGCTGCACGTCGTCGTGGTCATCTCGCGTCTCCTCGTCATCAGTGGCTGAAGGTGACCTTGGGCAGCACGCGCCCGAGCCATCGCGGGACGTACCAGGCGGAGCGGCCCGTCAGCCGCATGAGCACCGGCAGCAGGAGCAGCCGGACAAGCGCCGCGTCGAGCAGGACGGCGACGCCGAGCACGATGCCCATCTCGCGAGGCGGCAGCGGACCGGACAGCGCGAAGGTGAAGAACACCGCGACCATGACGCCGGCGGCCGCGAAGATGACCCGGCCGGAGTGGGCGATGCCGCCCACCATGGCCTCGCGGGCGTCGCCGCTGCGCTCCCAGTGCTCCTTCGCGCTGGCGAGCAGGAAGACGGTGTAGTCCATCGAGATCGCGAAGATCATCGCGAAGAAGAAGACCGGGCCCCAGGCGTCGAGGAAGCCCTGCGACTCGAAGCCCATCAGGTCGGCGCCGATGCCCTCCTGGAAGACCAGCCGGCTGACGCCGAAGGCTGCAGCCGTCGCGAGCAGGCTCGTGACGGTGCCGAGCAGAGCCATCAGCGGCGCCTGCAGGGCGACGAGCAGGAGCAGGAAGCCGAGCACGAGCACGACGCCCATGACGATCGGCGTCTTCTCCGAGAGCAGCTCCTCGAGGTCGTGGTTCTCGGCCGCGGCGCCGCCGAGGACGGCGTCGTTCGGGAGCGCGGTGCGCAGCCGGTCGATGGTGGTGCCGAGCTCCGGGCTGGAGGGGTCGACGGTCGGCATCGCCTGGACCAGCACGAGGTCGCCGCCGGCGTTGGGCTGCGCCGGCATGGACATCGCGATGCCGGGGTCGGCAGTGAGAACCTGCGTCACGGCGGCGGAGTCGGCGCTGCTCGCGACGACCTGCAGGGCGCCGGGAGCGCCCTCGCCGAAGCCCGCCTGGACCAGCGCGTAGCCCTGGCGGGACGAGTCGTCCTCCGGCACGACCTTGATCGACGGCATGCCCGTCTTCAGGCCGAGCACGGGGACGGCGAGCGCGACGAGCGCGACGGTGGCGATCAGGCCGAAGAGCACCGGGCGGCGCCACAGCCGCTCGCCCCAGGCGGCGAACGTCGCGGAGCGGTGCTCGCCGCCGTGCACCCACGGCAGGGAGAGCGCGTCGACGCGGTCACCGAGCCGGGCCAGCACTGCCGGCAGCAGCGTGAGGCTGGCGAGCAGCACGAACAGGACCGAGACCATGATGCCGAGCGCCATCGAGCGGAAGGCCGGTGACGGCACGAGCATGACCGCTGAGAGCGAGACCAGCACCGTCAGGCCGGAGAAGAGCACCGCCTTCCCGGCCGTGTCCATCGTCGTGGCGACGGCGTGCGGGGTGTCCTCGCGCGAGCCCCAGTGCGCGGCTCGGAACCGGTGCACGATGAACAGCGCGTAGTCGATGCCGAGGGCGAGCGCGAACATCAGCGCGAAGTTCATCGCCCAGATCGAGATGTCCGCGACGTGCGTGCCGAGGTAGAGCGTGCCGGCCGAGGCCACCAGACCCAGGATCGTCAGCATCAGCGGCAGGCCCGCGGCCACCAGCGACCCGAAGGCCAGCACCAGGATCGTCAGCGTCACCGGCCAGCTGATGAGCTCGGACCTCATCATCGCGTCGCGGTTGGCGGTGTTGAAGTCCGACCAGAGCACGCTCGATCCGGTCATGGCGAGGGTCACGCCGTCGCCGGACAGGTCGCGGATCTCGTCCTTGAGGTCGTCGGCCGCGCGCACCATCTCGTTGGTGCCGGCGGCGGCTCCGGCAGCCAGCAGCCCGTAGTGGCCGTCCGGCGAGATCGTCATGCCGGGCTTCGGCGGCACCACGGAGGAGACGCGCACGTCGCTCTCCAGGACCTCGACGGCGGCGGCGATGCGCTGCTGGACGGCTGGGTCGGTGATGGCCCCGTCGGGGGCGTGCACGACGACCTGCAGCGCGCTGCTGGACTGCCCGCCGAACTCGCGGTCGACGAGCTCGCGCGTCTCGACCGACTCGGATCCGCTGGCCTCCCACCCGGCGCCGGCGAGCGCGTGCTCGACCTTCGGGGCGAAGGCGCCCAGACCGACGGCGACGACAGCCCAGGCGATCAGCACGATGCGCAGGTGGCCGGCGGTCCACAGCCCGAGGCGGCCGAGCGGGCCGTAGCCGTGGCGGACCGCGAGCGGCTCCACGTGCGGGGGTTCGACGGACAGGATCCGGACGTCGGACATGCGGGCTTCTCCTCGGGCAGTGGGGGCTCTAGAAGGAGTCAACCACATACCCCAGGGGGTATTCCACCCACCCTGTCGTCGTCGATCTGTCACGTGCTGGACACTGGGGCCGAACCGCCCACCTGCCATCGTGTGACCACCACCCGACGCACGGCCGTAGGAGTTCCCATGCGCATCGCCGAGGTCCTCAGCTCCAAGGGCGACGCTGTCGTCAGCGTCCCGCCCGACTGCGACGTCGCCGGCCTGCTCGGCGTGCTGGCCGAGCACGGCATCGGGGCAGTCGTGGTCTCCTCCGACGGCAGGACCGTCGAGGGGATCGTGAGCGAGCGCGACGTGGTCCGCGCGCTCGGCCAGCGCGGTCCGTCCGTCCTGCAGGAGACGGTCCGGCAGATCTGCACCGTCGAGGTGCACACGGTGGGCCCGGACGGCCGGCTCGACGACCTGATGCAGGTCATGACCGAGCGGCGGATCCGGCACGTCCCGGTCGTGGTCGACGGCGAGCTGCGCGGCATCGTCAGCATCGGCGACGTCGTGAAGCGCCGCATGGGCGAGCTCGAGCAGGAGCGCTCCGCGCTCAGCGACTACATCACCGATCCGCGCTAGCGGCGGACGGCCGATGGGTCTCGTACATCCGTGCCGCGACGAGAGCTCCTGACGCTGCGGTGATCGCCGCCACCACGGCGACGGCCGCGCGCAGTCCGTAGAGGTCCGCGACGACACCGCCCAGGAGCGCGCCCACGGCGAACCCGCTGTCGCGCCAGAGCCGGTAGACGCCGACCGACCGCGCGCGCCAGGACGGGTGCGCCACGTCGCCGATCGCTGCCAGCAGCGTCGGGTAGACCAGCGCCGTCCCGAGCCCGAGCAGGACGGCGCCGACCGCCCACAGGGCGAAGCTGTCGACGACCGCCACGAGCACCAGGGCTGCGGCCTGCAGCTCCATGCCGGCGACGATCATCCGCTTGCGTCCGAGTCGGTCCGAGGCTGCGCCGGTCACGAGCTGGCCGAGCCCCCAGACAGCGGGGTAGAGGGCGGCCAGCACGCCGATGCGTCCGATGGACAGGCCGGCGGAGACGAACAGCAGGGGGAACAGCCCCCAGGCCAGGCCGTCGTTGAGGTTGTTCACCAGGCCGGCCTGGCTGACCGAGGACAGCGCCGGCTCGTCGAGGGACGTGCGCCGGAAGACCTGCCGGGTGGTCAGCGCCTCGGGCTGCGGCGAGCGGCCGTCGGCGCGAGAGGTCGGTCGCGGGCCGGCCGCCTCCAGCCGCGCGTGCTCTCGCGTCTCCCGCACCACGTTCGCCGACAGCCCGAGGCCGAGAGCCACGAAGGCGAGTCCGAGGAAGAACGGCGCCGGTCGCAGGCCGTGCTGCTCGGCGAGGTAGCCGGTGGCGAGGGCGGTGGCGGCGACGGCGACGTAGCCCGCCGCCTCGTTGAGGCCCATGGCGGTGCCGCGGCGCGCAGACCCGACGAGGTCGATCTTCATGATGACGGTGGTGGACCAGGTCAAGCCCTGGTTGACGCCGAGAAGCACGTTGGCGACGACGATCCATCCCCAGCTCGGGCCGAGCATCAGCAGCAGCGGCACCGGCAGCCCGACCAGCCAGCCGGCTACGAGGACCGGCTTGCGCCCGTAGCGGTCGGAGAGCGCGCCGGCCGCGAAGTTGGTCACCGCCTTGGTGAGCCCGAAGGCCACGATGTACGTCGTCGCGACCGTGAAGCCGGTCAGCCCGAACTCCTGCTCGGCCAGCAGGGGCAGCACGGTGCGCTCCTGGCCGAGCATGCCGCCGACCAGGGCGTTGATGGCGACGAGCAGGGTGAACTGCATGGCGTTGGCGCGCAGCCCCAGCTGCAGGGGGCTGCCCGACGCGGTCGCCGTCACGGGCCGCTGCTCAGCGCGCGGCCGGTCGCCCGTGTCCAGTCGCCCGGTCCG
The DNA here is from genome assembly GCA_036675425.1 of Actinomycetales bacterium. Taxonomy (GTDB): domain Bacteria; phylum Actinomycetota; class Actinomycetes; order Mycobacteriales; family SCTD01; genus SCTD01. Next base: position 4,755 of record JAKFFB010000323.1, on the reverse strand, counting down.
CCGACGACGACGGCGACGTCGTCGCTGCCACCGCGCTCGAGCAGGCTCGCAGCTGTCATCGCTCGCTCGCCGTGTCCGCACATCACCGCTGCTCCCGGTGCGAGCTGCGCGGGCGCCCCCTCGGCCAGTCGTCCCAGCTCCAGGTTCTCGGCGCCCGGCACGTGCCCGCCCAGGAACTCGCTCTGCTGACGGACGTCCACGACGGCCCGGCCGTCGATCTCATCGGCCTGCAGCAGCGGGGTGGTATGGACCGGCAGGCCGGCGGTGGACCATGCGCCCATCCCGCCGGCCAGCTCGCCGGCCAGCTCGTCGTACCCGATCTTCCTTGCCTGCCAGACGATCTCGTCGGGCTCCTGGTCGGCGTCCCGAACGAAGAGAAGCGGAGTCGTGGGTTCGGCGGTCCAGCCGAGCCAGGTGGCGAACGCGCTGCGCAGCGGGATCGACACGGCGCCGGGGACGTGCGCGGCGGCGAAGGACGTGACCGGGCGGACGTCGACGACGAGGGCACCTCGGTCGACGAGCGCCGCAACCTGCACCGGGGACAGCGCCGTCAGGCGGGGCGGGCCGTCGACGGGACGGGGCCCGCGCCGGTTGATCTCGGCCAGCCGCCGGAAGTAGGCGGGGTAGGCGCCGAGGCCGGCGAGAAGCGCTGTGACGAAGGCGTCCTCGCTGTCGGCGCGGAGCAGGGCGTTGCCGGCCTTCTCGCCGCCGATGGTGCTGCTCCGCTCGGCACCGGGCGGTGCCGAGCAGAAGGAGCCGGCGCCGTGCGTGGGCCACACCTGCACGTCGTCGGGGAGCGTCACCAGTCGCTGGAGCGACTGCCACTGCGCCCGGGCCAGCTCCTCGGTCCGCTCGGCGCCGAGCAGATCGGTCCGGGCGGCGGCGCCGACGATGAGCGACCCACCGGTGAAGACGCCCTGGGGCTGCGAGCCGTCGAGCAGCAGGAAGGACACGTGCTCGTCCGTGTGACCGGGGGTGGCGAGGGCGCGCAGGGTCAGGCCGCCCAGGTCGACCTCGTCCCCGTCGTGCAGCCCGGTGTGCGGGTAGTCGCGACCGCCGGACGCCGAGGCCAGCAGGGTCGCGCCGGCCCGGGCCAGGTCGATCGCGCCGGTCGCGAAGTCGGCGTGCAGGTGGGTGTCGGCCGCGATGGCGATCTCGAGACCACGGGCCTGCGCGGCCGAGCGGACCGCACGCAGGTCGCGGGAGGCGTCCACCACCAGGGCCCGTCCGTCGTCGAGGTCGACCAGCCAGGTCGTGTTGCCCAGCCCGTCGTCCAGCACCGGTGTCGGGGTCAGCGCCATGGCTCTCCTTCCTCAAGCAATTCCTTGACCATGCAGCCGGCCGGGTAGGTTGTCAAGGGAGTGCTTGAGGAGCTGGCATGGGTGATCGGCAGGCGAAGGACGCGTTGTACGAGGCGCTGTCCTCCGTCGCGCGGTCGTTGGGCAACGGGCGCCGGGCGGAGATCGTCGACGTCCTCGCGCAGGGCGAGCGCAGCGTCGACGACCTGGCCGGGCAGATCGACCAGAGCGTGGCCAACACCTCCCAGCACCTGCAGCACCTGCTGCGGGCCGGCCTGGTCTGCACCCGTCGCTCCGGCACGCGGGTCTTCTACTCGCTGGCCAGTGACCAGGTGGGCGCGCTGTGGAGGGCGATGCGCGAGGTCGCCGCGGAGCACGTCGCCCGGCTCGACGAGCTCAGCGAGGCCTACCTGGGCGATCGGCGCGACCTGGCCACGATCGGCCGCGAGGAGCTGGTGGCCCGCCTGCGCGTCGGCGACGTCGTGGTGCTCGACGTGCGCCCGCCGGCGGAGTACGCCGCCGGCCACATCCCCGGCGCTGTCAACGTCCCGCCGACCGAGCTCGCGCAGCGGTTGCGCGAGGTGCCGGCCGACCGCGACGTCGTCGCCTACTGCCGCGGCCCCTACTGCGTCTACGCCGATGACGCCGTACGCGCGCTGTCGGCCTCCGGCCGTACGGCCCTGCGCCTGGTCGACGGCTTTCCTGAGTGGGCGGCGGCTGCCCTGCCGACGGTCTCGTCCGACGTGCGCTAGACATACCCCAGGAGGTATTGACCATGAGCTACGGGACCACCATCACGACCGACCGCGACTTCGCGGAGACCGTCGAGCTGACGAGGGCTGCCCTCGCCGACAACGGCTTCGGCGTCCTGACCGAGATCGACGTGCAGGCGACGCTGAAGAAGAAGCTCGACGTGGACATGGAGCCCTACCTGATCCTGGGCGCCTGCAACCCGCAGCTTGCGCACCGCGCGCTCGGGATCGAGCGTGACATCGGGCTGCTGCTGCCGTGCAACGTCGTCGTACGCCGGGACGGCGACCGCACCGTCGTGCAGGCGCTCGACCCGCAGGTGATGGTCAGCGTGCCGGGGCTGCCGGAGCTGCAGCCGGTCGCCGACGAGGCCGGCAAGCGGCTGGCGGCGGCGCTCGAGGCCGTGGCCGCCGGCTCCTAGCGCGGCGGCCGCGGGGCGGGCATCTCCCAGTCGCGGTGGATCGCCAGCAGGCGCAGCACCACGATCACGATCACGCAGCCCCACGTCACGAGCGGCCCGCGCACGTCCTCGTCCCAGGCGGCCGCGAAGGCGGCGGAGCCGAGGATCGCGGGCGTCGCGTACCACTCTCGTTGGGCGAACAGCCGCGGCGGATCACCGGCGAGCAGGTCGCGGATCACACCGCCGCCGACGCCCGTGAGCACGCCGACGATGACCGCCGTCAGCGGCGAGGTGCCGAGCTGCAGCGCCTTCAGCGTGCCCGCGACGGCGAACAGCCCGAGACCGGCTGCGTCCAGGACGAGGACCGCGCGCTCGATGCGGGAGACCCGGTGGTGGAAGAAGAACGTGACGACGCCGGCCGCGCCGGCCGCGCTGATCAGCCGCCAGTCGGAGATCCCCACCGGCGGCACCGAGCCGATCAGGACGTCGCGCAGGATCCCGCCGCCGAGCCCGGCCGCGGCCGCGAGGATGAGCAGCGACAGCGCGTCGAGCTCCTTGCGGGCGGCGGCCAGCGCACCCGTGAGCCCGAAGACGAAGACCCCCAGCAGCTCCAGTGCCGGCAGCGGCCAGGAGTCCCCGGACCACGCCTGCGCGGCGACCAGACTGGACACCCGCAAAGGCTAGGTCACGGGGAGGTTCGAGCTGCGACCGCTCGTGCACAGCGCCGTCGGGTCGTGACATCCTGCGGCGACCCCTGAGGAGGAACCCCGTGTTCGACTCGTCGTACGCCGTCGTCAAGGTCCCCGTCGACGGCGGCGAGCTCACCGTCGGGCGCTGGGGGAGCGGTTCGCGGACCGTCGTGGCTGCGCACGGCGTCACCGCCAACCACACGTCCTTCCACCCGCTCGCCGATGCGCTCGGGGACGAGTTCACCCTGCTGGCGCCGGACCTCCGCGGTCGGGCCGGCAGTCGCGACGTCGGACCGCCCTTCGGGATGGCTGCGCACGCCGATGACGTCGCAGCGGTCGTGCGCTCGCTCGCGGGTGGTGGCCCGGTGACGCTTCTCGGGCACAGCATGGGCGGCTTCGTCGCCGCGGTCGCGGCGGCGCGGCACCCCGACCTGGTGCGCTCGGTGGTGCTCGTCGACGGCGGCCTGCCGCTCGACCTCGGGCCGGCTGCCGCGCTCCCGATCGAGGACCTGCTGAAGGCGGTGCTGGGTCCGGCGATCGAACGGCTCGGCATGACGTTCGAGTCGGTCGAGGCCTACCTGGACTTCTGGCGCGCGCACCCGGCGCTCGCCGACGACTGGGGCCCCTACGTCGAGCGCTACCTCGAGGCCGATCTCGTCGACGACGGCGGGGCGCTGCGGCCGTCGACGCGCAAGGAGGCTGTCGTCGCCGACACCGAGAGCGACCTGCGCGAGGGCGTCGTCGAGCAGTCGCTGAAGGAGCTGCGCCAGCCGGTCGTGCACCTGCGCGCACCGCGCGGACTGCTCAACCAGGAGCCGCCGCTCTACCCCGAGGCATCGCTGGAGCCGTGGCGCTCCGTCGTGCCGCAGCTCGAGACAGAGCTGGTCGAGGACTGCAACCACTACACGATCCTGCTGGCCGAGGCGCCTGCGCGTCGGGTCGCTGAGACGGTGCGCCGGCTGAGCGGTGGAACGGGGTGACGGGAGCGCGTACGGCCGGGTGACGAACCCGGAGCGTTACGCGCCACTGCACCGGGCGGCGGCGGTCGTCATCGCCGAGCTGCAACGGGCGTTCGACGTCACCGTGGTCGAGGTGGAGCCGGAGCAGGGTGACGTCGGGCCCGCGGTGATCTCGGCGTGGCGGCTGACGCCGAGCAACGAGGGCGCGCCGGTGACGGTCACGCTCACGCAGTTCCCGGGTCTGTACGTGCGCTTCGGGGAGTGGCACGAGGAGGCATTCCCGACGTGCGGCTGCGACGCCTGCGACGAGCTGCCGGGTGAGCTGGCCGAGGACCTGCGCGACAAGCTGTGGTCGGTGGCGCGGGGGCAGTTCCACGAGACGGAGCACAGCTACTCGTTCACGTTCCCGCACGGCAGCCACTGGGGCTCGAGCAAGTCTCCACGATGGCGGCGGCAGAGGGCGCGCGAGTACCCGGCCTGGCCCGAGCGCTAGAAGGGCGGGTCGTCGTCCCAGTCCCAGGTCTGCTTCGGCGCAGGCAGTTTCGGCGGATCTGGTGGTCGGATCCGTTCGGTGAGCGTGACGTCGGGTTCGTCGTCGGTCTCCGGGCTCGCCGGTGTGGGGGTCGCGCTCGGTGGTGGGGCGTGGAGGTCGGCTTTGG
>JAKFFB010000329.1:0-1557 GCA_036675425.1 Actinomycetales bacterium | reverse complement strand
AGGACGGTGCCGACTCCCAGCACGCCGCCCATGGCCAGGCCGAGCAGGACGACCAGCACCTCGAGGCCGGTGCGCACGAGCCGGAGCGAGAGGCCGGTGCGGCGGACGAGCCCGGTCATCAGGCCGTCGCGCGGACCGCGGCCGAACTGGGCGCCGATGTAGAGCGCACCGGCGAACGCGCAGAGCGCGATGCCGCCGAGGGTCAGAGCGATCCGCGCGAGCATCCCCTCGCCGGGCTCGAGCACGGCCATGGTCGCGTCGGCCGACAGCCCGACGATGAAGGCGTTGGCGATCGTCCCGATGCCGGGCTTCTCCTTCAGCGGGATCCAGAAGATCAGCGCGACGAAGCTGAACAGCACGACCGCCTGTCCGAGGGTGATCGGCACGTGCCGGATGAAGCCGGAGTGCAGCACGTCCCAGGGCGCGAGGCCGAGCGCTCCGCGGACCATCATGGCCAGCGAGACGCCGTACAGGACGAGACCGATGACCAGCTGCGGCAGTCGACGCGCGAGGCGACCGGCGCGGAGCTGCGCGATGGGGCCGAGGTCGGTCAGGGGTCGTGGGGTGCGCACGCCGGCGGTGATGCTCATGCGCCCAGTGTGGTGCAGATTGGCCTTCTCTTCGATAGCCAATCGTGGAAGAGTGGCCTGCATGAGCCGCAACATCAGTGCCGCACGAGTGGCCACCCTCGTGGGAAAGCTCGCAGGCGAGGACCGACCGCTGTACCTCGAGCTGGCGGAAGGACTGCGTCTCCTCATCGGCGAGGGGCGCATCCCGTCCGCCACGCGACTGCCCAGCGAACGCGAGCTGATGACCGCCCTCGGCGTCAGCCGGACGACGGTGACGCGGGCCTACGCCGAGCTCCGTGATCGGGAGTACGCCGAGTCGCGGCGTGGCTCCGGCACCGTGACCCGGCTGCCGCTGCGCGCGCAGTCCGTGACCGACCGGGTGTTCGCGCCGTGGTCGGAGGACCCCGACGTCATCGACCTCAACTGCGCGGCGCCCAGCGCACCGGCCGGCGTCGCTGCGGCCTACGAGGCGGCGGTGGCCGAGCTGCCGCCGTACCTCTCCACCCACGGCTACTACCCGGCCGGGCTGACCCGCTTGCGAGAGGTGCTCGCCGAGACCTACGCCGAGCGCGGACTGCCCACGACGCCCGAGCAGATCATGGTGACCAGCGGCGCGCTGGCCGGCGCGGCCGTGATCGCGCAGGCACTGACCGCGCCCGGCGACCGGGTCGTGGTCGAGGATCCGGTGTACCCCAACGCGACCCAGGCCCTCGGGCACCGCAGCGCGCGGCTGGTGCCGGCGCCGGTGGACCCGGACGGCTGGGACCTGGCCGCGACGGCCGCCATCGTGCGGCAGGCCGCACCCCGGCTGGCCTACCTGATCCCCGACTTCCAGAACCCGACCGGCCTGGTGATGAGCGACGCGCAGCGGTCGGAGTATGCCGCGGCCCTGAAGCGCGCCCGGGTGATCCCGGTCGTCGACGAGGCGCACGAGGCGCTCGCCCTCGACGGGCAGACGATGCCGGCGCCGTTCGCCACCCACTCCCCT
>JAKFFB010000075.1:0-1560 GCA_036675425.1 Actinomycetales bacterium | reverse complement strand
CGGGCCTTCACCTTCGTCGACACCGTGCACGAGGTGACCCACCACTTCACGCCCGGCGGTGACGTCGTCGAGGTGATGGAGAACCTCGCCGCCAGCACCGCCCACGCAGCCCTGTGGGGGCGCACGAACTATGGCCGCGCGTTCACGAAGTTCGCCGAGGAGCACGCCGACGCGCTGGGCCCGAAGACGTCCCTGCTGATCCTGGGCGACGCACGCTCCAACTACAGCGACCTCGCCCTGCCGGTGCTGCGCGACCTGGAGGGACAGGTCCGCCACGCGTGGTGGCTCAACCCGGAGCACCCCCGCCACTGGGGCACCGGCGACAGTGCAGCGCCGGCCTACGGCGAGGTCGTGCCGATGGTGGAGTGCCGCAACCTGACCCAGCTCGAGGAGTTCGTCTCCGCGATCTCGATGGGGACTCAGCCAGCGAGGTAGCCGAGCTCCTGGATGCGCTTGATCTCCGCCTTGAGGCCCGGGTGCTGCGCCTCGTCGGCCGCGCGGCCGCCGGCGACGTAGGGCTGCTCGCCCGCAGTCGCGACGTCGTAGACCACGGTGACGCGGTTGGCGACGTTGGCGTTGATCAGCGAGCCGAGGAGGGCGACGGGGTCGGCCCGGTCCTCCAGCGACAGGACCCGCGTCTGCTCCGGGATCTGCGGCACCTGGGCCGACGGGGCGCCGGCGGTGACGACCTGGTCGACCACGAAGGCCCGCGAGGAGGCGGCCGACGCGATCTCGGCGGCCGCGGCGCCGCCGTACGACGAACCGACCAGCATGACGCGGGCGTCGGGCTCGCCCTCGACCGCCTGCTCGATGGCCCGCACGACCTGTCGGACGTAGGTCGCATTGTCGGCGCCGACGAGCCGCAACCGTCCGCCCTCGTGGGCCTTGTTGCCGGGGAGGTAGGCGATGAAGCGGCCGGCGCCGATGCGCTGGACGCTGATCCGGCGGTCGGCGGTGGTCAGCTTGAGCATGAGGTCCTCGATCGAGGACGGGACGACGCCCTCCCCGGCCGATGCCGGAGTCGACCCGGTGGCCGGGGTGTCGGCGTAACCGGCCGCGGCATCACGCAGGGCGGAGGCCGCGTCGGCGGGGAACGGGTCGACGCCGAGGGCGCGCAGCCCGCCGCGCGCAGCCGCGGCGCCGCTGTCGGTGGCCATCACGCCGGCGGTCAGCAGGGACCGCATCTGCAGGCCCTCGAGCAGCCCACCGCTGTCGGTGAGGTGGTCCATCAGCTCGGGGTGGCTGTCGGCCAGCTCGTTGAGGTAGGCCGCGACACCGTCGCGGTCCAGCGAGTCGGTCTCGATCAGGCCGGCCGAGACGATGGCGCCGCCGAGCGCGACCTCGGGGGCGAGGTAGCCGATCGCGCGCCCGGCGATCGAGCCGATCGTCTTGAAGGCAGCCGCCTGCAGCTCGTCGATCCAGCGGTAGGTGAGGACCGTGGCGCGGACGACGAGGGCGTCGGCGTCGAGCTCGACCGAGCGGGTCAGCAGTCCCTGCTTGCCGGTCGTGGCCGCGCGGATGTCCTCCTCGGCCTGTGCGTAGGTCGCCTGCGACAGCTCT
>JAKFFB010000212.1:0-9528 GCA_036675425.1 Actinomycetales bacterium | reverse complement strand
GGGCGCGTGCCTGCCCCGGCCGGTTCCCTGCCGGGGCTGGTCGGCGAGCTGCAGGCGGCCGACCTCGAGCTGACCGCCACCAACGACGTGCTGTGGGACGAGGTCGTCGAGATCGAGCCGCTCGGCGAGGAGGAGGTCTTCGACGCCACCGTGCTCGGGACCCACAACTTCATCGCCGACGGCATCGCGGTGCACAACTCGATCGAGCAGGACGCCGACATGGTGATCCTGCTGCACCGCGAGGACGCGTACGAGAAGGAGAGCCCGCGCGCGGGTGAGGCGGACTTCATCGTCGCCAAGCACCGCAACGGACCGACCGCCACCATCACGGTCGCGTTCCAGGGTCATTACAGCCGCTTCGTCGACATGAACCCGGGCTGAGGGCAGGAGCGAGACGGCCCTGCCGCCGTGGTCTGGTTCCGCAAGCGCTGACCACGTCAGGCTTCCGTTCGCCATCTGACGCTGACGCTCACCGGGGACAGGATCCTCGTGGAGCAGCATCACGGGAGGCCGGACTACTGGCACCCCGCGCTGCACCTGCTCCTGCGACGAGAAGTGGCTGGGCCCAGCCGTTCCTGATCTCGAGCCTGGTGCCGTGCGCTTCGCCGGATAGCGTCGTTCCAGGAAGAAGACGACCGGCGGCCGAGCACGTCGTCCTCCCCACTGACTCCATCAGGAAGAGAGACCGTGCGCCGCCCGCTCGTCACCGCCGTTCTCGTCGTCGCCCTCCTCGTCGTCGGGGCACCACCGGCTATCGCCCAGGACGCCGCGACGCCGACGACCACGATCTGCCCCTCCCGCGCGGAGACGATGGGCATGTCCGTACGCGTCCTCACCCCACTCATCCAGAGCGGCGCGACGGGGGCCATCGAGGTCTCCGCGCCGAAGGGGACGTACCTCCGCCTGGCCGAGCGCCACGCGGGGGAGGCGCGCTTCGAGAGGATCACGGAGACGGTCTTCCCTGACAGCGATGGCCGGTTCGTCCACCGCTTCATGACGTCCTCTCCCACGACAGCCGCCTACGAGGTGCAGTTCGGTGGAGGCGGTCCTTACGTCTGGCCAGGCTGCCCCGTGCCCTTCTTCGACGGAGCGACGTACGGGCAGCGCCTCGTCATCGAGGCCGCCACGGTGCTGACCCTCCGGGTCGAGCGGACAGGACCGCGGGCATACCACTTCTCGGGTCGCCACGCGGGTCACGACCGTGACGTGATCAGCCTCTACCGCGCAGACGACCGGGGACGCAGCGTGCTCACCGCGCAGACGCGCGCATCCGGTGACGTGTGGACACTCCACCGCGTCTTCCTCGGCTCCGGGACGTACGACTTCCACGCCTCGTCGGGAGCCGACGTCTGGAACGCAGCCGGCAGGAGCGAGACGCGCCGCGTGACCATTCGCTGACGCGCTCCGCGGCGTTCCCGCGGGAACGCCTCGATCCGCGGGTCGCTAGGTTCCCTGCGTGAGCACCGGCCCCGTGCACCCGCTGGTCGAGGCCCGGACCTCTCCACGCCCACCGCAGACCGCGGCGATCCGACTCGCGACGGCAGCCGACGTGCCGGGCGCGGTGCGGCTGGCGGTCGCCGTCGCCGGCTACGCCGGCTCGGCCGACGACTGGCGCGGCATCTTCGAACGGAACGTGAGCGAACCGGACCGCCACCTGTTCGTCGCGGTCCAGGACGACCAGGTCATCGGCTACACGCGGCTGGGCCTCGTCGAGTCGGACGCTCCGGCGCCGGACGGCTACTACCTCGTCGGCCTCATCGTGGATGCGGCGCATCGACGTCGGGGCGTGGCCGAGGCCCTGGTGACCGGTGCCATCGAGGAGGCCGCCCGTCACGCGGACGAGCTCTGGTCCTTCTACGACGAGGAGAACGGCGCCTCCGCTGCGCTGCACGCCCGACTTGGCTTCGTCGAGGTGACCCGCGGAGCCATCGGCTTCCCCGGCCTGTCACCCGAGAGCCGCGACGTGCTGGTGAGACGGTCCCTCACCGACGGAGCGGCTTGCCGAGTCGGCAACGCGACTTGCTCGTAGCGAGTACGGCGGCGCACGCTGCTCGGCATGACGACGACGGAAGCGCAGCAGTTCTGGGAGGACCTCTACGGCGAGAAGCCGCAGATCTGGAGCGGCAAGGTCAACGCGCCGCTGGAGCAGCGGGTCCGCGACCTGCCGCCGGGTCGGGCGCTCGACCTCGGCTGCGGCGAGGGAGCGGACGCGCTCTGGCTCGCCGAGCGCGGCTGGGCCGTGACGGCGGCGGACATCAGCGCCACCGCTCTCGAGCGCGCGCGGGCGGAGGCGCAGCGCCGGGGGCTCACGGTGGAGTGGGTCCAGCAGGACCTGGCCGACGCCCTGCCGGCGGGGCCGTACGACCTCGTGTCCGCGCAGTTCCTGCAGTCACCGGTGCCCTTCGCGCGCATCGACGTGCTGCGTCGCGCGGCGGACGAGGTGGCAGCGGGCGGGCTGCTCCTCGTGGTGGGTCACGCGTCCGGGCCGCCCTGGTCGACGCACCAGCCTGACCCGGCCCTCATGCCGTCGGCGGGCACGGTGCTCGACGACCTGGCGCTCGAGGCCGGCACCTGGGACGTCCAGGAGGCGCGCGACGTCGGACGGACCGCGACCGGGCCCGACGGTCAGGTCGGCGAGCTGCTCGACAGCGTGGTGCTCGTCCGGCGCCGATGAACGTCCTGGCGGAGGTGGGCCCGCGGCTGCGCCGCGCGCGGGGAGAGCGGACGCTGCGGGAGGTCGCCGAGCAGACCGGGATCTCGACCAGCACGCTGTCGCGGCTGGAGTCAGGCCTGCGCAAGCCGACGCTCGAGCTGCTGCTCCCGCTCAGCCAGGCCTACCGCGTCCCGCTGGACGACCTGGTCGGCGCCCCGGAGGTCGGGGACCCGCGCGTGCGCCTCAAGCCGGTGAAGCGCGGTCGGATCACGATGATCCCGCTGTCCCAGCGCACCGGCGGGCTGCAGGCGGTCAAGCTGCTCATGCCGCCGCTGCCGGCGGCACCCGAGCTGCAGTCGCACGAGGGCTACGAGTGGCTCTACGTCCTCGACGGGCGGCTTCGCTTGTTGCTCGGCGACCAGGACCTCGAGCTCGGGCCGGGTGAGGCCGCGGAGTTCGACACCCGGGTGCCGCACGCGCTCGGTGCGGCCGGACGTCGCTCGGTCGAGCTGCTCGGGCTGTTCGGCCCGCAGGGCGAGCGCCTGCACGTCACGGCGGCGCCGCGCTCCCGCCGCTGAGGGCAGGTCAGCGCCGCCAGAACAGGTGGTGCGTCACGCCGCTGGGGCTCGGCACGACCTCCAGGTGGAAGCGGTCCCGCTCGTTGATCATCCGCAGCATCCCCGTCCACAGTGCCGCTCAGCATCCTCTACGACGGCGATCCTGCGGATGATCAGCGCAGGTGGCTCAGCGAGAAGTGGCTCAGCGGAAGTGCATCGCCCGGGACTCCGACAGCAGGTCGCGACGGTGCTGCTCGGCGGCGGCGAACCGGGCGCGCACGTGGGTGAAGGACTCCACCGTCGACGAGGCGACCGGCAGCAGTGCCTGCCCCTCGGCGGTGAGCTCGACCGAGCGGGTCGTGCGGTTCACCAGCCGCACCCCGAGCGCGCGCTCGAGCCGGGCGATCCGCGCGCTCAGGCCGGGTTGCGAGAGGTGCAGCCGGCGGGCCGAGCGGGTGAAGCTGCGCTCCTCGGCGAGGATGACGAACGCCGCGAGCTCGCCGAGCCCGAGCTCGGGCGCGCCGGGGACGGGACCGTACGCACCTGAGGTCGCAGGCATCGCCATGCGCGGAAGGTACAGCCCGTGCCGGGCCGCTCACATCTCTCCGAGATCACGGTCCGGGAACTGTTCGACAACCCACTCACAACCAGCGGCTATCAGTGCCCTCGCATTCATGAGATCTGGTTGTGGACAGTCGATTTCGCTGGACGGCGTGGTCACCATCCTCGGCACCGACCCATCGGATCCCGGAGGCCCCATGCCCACTCATCGACGCCGCGCGGCCGCGGCCCTGCTCGTCCTCGCCCTCGGCGCGACCGCCTGCGGCGGCGGCGGTGACGACGAGCCGGGCGGCGACTCGGGCGGGACGTTCTCGGTCACCATCACCACGCCGGAGAACCCGCTCATCCCGACCAACACCACCGAGAGCGAGGGCAACCTCGTCCTCTCCGGCCTGTTCACCGGTCTCATCGAGTACGACCCGGAGACCTCCGAGGCCGTCTACAGCGGCGTCGCCGAGTCGATCGAGTCCGACGACAGCACGCTCTGGACGGTGACGCTCAAGGACGGCTGGACCTTCCACGACGGCTCGCCCGTCGACGCCGCCTCCTTCGTCGACGCGTGGAACTACGGCGCGCTGTCGACCAACGCCCAGGGCGCGTCCTACTTCTTCAGCAACATCGAGGGCTACGAGGACCTGCAGGCGGCCGAGGGCGGCACGCCGAAGGCGACGGCGATGAGCGGGCTGAAGGTCGTCGACCCCCGGACGTTCACGGTGAAGCTGTCCTCGCCGTTCGCGCAGTTCCCGCTGACCGTCGGCTACAACGCGTTCTTCCCGCTGCCGAAGGCGTTCTTCGACGACCCCGAGGCCTTCGGCAAGCAGCCGATCGGCAACGGCCCCTTCAAGGCGGACGAGCCGTTCGTGCCCGACGTCGGCTTCACGATGTCGCGCTACGAGGACTACGCCGGCGAGCCCGCCAAGGCCGACGGCGTCGAGGTGAAGGTCATCGCCGACATCAACACCCAGTACCTCGAGATCCAGGCGGGCAACCTGGACGTCCTCGACCAGATCCCGCCCGACGCGATCACCTCCGCGCCGGACGAGTTCGGCGAGCGCTACCTGACCCGGCCGAGCTCCTCGACCACGTACCTGAACTTCCCGACGTACGACCCGCGCTTCGAGGACAAGCGGGTCCGCCAGGCGTTCTCGATGGCCATCGACCGCCAGGCGATCGTCGACGCCGTCTTCGACGGCACCCGCGAGCCGGCGTACTCCGCGATCTCGCCCGTCGTCGACGGCTCGCGCGGCGACGCCTGCGCCTACTGCCGGTACAAGCCCGACGAGGCCAAGGCGCTCCTCGAGCAGACCGGATTCGACACCAGCAAGCCGGTCGACCTGTGGTTCAACGCCGGCGCCGGCCACGACGAGTGGGTGCAGGCCGTCGGCAACAACCTGCGCGACGCGCTCGGCATCACCTACCGGCTGCAGGGCGGTCTGCAGTTCGCGGAGTACCTGCCCAAGATGGACTCCAAGGGGATGACCGGCCCGTTCCGCTACGGGTGGTCGATGGACTACCCGAGCCCGCAGAACTACCTCGAGCCGCTGTTCGGCACGGCTGCGCTGCCGCCGAACGGCTCCAACTCCTCGTTCTTCAGCAACGCGGAGTTCGACCGGCTGATCGCCGAGGGCAACTCCGCCGCCTCGAACGAGGAGGCCATCGCGAAGTACCAGGCCGCCGAGGACCTGCTGCTCGAGGAGATGCCGGTCGCGCCGATGTTCTTCGGCCAGGTGCAGGCCGTGCACTCCGAGCGGGTGGCGAACGTCGTCGTCGACGCCTTCGGCACCATCCAGCTGGCCGACGTGACCGTCACCGGCTGACCAGGCGCACGTCGCCGAGCCGCCCGCGTGGACCCGGGCGGCTCGGCGGCGCGTGAAAGTCGTGGACCCCCTGCGCGAGGATGCGCGCATGACCGCCGGCGTGCAGCGCTCAGAGGATGCGCGCGCCGCCGTCCAGCGCCGGACCGTCCCGACGCTCGTCACCAGCCAGGCGCTCGGCGGCGTCGGCATCGCCAGCGGGATCGCCGTCGGCAGCCTGCTCGCCCGCGACCTGTCCGGCTCGACGACGCTGGCCGGGCTGTCGCAGACCGCGACCGTGCTCGGCGCCGCGCTGCTGGCGGTGCCGCTCGCGAGGTACGCCCAGCGCGCCGGCCGCCGGCCGGCCCTGAGCACCGGCTACCTCATCGGCCTGACCGGCGCCGGCCTGATCCTGCTGGCCGCGGAGATCGGCAGCTTCGCGCTGGTCCTGCTCGGCTCGCTGCTGTTCGGCGGCGCCTCCGCGGCCGGGCTGCAGGCGCGCTACGCCGCGACCGACGCCGCGGCCGACAGCGCCCGGGGCCGTGCGCTGTCCCTCGTGGTCTGGGCGACGACCGTGGGGGTCGTCCTCGGTCCCAACCTCTCCGACGCCGGCGGCAGCCTCGGCCGCCGGATCGGGCTGCCCGTGCTCGCCGGCCCGTACCTGTTCTCGGTGCTCGCCTTCGCGCTCGCCGCGCTGCTGGTGCTCGTCCGGCTGCGCCCGGACCCGCTCGAGCTGACCACCGCGCCGCCGGCGGGACAGGACGCCGTGGTCCCTGGCGGGATCCGCGTCTCGCTGGCCGCCGTCGTCGCCTCGCCGCGGGCGCTGCTCGGGCTGGTCGCCGTCTGCGTCGCGCACGCGGTGATGGTCGGTGTGATGGTGATGACGCCCGTGCACCTGGTCGACCACGGCGCGACGCTGCGGGTCGTGGGCCTGGTCATCAGCGCGCACGTGATCGGGATGTACGCCGCCAGCCCGGTCTTCGGCTGGCTCTCCGACCGCGCCGGACGCACGCCGACGATCGCGCTCGGTGTCGTCCTGCTCGCCGGGTCGCTCGCCGTCGCCGGCACGTCGCAGTCCTCGCACGACCGGGCCGGCCTCGGCCTGATGCTGCTGGGCCTGGGCTGGTCGGCCTGCCTGGTCGCCGGGTCCACGATGGTGTCGGAGTCGGTTCCGGACGACGTGCGCACCTCGGTGCAGGGCGTCGCCGACCTGCTGATGGGGCTCTCCGGCGCGGCGGCCGGCGCGCTCGCGGGGGTCGCGCTCGGGCTGGTCGGCTACGGCGGGCTCAACGCCGCCGCGGCGCTGCTGCTCACGCCCGTCGTGCTGCTCTCCCTCGCCGCCGGGAGGCGACCGCGCCCAGCATGAGCAGCGCGCCGAGCACGGCCAGCGTCACGTCGGCACCCGTCGCGGCCAGCCGCTGCCCGCGCGCCGCGGCTGCCGCCGAGTCCGCCGCAGCGGTGCCGGGTCGCACCGGGGAGAAGCCGCGCGGGGCGGCCGCGCCCAGGCCGGGAGCGTCGTACGTCACGGCGTTCTCCATCACGTAGAGACCGCTGTAGGTGAGGCCGTAGTCGCGCAGCCCGAACCGGTGGTCGTTGTCCTCGGTCGGGGTCGGGAGCGCGCCGCCGACGACCTGCACCTTGCCCTTGCCGATGGCCAGCCGGCCGAGGGTGACCGCACCGGTCGTCGTGCCGACGACGACGCCACCGGCGCCGGTGAACGCCTCCTCGCTCACGCCGGTCATCGGGGAGGCGGCGCCACCGATGCCGTAGCCGAGGATCGCGGCCTCGACCAGCTGCCGGGCGTTGGCGCGCAGCCCGGCGACCAGCGGGTCGGTGAAGTCCGAGATGTCGCTGTAGGGCTGGTAGACCTCGAGGTCCTCGACGTCGCCGTCCTCGACCAGGCCGAGGTCGACCAGCGCGTGCAGCGCCCGGTCGGTGAGCACCAGGTTGCCGCCGCGCTCGACCCAGGCCTTGAGGTTGCGGAAGTACGCCGCCCGGTCCACCGAGCGGCCGCGCGCGTCCCGCGGCAGCGGCGCGTCGGCGAGCACCAGCGAGTCGACCGCGTCGAGCGCCTTCCCGTCGCGCGCGATGTCCGCCGGCAGCAGCTTCACGAACGGCTTGGTCATCAGCGCGCTGGAGTCGGTGAAGTACCGCATCCGGGTCGCGGAGTAGGGCGCCTGCTTCACCGGCCGGCCGTCCTCGCCGATGCCGTCGCCGGCCGGCCCGGGCAGCTCACCGGGACCGTTGGCGTCCTTGTCCGTGACGACCGCGGGGTCGTAGACGTAGCCGGCCTGGCCGCCGGTCTCCAGCCGGAACGCCGCGAACTCCTCGTCCTGGTGCAGGGAGTACGCCATCGCGGTCTTGATGATCCCGCGGGAGGCGTTGATGTGGTTCTCCTGCAGGTACACGTTCCAGACCTTGTCCGGGACGGTGTGGTTCAGCGCGATCTCGTAGTCCATGCCGGTCACGGCGACGTCGGTGGCGAGGTAGTCGCCGATGAAGCCCGTGTCGGTGTAGCCGAGGGTGTCCCAGACCGTCGCCCAGTGCGCGGGCTTGGTCGGGATGGTGTTGGTCGGGATGGTGCTGCAGCCGACCGGTCCCATGTGGCAGGGGACCTCCTCGACGCCCTCGCTCTCGTTGCCGCCGCTGGCGTTCTCGATCTCGTCCTGGATGCCGGCGTAGAGCGTGGCGTCGATGACCGACTTCGTGCGCTCCGCGATCGCCATCAGCCGCCGGTGCTCGATCGAGTCGAACTGCCCTGCGGGGTACATGATGTCGACGTACGCGCGGCTGGTGAGCTCGCCGTGGATGTCGGCGCCGTACGACATCAGACCGCCCGCCTTCTCGGCGAGCTCGTGCATGAAGCGCGTGCCGTACGCCATCTCGCTCTCCTTGAGCGGGTTGCGCGTCACGTTGATCGACCCCTGCGTCGGCATCTGCCGGTTGAGGTCGGTGTTCATCGCGTTGGTGCGGTCGTAGACCGACGTCGGCACCGTGTAGTGGTCACCGACCTCCCAGCCGTCGATGTTGAAGTCGACGAGGTAGGTGTCGGTCTTCCCGAGCAGCTCGGCCGGCGTGTAGGTGTGGAACGCCGGGTCCTTGCCGGTCGCGCTCTCGTAGTTGGCGATGCCGTCGGACACCTCGCCGGTGCCGGCCTCGGCCTCCATCGCCAGGTCCTCGGCGGCGCGCAGCCCGCCCTCGAGGCCGCCTCGCTCGTTGCCGTGGACGGACAGGCTGAAGAAGAGCTTCTTCTTGCCGGCGTCGGGGACCTGCTTGTCGGTCAGCCGGATCACCCAGATCTGACGGCCGTCACCGCTGTCGGTCTCCTCGTAGGACCGGACGCCGTCCGGGCCCGCGGTCACGGCCTTCGGGTCCTTGAAGTGCTCGTCCAGGGGAAAGACGTCCACCCAGCGCGGGTAGAGCTGCTCGAGGTAGAGCAGCCCGTCGGCGTACTCGCGGAAGCCCGACGGGTCGGCGGAGTACTGGACGTACGACCGCGCGATCGCCGCCTCGGGGAAGATCCGGTTGCCGCAGAGCGCGAGCGGCGGGCCGCCGTTGAAGCCGTTCGTGCAGACCGGCGTCGCCTGCGCGGGGGGTGCGGTGGCGACCAGGCCGCCGGTCATCGTCAGCGCCAGCGCGCTGGTCAGCAGCGCAGCGGCTGCTCGGCGGACTCGACTCGTGGCGCCCACAGCAGGCCCCCCTTCCCCAGGGGGCCGGACTTCGACGGTCGGACGGGATGTCCTGCTTCGCCCGGCTCGTCGGGATCGAGCTGTTAGCTGGCGGCGGCCAGGACGAGCTGGCGGGTGCCGGCCGGCAGGCCGAGCACCTTCGGGAGGGCGGGAGCCGCGGACGCCTCGGCCAGGTGGGCGCGGACGGTCGCGGGGCGCTGCACGCGGCGCGGGGTGGGGCCACCGCGGGAGCGGCGGGCCCTGTCGGCGGCCCGGGGGGCGGGCACCTCGAGCGT
>JAKFFB010000253.1:0-1564 GCA_036675425.1 Actinomycetales bacterium | reverse complement strand
GAACCCTTCCATCGCGTACGACGCCCGCTGGGTGCCGTCGATCCCCCACCGGATGCCGGCTTCCGCGACCCACCGGGTGATCCGGGCGAGGTCGTCGTCGCTGAACCCGAACCGGCGGCGGCAGACCTCCCGCGAGAGCAGGTCGATCACCTGCGACGCCGTCGCCCGCCCGCCGGCCAGTTCGACGAGCGCGACGGCCACGCCGAGCAGCGGGTTGGTGCTGCTGACCGCGCGGTCGGCGAGGCGGACCCGCAGCCGGTGCGCGGGGTGCAGCGCGTCGCCGACGCCCGCGGCTGACTCATCGGTGATGAGTTCACCGAGCCCGAACCCGGCCGAGATCAGCGGCGCGAAGGTCTCGATGTCGGGGCACATCACGACGATGTCGCGGGGTTCGAGGCTCGGGTCGTCCTGGAGCAGGCCGACGAGGACTTCGCGCAGGACGTCGATCTGGCGGGCGGCGCCGTGGCAGGCGTGCACCTGCACGGTCCGGTCCCGGGGGTCGTACACCCGTGCAGAGCGCGCCTCGGCGTCCGGCGCGTGGTTCGCCCGGAGGTCGGACTGGAGCCAGCCGAGCAGGTGATCGGGAGCAGCGGGATCAGCGGCAGCACCGGCATCGACGGCCTGCCCGTCGCGCACGCGGGCGCCGAGCACGGTGGCGAGCTCGCGGGCGTCACGGCCCAGCGAGGCGAGCAGCGGGTGGTGGACGAGGTCGGCGGACCGGGACGCATCGCGCAGCGTCACCTCGGCGCCGGCCGCCGTCACGGCGTCCCACAGCGCGGCCGACGGCTGGGCCAGCCACAGGTGCACGTCACGGTGCTCGCCGAGCGCGGCGAGCAGGTCGATCTCGGTCTCGGGAAGGCGCGTGTGCCCGAACAGCGACAACCGGTCGGGCAGGTCGAGCCCGGCCATCTCGCCGGCCCGCAGCGCCGCGCAGACCCGCACATGCCGGACGTCCGGCGGTTCGACGTGCCCGGCCTCGGCCATCCGCGCCAGCAGCCGCCGCCACAGCTCGGCTTCCCAGCTCAGGTCGGCCACCAGCTCCCCGGCACCGTCGCCACCGATGCCGTCGGTGTCGCGGCCCTCGCGCCAGTCGGTGACGAGCGCGGGCCGCTGGACGGCGTACGACGAGAACCGCTCCGCGAGCCGACGAGCGACCGACCACCGGCGACTGCGCCGCAGCTCGCCCTCCTCGCCGTCGAGGCCGTGACCGAGGTGGGTGGCGAGGGTCGTGCACCACGGCTCGCCGAGGTGCTCGTCGATGGTCGCGAGCAGTGGCCACACGAGACGGTCCGGGTGCCAGACGTCGTCGCGGTCGCGGCCGAGGAGCAGTCCGACGAGCGAAGCCGGCTGCAGGAACTCCACCCCCGCGCACACTCCGTCGCCACCGCGCGGCCCGACGCCGAGGTGGTGCGACAGCCGCTGGGTGAGCCAGCGCTCCACGCCCTTCGCGGGCACGACCACGACCTCGCTCGCGAACGGATCCGCCAGCGGCGTCGCCAACAACGCGCCGAGCTCGTCGGCGAGCAGGTCGGTGCGCGCGGCGCGGTGCAGGTGGAGGGCCATC
>JAKFFB010000019.1:0-41370 GCA_036675425.1 Actinomycetales bacterium | reverse complement strand
GGCAAGAACGCCGGCGGCGCCGGGTAGCGCTCCCGCGCTCAGTCGATCACGGGCTCGCTCTCCTGCGCGGCGAACTGCCGCCGGTAGAGCTCGGTGTAGAGGCCGCCGCGCTCGAGCAGCTCGTCGTGCCGCCCGCGCTCGACGATCCGGCCGTCCTCGATGACGAGGATCTGGTCGGCCTCTCGCACGGTGGACAGCCGGTGCGCGATGACGAGGGACGTACGCCCCTGCAGCGCGGTGGAGAGCGCTCGCTGGACCGCGGCCTCGGACTCGCTGTCGAGGTGGGCGGTCGCCTCGTCGAGCACGACGATCCCGGGCGCCTTGAGCAGCAGCCGGGCGATCGCCATGCGCTGCTTCTCGCCGCCGGACAGCCGGTAGCCGCGGTCGCCGACCAGGGTGTCCATCCCGTCCGGCAGGCTGCGCACCAGGGCGCCGACCTGGGCGGCGTCGAGGGCTGCCTCGAGCTCGGCATCGCTGGCGGTGGGCTTCGCGTAGAGCAGGTTGGCGCGGATCGTGTCGTGGAACATGTGCGCGTCCTGGGTGACGACGCCGACCGCGTCGCGGAGCGACTGCAGGGTCACGTCGCGCACGTCCTGGCCCCCGATGCGCACCGCGCCGGAGTCGACGTCGTACATGCGTGTGACCAGCGAGCTGATCGTCGTCTTGCCGGCGCCGGACGGGCCGACCAGGGCCACCAGCTGGCCCGGCTCGGCCCGGAAGCTGACGCCCTTCAGGACCGTCGAGGACGGCGTCTGGTCGAGCACGGCGACCGACTCCAGCGACGCGAGCGAGACCTGCTCGGCGGTGGGGTAGCCGAAGAACACGTCGTCGAACTCGACGGCGCTGGTGGTCCGCGGCACCAGGGCGGCGTCGGGCTTCTCCTTCACCATCGGCTCGAGGTCGAGCACCTCGAAGACGCGCTCGAAGGAGACCAGGGCCGTCATGACGTCGACCCGGACGTTGGACAGCGCGGTCAGTGGGCCGTAGAGCCGCGTGAGGTAGGCGGCCAGCGCCACCAGCGTGCCCACCCCCAGGTCGCCGTTGGCGGCGAGCACGCCGCCGAAGCCGTACACGAGCGCCGTCGCCAGGGAGGCGACGAGGGTGAGCGAGGCGAAGAAGACCCGGCCGTACATCGCCGAGGTCACGCCGATGTCGCGCACCCGGCCGGCCTTGTCGCGGAAGGCCTCGTCCTCGCGCTCCGCTCGGCCGAAGAGCTTGACCAGCAGCGCTCCGGACACGTTGAACCGCTCGGTCATCGTGTTGTTCATCTGCGCGTTGAGCGCATAGCTCTCGCGCGTCAGGTCCTGCAGCCGGGTCCCGATGATGCGCGCGGGGATGATGAACACCGGCAGCAGCACCAGCGACATCAGGGTGATCTGCCAGGACAGGACCAGCATCGCGACGAGGGTCAGCGTGACCCCGATGACGTTGCTGACGACCTGCGACAGCGTCCCCGTGAACGCCTGCTGCGCACCCAGCACGTCGTTGTTGAGCCGCGTGATGAGGGCCCCGGTCTGGGTGCGTGTGAAGAAGGCGATCGGCATCCGCTGGACGTGCGCGTAGACCGCCGCGCGCATGTCGTAGATGAGCCCCTCGCCGATGCGCGCGGAGTACCAGCGCTGCACGATCGACAGGACCGCCTCCAGCAGCGCCAGCCCGACCACGACCAGCGCCAGGGTGATCACCAGGCTCGGCCGACCGGAGTCGGGCGGGTTCGTGCCGATGCCGTCGTCGATGATCTTCTTGAAGACCAGCGGGTTGGCGACCGCCGACACCGACGTCACGACGATGACGACCAGGAACGCCAGCAGGTCGCGCTTGTAGGGCGCGGCGAAGCGGGCGATGCGCCGCCAGGTGCCGGGAGCCAGCTTCTTGTCGGCGACCGACGGGTCGCGCCGGAAGGACCGCATGACCGAGAAGGAGTGCATCTCGCTCATGCGGGTCCCCCCTTCGTCAGAAGGCGGAGATTCCCGTGAGCGCGCGGCCGATGATCAGCTGCTGGATCTGCGAGGTGCCTTCGTACAGCGTCGTAACGCGTGCGTCGCGCAGGTACTTCCCCGCGGCGTACTCGTCGATGTAGCCGTAGCCGCCGTGCGCCTGGACGCAGGCGTTGGCAGCGCGCACCGACATCTCGCTGGCGTAGTACTTCGCCTTGGACGCCGCGAGCGAGTAGTCCTCGCCGCGCGTCTTGAGGTCGGCGACCCGCCACGTGAGCAGGCGCGCGCAGTCGACCTCGACGGCCGTGTCGGCGATGAGCGCCTGGACGAGCTGGTGGCCGGCCACCGGCTTTCCGAACTGCACGCGGTCCTTGGTGTAGGCGACCATCGTGTCGAGCGCGGCCTGGCCGAGACCGGTGCACGACGCGCCCAGCGACATCCGGCCGTCGTTGAGAGCGGTCAGCGCGACCCGGATGCCCTTGCCCTCCTCGCCGCCGAGCAGCGCCTCGGGGCCGACCTTGACGTCGCGCAGCACCAGCTCAGCGGTGTCGCAGGAGCGCAGGCCGAGCTTGCCGTGGATCGGACGGGCCTCGAACCCCTCGGCGTCGTTGGGCACGAGGAAGGCGCTGACGCCGCGGGCGCCCTCGCCGCCGGTGCGCGCCATGAACAGCGTGACACCGGCGATGGTGCCGTTGGTGATGAAGATCTTGTTGCCGTTGAGCACGTAGCCGCCGTCGGCCTGCTTGACGGCCGTGGCCTGGAGGTCGGCCGGGTTGGAGCCGTAGTCCGGCTCGGTCAGCCCGAAGCAGCCGAGCACCTCGCCGCTGGCCATCCGCGGCAGCCACTGCTCCTTCTGCTCCTCGGTGCCCCAGCGGTCGATCGAGCCGGCCACCAGGCCGAGGTGCACGCTGACGATGGAGCGCACGTTGGCGTCGCCCCGGCCGAGCTCCTCGATGAACAGGACGTACGACAGCGGGTCACCGCCGCCGCCGCCCCACTGCTCGGGGATCGACAGGCCGATGAAGCCGGTCTGGCGCAGGCCGTCGAGCGCCTCCTGGGGGAAGCGCTCCTTCCGGTCGTTCTCCAGCGCCGGCGGAGCGACGACGTCGTCCACCCACTCCTTGACGGCCTTGCGGACGGCGTCCTGCTCGGCGTTCAGCGACAGGTCCATGTTCGGCGACTCCCGGGGGCGGTGGCAGGGCTCGCTCAGCCTGCCACGCGCCCCCCGAAGATGCTCAGGCGCTCTTCTTGCGCGTCGCGCCGCCCCGGCCGCGCAGCGTCGCACCCGACTCGTTCAGGATGCGGTGCACGAAGCCGTACGACCGACCCGACGACTCGGCGAGCAGCCGGATGCTCTCGCCCGACTCGTACCGCCGCTTCAGGTCCGACGCGAGCTTGTCGCGGTCGCCGCCGGTGACCCTGCTGCCCTTCTTGAGCTCTGTCACGAGATGTCCTCTTCCTCCACTGGTCGGGCGTGTCGGGGAGCCTGTTCCCAGCATGATCGCAAGCAACCCCGCGGATCCGAGATGTCTCCGGCAGGCCAGATCGCGGCCCGCTAGCATAGGGAAGGCTGCCCTAACCCCTGCTGTCGGAAGGACGCTCGTGCGCCCCCGCTCCCCCCGTCCCGGACCCGCGCTGCTGCTCGGATCGGCTCTGCTCCTCACCGGCTGCGGGGTGCCGCTCGGCGGGGAGGACGGCCCGGCCATCCAGGTCTACTCCGCCCGCTCCTACGGCGCCGAGCAGGCCTACGAGCGCTTCACCGAGCAGACCGGGATCGAGGTCGAGTTCCTCAACGGCAGCGACGCCGAGCTGCGCGAGCGGCTCGAGGTCGAGGGCGAGGACAGCGAGGCCGACGTCTACATGACGGTCGACGTGGCGAACCTCGCGCTCGCCGCGGAGCAGGAGCTGCTGCAGCCGGTGCAGTCCGCCGAGCTCGAGGCGGCGGTGCCCGCGAGCCTGCGCGACCCCGCCGACCGGTGGTTCGGCCTCTCCGAGCGCGCCCGGGTGATCATCTACAACACCGACGAGGTGACGCCGACCGAGCTGTCGACCTACGCCGCGCTCGCCGACGCGCGGTGGAAGGACCGGATCTGCTTCCGCACCTCCACCAGCGCCTACACCCAGTCCCTGGTGGCGTCGTTCATCGCCCACGACGGGCCGGAGCGCGCCGCCGCCGTCGTCGAGGGCTGGATGGCCAACGACCCGCAGATCCTCGCGAACGACCCCGAGATCGTGCGCACCGTCGCCGCGGGCGGCTGCGACGTCGGCATCACGAACCACTACTACGTCGGCCGCGAGCTGGCGAAGGACCCGGACCTGCCGATCGGGGTCTTCTTCCCGGACCAGGCGACGACCGGCACGCACGTCAACATCAGCGGCGCAGGCGTGACCCGCTCCGCGGACGACG
The DNA here is from genome assembly GCA_036675425.1 of Actinomycetales bacterium. GTDB lineage: Bacteria > Actinomycetota > Actinomycetes > Mycobacteriales > SCTD01 > SCTD01. Next base: position 37,026 of record JAKFFB010000019.1, on the reverse strand, counting down.
TCGCCTCGGCGACGACGTTCCTCGAGTGGCTGGCCACCGAGGGGCAGTCCCTGTTCGTGGACGGCAACTTCGAGTACCCCGTGAACCGCGCGGTCGAGCCGGTCGAGGTGCTGAAGGGCTTCGGCGAGTTCTCCCGCGACGACCTCAACGTCGGCGAGCTGGGGCGCTTCAACGCCGAGGCGGTCCAGCTGCTCACGGACGCCGGCTACCGGTGAGGACGCGCCCGGGCCGCCGGGCGTCGACGGTCGTGGTGGCGGCGGCGGCGCTGGTCGTCCTGCTGCCCGTCGCGGCCGTGCTGGTGGGCGTGGTCCAGGCGGGCTCCGCGCCCTGGTCGCGGGTGGCCGGCTCGGGCTGGCTGCCGCTGCTCGGCACCACCCTCGCGCTGCTCGCCCTCACCCTCGTGGGCGCCACGGCGCTGGGGGCCGGGCTGGCCTGGCTCACGACCGCCTACCGCTTCCCCGGCCGCCGGGCGCTGCAGTGGCTGCTCGTCCTGCCGACCGCCGTTCCGGCGTACATCCTCGGGCTGGTCTGGTCGTCGCTGCTGTCCTACCCGGGTCCGGTGCAGTCCGGCTGGCGCGCGGTGCTCGGCGACGACGCGCCCTTCCCGCCCGTGCGGACGCTGCCGGTCGCGGCCGCCGTCCTCACCCTGACCCTCTACCCGTACGTCTACCTGCTCGCGCGCGTGGCGTTCCGGGAGCAGGCGGCCACGCCGTACGGCGCCGCGCGCACGCTGGGGCTGCGGCCGCTGCAGGCGGCCCGGCGGATCGTGCTGCCGCTGGCCCGCCCGGCGCTGGCAGCCGGCGCGCTGCTCGTCGCGCTCGAGACGCTGTCGGACTTCGCGACCGTGCAGTACTTCGGCGTCGACACCCTCTCGGTCGGCATCTACAAGGTCTGGCGCGGGCAGTTCGACCGGCCGGCGGCGACGGTGCTGGCGCTGCTCGTCCTGCTGCTCGCGCTGGCGCTGCTGGGCGGCGAGCGCTGGCTGCGCCGCGGTGCGCGGTTCAGCTCGGCCGGCCACGACCCGACGCCGATGGGGCCGATCCGGCTGTCCGGCGGCAGGGCGTGGGCGGCCACCGCGGCCTGCAGCGCCGTGCTGCTGCTGGCCGTGGTCGTCCCCGTCGTCACCCTGCTCGTGTGGTCGACGACCTCGCCGCTGCGCGGGGTGGACGGCAGCTTCGACGAGACCTTCCTCGCCGCGGCGGCGAACAGCATGCTGCTGGGCGCGCAGGTCGCCGCCGTCGTCGTGGTCGTGGCGCTGCTGCTGGTGCACGCCGTCCGCGTCGACGGCCGGCGGCGGATCGCGCTGGGCGTGCAGGCGACGGTGTCGGGCTACGCGGTGCCGGGACCGGTGCTCGCGATCGGCGCGCTGCTCGTGCTCGCCGCCGCAGCCGAGGTGCTCGACCGGCTCGGCCTGCCGGGGGGCGGGGGCCTGGTGACCGGTTCCGTGGCCGCGCTCGTCGTCGTCTACTCCGCTCGGTTCCTCGCCCTGGGCTACACCTCGACCGAGGCGCGCCTCGCCACGGTCTCCCCGTCGCTCACCTCGGCCGCGCTCTCGCTCGGCGTCGCCCCCCGCAGGGTGCTGACCCGGGTGCACCTGCCGCTCGCGCGGTCCGGCATCGCGGTCGCCGGCGTGCTCGTCGCCGTGGACGCGCTCAAGGAGCTGCCGATCGTGCTGCTGCTCCGGCCCTTCGGCTTCGAGACGCTCGCCGTGCGGGTGTGGCAGCTCGCCGCCGACTCGCGCTACGAGATGGCCGGGCTGCCCGCGCTGACGATCGTCGTCGTTGCGATGATCCCCGTCGTGCTGCTCTTCCGGAACGACGACGACGCCGCGGAGGTCGCCTCCGACGTCGACGTCGTGCCTCCGCTGGAGCCCGACACCTCGCTCGTCGGGGTGGCCCGATGACGGTCGTCGAGGTCACCGGCGTGAGCAAGCGGTTCGGGCGGACCGTGGCCGTCGAGGACGTGTCCCTGGCGGTGGCCGCGGGCGAGATGGTGGCCCTGGTCGGGCCGAGCGGCTGCGGCAAGTCGACCCTGCTCATGCTGGTGGCCGGTCTCCTGGAGCCAGACGCCGGCAGCATCTCGGTCGGCGGCCAGGTCGTCGCCGGACCGCGCACCTGGGTGCCACCGGAGCAGCGGCACGTCGGCGTCGTCTTCCAGGACGCCGCCCTCTTCCCGCACCTGCGGGTGGCCGACAACGTCGCCTTCGGGCTGACCCGCGGGGAGGACCGGGCCGCGCGCGTCACGGAGCTGCTCGAGCTCGTGGAGCTGCCGGGGCTCGGCGCGCGCTACCCGCACGAGCTCTCGGGCGGGCAGCAGCAGCGGGTGGCCCTGGCCCGCGCGCTGGCCCCACGACCGCAGGTCGTCCTCTTCGACGAGGCCTTCGGCAACCTCGACAGCAGCCTGCGGGCCAGCGTCCGCGAGGCGACCCTGCGCGCCCTGCACGGCACCGGCGCGGCCGGCGTCTTCGTCACCCACGACCAGGCCGAGGCGCTCGCCGTCGGCGACCGGGTGGCGGTGATGCGGGAGGGCCGGTTCGACCACGTCGCCGAGCCGGCAGAGGCCTTCCACGCACCCGCCACGCGCTTCTCGGCCACCCTGCTCGGGGAGGCCGACTTCCTGCCCGGCCGGCAGGAGGGCTCGGTCGTCGAGACCGAGGTCGGCCGGCTCGCTGCGACCCCGGGTGCGGCCGGCGAGGTCGACGTGATGCTCCGTCCGCACGAGGTGGGCTTCGCGGCCACCGCGACCGGTTCCACCCGCGTGCTGGGCCGGGAGTTCCGCGGCGCGCACTACGTCTACGCGCTGCAGCTGCCGTCCGGCGCCGTCGTGCGATCGTTCCAGCCGCACACCGTCGACGTCTCGGTGGGCAGTGCAGTCGAGCTCGCGGTGGACGCCGGGCACCCCGTGCGCACCTTCCCGCGTCCTTAGGCCAGCGCCACCAGGTCGGCGAAGTCGTCGCTCCACTGGTCCTCGACGCCGTCGGGCAGCAGCAGCACCTTCTCCGGCGAGAGCGCCATGACGGCGCCCTCGTCGTGGGTGACCAGGACGACGGCGCCCTTGTAGCTCGCCAGCGCCGACAGGATCTCCTCGCGGCTGGCCGGGTCGAGGTTGTTGGTGGGCTCGTCGAGCAGCAGCACGTTGGCCCCGCTGACGACGAGCGTGGCGAGCGCGAGGCGCGTCTTCTCACCGCCGGACAGCGTGCCTGCCGGCTGGTGCACGACGTCGCCGCTGAACAGGAACGACCCGAGCACCCGTCGTGCCTCCGGCTCCGGGAGGTCGGGGCTGGCGGTCCGCATGTTCTCGAGCACCGTGCGGTCGGTGTCGAGGGTGTCGTGCTCCTGGGCGTAGTAGCCCAGGCGCAGCCCGTGACCGGGCACGACCTGGCCGGTGTCGGGCAGCTCGGTGCCCGACAGCACCCGCAGCAGCGTGGTCTTGCCGGCGCCGTTGAGGCCGAGGACGACGACGCGCGCGCCGCGGTCGATGGCCAGGTCCACGTCGGTGAAGATCTCCAGCGACCCGTAGGACTTCGACAGCCCCTCGGCGGTGAGCGGCGTCTTGCCGCAGGGCGCCGGCTCGGGGAAGCGCAGCTTGGCGACGCGGTCCTGGGCCCGCTCCCCCTCGACGCCGGCGAGCAGCTTCTCGGCCCGCTTGAACATGCTCTGCGCGGCCTTGGCCTTGGTCGCCTTGGCGCGCATCTTCTCGGCCTGCGCGTTGAGCACCCCCGCCTGCTTCTCGGCGTTGAGCCGCTCGCGCTTGCGCCGCTTCTCATCGGTCTCGCGCTGCTGCAGGTAGGTCTTCCAGCCGACGTTGTACTGGTCGAGCTCGGCCCGGTTGGCGTCGAGGTGGAAGACCTTGTTGACGACCGCCTCGAGCAGCTCGACGTCGTGGCTGATGACGATCAGCCCGCCCGAGTGCTTCTGCAGGAAGCCGCGCAGCCAGACGATCGAGTCGGCGTCGAGGTGGTTGGTGGGCTCGTCGAGCAGCAGCGTGGTGGCGTCGCTGAACAGGATCCGGGCGAGCTCGATGCGCCGGCGCTGACCGCCGGAGAGCGTGCCGAGCGGCTGCCCGAGGGCGCGCTCCGGCAGCCCGAGGTTCGAGCAGATGCGCGCGGCCTCGGCCTCGGCGGCGTACCCCCCGAGGTTGTCGAAGCGCTCCTCCAGACGGCCGTAGCGCTCGAGCAGCTCCGCGTCGTCCGGCCGCTCCCCCAGCTCGACCTGCGCCTTCTCCAGCTTGCGCATCACCTCGTCGAGACCGCGGGCCGACAGCACCCGGTCGCGGGCCAGCACGTCCAGGTCGCCGGTGCGCGGGTCCTGCGGCAGGTAGCCGACGGGAGCGCTGTGCGTCACCGTCCCCGCCGCCGGCAGCGTCTGCTTCGCGAGCGTCTTGGTGAGCGTGGTCTTGCCCGCGCCGTTGCGGCCGACGAGCCCGATCCGGTCCCCCGGCTGCACCCGGAAGGTGACCCCGGACAGCAGGAGCCGGGCGCCCGCGCGCAGCTCGACGTCCGAAACGGTGATCACGGGAAGTCGAGCCTAGTCGTCCGGCCGATCGGGTGACCCGGGATTGATCGTCGCGGACCGTGGGAGAACTCCTCCATGGACTTCCGCGATCGCGCCAGGCTCGACACCTCCCAGGTCAGCGACGTGCGCGGTCGGCGCATGGGCGGGCGCGGTGCCGCCATCGGCGGCGGCGGACTGGGCATCGTCGGTCTGCTCCTCGCCCTGCTGCTCGGCGTGAACCCCGCCGACCTCGGCGGGAGCAGCGGCAGCGACGCGCTGTTCCCCGGCGGCAGCGGCACGGTCGACTCCGACCTCGCCGAGCGCTGCAGGACCGGTGCCGACGCCGACCGCGACGAGGACTGCCGCGTGGTCGGCATCGTCAACAGCGTGCAGGCCTACTGGGCCGAGACGGTGGAGGGCTACACGCCCGCGACGACGCAGATCTTCAGCGACGCGACGAGCACGGGCTGCGGCAACGCCACCTCGGCCGTCGGCCCGTTCTACTGCCCGCCGGACAACGGGGTCTACCTCGACCTGGGCTTCTTCGAGGTGCTGCGGACGCAGTACGGCGCGAAGGGCGGGGACTTCGCGCAGGCCTACGTCATCGCCCACGAGTACGGCCACCACGTCCAGAACCTCACCGGTCAGAACGACAAGGTGCGCCGGGGCGAGACCGGTCCGCAGTCCGGCCCGGTGCGGCTGGAGCTGCAGGCCGACTGCTACGCCGGGGTGTGGACGGCCAACGCCGTCAAGACCGACTTCATCGCCATCGACGACGCCGACATCGAGGAGGGGCTGTCCGCGGCCTCCGCCGTCGGCGACGACCGGATCCAGGAGAAGGCGCAGGGGCAGGTCAACCCCGAGTCGTGGACGCACGGGTCCGCCGAGCAGCGGGTGAAGTGGTTCCGCGTCGGCCTCAGCAGCGGCGACCCGAACGAGTGCGACACCTTCGCGGTCCGCACCGTCTGATCAGAGGTCCGTACGACGACGCCTCGGGTGCGTGCCGTGCCGGGGCGACAGGTCGTCCGGACCGCCGTACTTGCCCCGCGGCGTGATGATCGTGCCGGCCCTGCCCTCGAGGATCTCGACGGCGTCCTCGACCCGGCCGATCGCCGCCATGTCGCCGGTGACCTCCACGAAGCGGCAGGCGGCGTCGACCTTCGGCCCCATCGAGCCCGCCGCGAACTCCTCGCTCTGCAGCGTCGCCGGTGTCGCGCGGAGCACCGGCTCCTCGTCCGGCGTGCCGTAGCCGCGCAGCACGTGCGGCACGTCGGTCAGGATCATCAGCACGTCGGCGTCGAGGGCCTCGGCGAGCACCGACGTCGTGAGGTCCTTGTCCACGACGGCCTCGACGCCGGCCAGCTTCCCCGACTCGTCCCGGATGACGGGGACGCCCCCGCCACCGGCGCAGACCACGACGGCGCCGCTGCTGAGCAGCAGCCGGATGAGGCGGGTCTCGACGACCCGCTGCGGACGCGGTGAGCCGACCACCCGGCGCCAGCCGCTGCTGTCCTGCTTGACGGTCCAGCCCCGCTCGGCCGCGAGCGCCTTCGCGCGCTCCTCCTCGTAGACCTCGCCGATGAACTTCGTCGGGTTCTCGAAGGCGGGATCGGCTGCGGACACCAGGGTCTGGTTGATGATCGCGGCCACCTGGCGGCCCGGGAGGTTGTTCTGCAGGGCCTGCAGCAACCAGTAGCCGATCATCCCCTGCGTCTGGGCGCCCAGGACGTCGAACGGGTACGGCGTCGTCAGCTGCGGGTCGGAGGCGCTCTGCAGCGCCAGCACGCCGACCTGGGGGCCGTTGCCGTGGGTGAGCACCAGCTCGTGCTCCTGTGCGAGCGGTGCGAGAGCAGCGACGGCGCGCGCGATGTTCGCCGCCTGCACCGAGGCGTCGGGCTTCTCCCCGCGACGCAGCAGCGCGTTGCCGCCCAGCGCCGCGACGATGCGCACGTCAGCCGGCCAGCGTCGCGACCAGCACGGCCTTGATGGTGTGCAGCCGGTTCTCGGCCTGGTCGAAGACGATCGAGTGCTCGCTCTCGAAGACCTCGTCGGTCACCTCGAGCTCGGCGAGCCCGGTCTTCTGGAAGACCTCCTCCCCCACGACCGTGCTGCGGTCGTGGAAGGCCGGCAGGCAGTGCATGAACTTCACGTCCGGCTTGCCGGTGGCGCGCAGGACGTCCATCGTGACCTGGTAGTCGCGCAGCAGGGCGATCCGCTCGTCCCAGACCTCCTTCGGCTCGCCCATCGACACCCACACGTCGGTGTGCACGACGTCTGCGCCGGCGACGCCCTCGGCGATGTCACTGGTGATCGTGACGGAACCGCCTGTGCGGGAGGCGATCTCGCGCGCCGTCTCGACGACGTCCTTCTCGTTCTGCAGCTGCTCCGGCGCGACGATGCGCACGTCCATGCCGGCCAGCGCCCCGCCGACCAGCAGGGAGTTGCCGACGTTGTTGCGCGCGTCGCCGAGGTAGGCGAAGGAGATCCGCTCGGACGACACGTGCTCGCGCATCGTCAGCACGTCGCAGAGCGACTGGGTGGGGTGCCACTCGTCGGTGAGGCCGTTCCAGACCGGCACGCCGCTGAACTCCGCCAGCGTCTCGACGCGGTCCTGGCCGAAGCCGCGGTACTGGATGCCGTCGTACATCCGTCCGAGCACGCGTGCGGTGTCCTTGACCGACTCCTTGTGGCCGATCTGCGACCCGCTCGGGTCGAGGTAGGTGACGTGCGCGCCCTGGTCGTACGCCGCCACCTCGAACGAGCAGCGGGTCCGCGTGGAGGTCTTCTCGAAGACCAGTGCGATGCTCTTGCCGCGCAGCAGCTGCGTCTCCGTGCCCGCCTTCTTGGCGGCCTTCAGGTCGGCGGCCAGCGACAGCAGCCCCTCCCACTCCTGCGGCGAGAGGTCGGACTCCTTGAGGAAGCTGCGGCCGAGCAGCGAGGTCGTCATGCCGACGACCCTAGAGCGCCGGGGTCGGTCAGACGTTGAAGCCCAGCGCCCGCAGCTGGTCGCGACCGTCGTCGGTGATCTTGTCCGGGCCCCACGGCGGCATCCAGACCCAGTTGATGCGCACGTCGTCGACCAGCGGGGCCAGGGCGGCGCGGGTCTGGTCCTCGATGACGTCGGTGAGCGGGCACGCCGCCGAGGTGAGCGTCATGTCCAGGGTGACCGTGTTGTCCTCGTGCACCTGGTTGCCGTAGAGCAGGCCGAGGTCGACGACGTTGATGCCCAGCTCGGGGTCGACGACGTCCTTCATGGCCTCGGTGATGTCGTCCTCGCTGGCGCGCGGCCGCGGCGCGTCGGCGGCGGTCGGCGTCCCCAGGACCGTCTCGGCCGGCGTCTGCGTGGTCTCGCTGCTCATGCGCTTCCCTCTCCAGTGGTGGCAACCGCTTGAGCGGTCGCGTCCTTCCACGCCATCCAGCCCAGCAGCGCGCACTTCACGCGCGCCGGGTAGCGGCTCACGCCGGCGAAGGCGATGCCGTCCTCCAGCACGTCCTCGTCGGGCTCCAGCTGTCCCCTGCTCTGCATCAGCTCCAGGAACGCCTCGCCCGTCGCCATCGCCTCGTCGACCTGCTTGCCGATCACGAGGTCGGTCATGACCGAGGTGCTGGCCTGGCTGATCGAGCAGCCCTGCCCGTCGTACGACACGTCCTGCACGACGCCGTCGGCGACCTTGACCCGAAGGGTCACCTCGTCGCCGCAGGTCGGGTTCACGTGGTGCACCTCGACGTCGTACGGCTCGCGCAGTCCCTTGTGGTGCGGGTTCTTGTAGTGGTCCAGGATGATCTCCTGGTACATCGACTCGGACACCTCAGCGCCCCCAGAAGCGCTGCACGGAGACGATCCCCTCGAGCAGCACGTCGATCTCGGCCTCGGTGTTGTAGAGGTACGACGAGGCGCGCGTCGTGGCCGGGACGCCGTAGCGGCGGCAGACCGGGGCGGCGCAGTGGTGGCCGACCCTGACGGCGATGCCGAGCTCGTCCAGCGACTGGCCGACGTCGTGCGGGTGCACGCCCTCGATCGCGAAGGACACGGCGGCGCCGCGCATGTCGAGGGTGTCGGGACCGATCACGGAGACGCCCGGGAGGTCCCGGATCCCGTCGAGCAGCCGCCCGGTGAGGGCGCGCTCGTGCGCGGCGACCCGGTCGAGCCCGACGGCGTCCAGGTAGTCGCACGCGGCGGCCAGCGCGACGGCCTGGCTGATGACGGGGGTGCCGGCCTCGAAGCGCTCGGGTGCGGGCGCGTACGTCGAGCCGCCCATCTGCACGACCTCGATCATCGAGCCGCCTCCCATGAACGGCGGCATCGCGTCGAGCAGCTCGCGGCGGCCCCACAGCACGCCGACACCGGAGGGCGCGAGCATCTTGTGGCCGGTGAGGACGAAGAAGTCGACGCCGAGCGCCGCCACGTCGACGCGCGAGTGCGGTGCGGACTGCGCGCCGTCGAGCAGGGTGAGCGCCCCGACCTGGCGGGCACGGGCGACGAGCACGTCGACGGGGTTCTCGGTGCCGAGGATGTTGCTGACGTGCACGAAGGCCAGCACCTTGGTGCGCTCGTTGACCAGGCTGTCGAGGTCGGAGAGGTCGAGCCGGCCGTCATCGGTGAGCGGGATCCAGCGCAGCGTCGCGCCGGTGCGCTCGCAGAGCATCTGCCACGGCACGAGGTTGGAGTGGTGCTCCATCTCGGTGACGCAGACCTCGTCACCCGGGCCGAGGGCGAAGCGGTCACCGGCACGGGCGTTGCCGAAGGAGTACGCCACGAGGTTGTAGGCCTCGGTGGCGTTCTTGGTGAAGACGACCTCGTGCGCGTCGGGGGCGTGCAGGAAGCGGGCCACCCGCTCGCGCGCCGCCTCGTAGGCGTCGGTCGCCTCCTGGCTCAGCGTGTGCACGCCGCGGTGCACGTTGCTGTAGTGCTGCTCCACGAAGGCGCGCTCGGCGTCGAGCACCTGGCGCGGCTTGTGCGAGCTGGAGGCGTTGTCGAGGTAGACCAGCGGCCGGTCGCCGATCCTCCTGGCCAGCACCGGGAAGTCGGCGCGGATCGCGTCGACGTCCAGCACCGGGGACAGCACGCTCATGCCTGGGTCACGACTCCCCCGAACACCGGGCCCGCGGGCAGCGAGCGGCCGTGCACGGGCGCCTTCGCCTCGGGGCCGTACTTCGCGTAGCCGTTCTTCTCGAGCTCGTCGGCGAGCTCCGGGCCGCCCTGCTCGACGATGCGCCCCTTGACGAAGACGTGGACGAAGTCGGGCTTGATGTAGTTGAGGATCCGCGTGTAGTGGGTGATGAGCAGCACGCCGGTCTCGCCGGTCGCGCGCACCCGGTTGACGCCCTCGGACACGATGCGCAGCGCGTCGACGTCCAGGCCGGAGTCGGTCTCGTCGAGGACGGCGATCCGCGGCTGCAGCAGCTCGAGCTGGAGGATCTCGTGGCGCTTCTTCTCGCCACCGGAGAAGCCCTCGTTGACGTTGCGCTCGGAGAAGGCCGGGTCCATCTCGAGCCGGGCCATCGCCTCCTTCTGCTCCTTGACCCACAGGCGGAGCTTGGGGGCCTCGCCGCGGACCGCCGTGGCGGCCGAGCGCAGGAAGTTGGAGACCGAGACGCCGGGGACCTCGACGGGGTACTGCATCGCGAGGAAGACGCCGGCGCGGGCGCGCTCGTCGACGGACATGGCGAGGACGTCCTCACCGTCGAGCGTCACGGTGCCGCCGGTGACGGTGTACTTCGGGTGGCCGGCGATGGCGTAGGCCAGCGTCGACTTGCCGGAGCCGTTCGGGCCCATGATCGCGTGGGTCTCGCCGGACCGGATGGTCAGGTCGACGCCGGTGAGGATCTCGGTGTCCTCGACGGCGACCGTCAGGCCGCGGATCTCGAGTGTGGTCATGGGTCAGGGCTCCATCTGCACGAGGACGTCGTCGCCCTCGACGGTCACGGGAAAGGTGGGGACTGGCTTGGTGGCCGGCAGCCCGGTGGGCGCGCCGGTGCGGAGGTCGAACATCGAGCCGTGCAGCCAGCACTCGATGTGGCCGTCCTCGACGTCGCCCTCGGACAGCGCGACGTCGGCGTGGGAGCAGACGTCGGAGATCGCGAAGACCTCGCCGTTGGAGCGCGCGATGCACACGGGGCGACCCGCGAGCTCGACCCGGATGGCGGACTCGTCGGCCAGCTCCGACAGCGAGCAGGCGCGGATGCCGCGGGTGGTCTCGGCGCTCACGCGAACGCCCGCTCGAGCTCGGCCTCGATGGTCGCCATCAGGCGCTCCTCGAGGGCGGGGACACCGATCTGCTCGACGACGTCGGCGAAGAATCCGCGCACGACCATGCGCCGGGCGACGTCGGTCGGGATCCCGCGCGACTGGAGGTAGAACAGCTGCTGGTCGTCGAACCGCCCGGTGGCGCTCGCGTGACCGGCTCCGGCGATCTCGCCGGTCTCGATCTCGAGGTTGGGCACCGAGTCGGCGCGCGCCTCGGGGGTGAGCAGCAGGTTGCGGTTCAGCTCGTAGGTGTCGGTGCCGGTCGCGCCGGCCCGGATCAGCACGTCGCCGACCCAGACGGTGTGCGCCTCGTCGCCGTGCAGCGCCGACTTGTAGACGACGTTGCTGCGGCAGTGCGGGACCGAGTGGTCGACGAGCAGCCGGTGCTCCAGGTGCTGGCCGCGGTCGGCGAAGGAGACGCCGCGCAGCTCGACGGAGGCGCCCGGGCCGGTGAACTCGGCGGTCTCGTTCACCCGCACCAGGTCGCCGCCGAGGGTGACCTGGGTCGAGACCAGGGAGGCGTCGCGACCGAGCCGGCTGGCGACGTGGGCGCCGTGGACGGCGTCGACCTGCCAGTCCTGCACCTGCACCAGCTGCAGTGACGCGCCGTCACCCAGCAGGACGGAGACGCAGGAGGCGTAGTGCGCGCTGCCGGTGTGCTCGATGACGACCGTCGCCCGGGCCTGCTCGGCGATGTCGAGGACGACCGAGCCCCAGACGACCTCGTCGGTGCCCGTGCCGTGCAGCGTGAGCACGACGGGACCGTCGGTCTCGAGCGCCTTGGGCACGCGCACGACCAGCGCGGAGCCGGCCCGCTGGAGCGCGAGCGCCGCCAGCCGGTCGACGGGCGCGGGCAGGTCGAGCTCGGCCGTCGGGACCTCGAGCAGCTCCACGCCGTCGGGCAGCTCGCTGGTGACGGTGAGGTGCGCGTCGGAGTCGGCGCCGTCGAGCAGCACGCGCAGGCGGGCCAGCGGGGTGAACCGCCACTCCTCCTCGCGACCGGTCGGCGCGCCGAAGACCTCGGGGTCGAACGACCGCACCCGCTCCGGACGGACGTCGGCCGGGCTGCGCGGCGTGGACGGCTTGACGCCGACCGCTACGGAGCCGTCCATGACGCCACCGGTCTCCTTCAGAGCGGCGCGCTCGGTCGCGAGCGCGTCCGACATCTGACTAGCCAACGGAACCCTCCATCTGCAGCTCGATGAGCCGGTTGAGCTCGAGCGCGTACTCCATGGGCAGCTCGCGGGCGATCGGCTCGACGAAGCCGCGCACGACCATCGCCATCGCCTCCTGCTCGGTCATGCCGCGGCTCATCAGGTAGAAGAGCTGGTCCTCGCCGACCCGGCTGACCGTGGCCTCGTGGCCGAGCGAGACGTCGTCCTCGCGGACGTCGACGTACGGGTAGGTGTCGCTGCGGCTGATCGTGTCCACCAGCAGCGCGTCGCAGACGACGTTGCTCTTGGAGCCGTGCGCGCCCTCCTGCACCTGGACCAGGCCGCGGTAGGAGGTGCGGCCGCCGCCGCGGGCGACGGACTTGCTGACGATGTTGCTCGTCGTGTGCGGCGCCGCGTGCACCATCTTGGCGCCGGCGTCCTGGTGCTGGCCCTCGCCGGCGAACGCGATCGACAGCGTCTCGCCGACGGCGCGCTCGCCGAGCAGGTAGCAGGCGGGGTACTTCATGGTGACCTTGGAGCCGATGTTGCCGTCGATCCACTCCATCCGGCCGCCCTCGTGCACCGCGGTGCGCTTGGTGACCAGGTTGTAGACGTTGTTCGACCAGTTCTGGATCGTCGTGTAGCGGACGTGCGCGTCCTTCTTCACGATGATCTCGACGACGGCGCTGTGCAGGCTGTCGGAGCTGTAGATCGGGGCGGTGCAGCCCTCGACGTAGTGCACCGACGAGCCCTCGTCGGCGATGATCAGGGTGCGCTCGAACTGGCCCATGTTCTCGGTGTTGATCCGGAAGTAGGCCTGCAGCGGGATGTCGACGACGACGCCCTTGGGCACGTAGATGAACGACCCGCCGGACCACACCGCGGTGTTCAGCGCAGCGAACTTGTTGTCACCGACCGGGATGACCGATCCGAAGTACTCGCGGAAGAGCTCCTCGTGCTCGCGCAGGCCGGTGTCGGTGTCGACGAAGATGACGCCCTTCTCCTCCAGGTCCTCGCGGATCTGGTGGTAGACGACCTCCGACTCGTACTGCGCCGCGACACCGGCGACCAGGCGCTGCTTCTCGGCCTCCGGGATGCCCAGCCGGTCGTAGGTGTTCTTGATGTCCTCGGGCAGGTCCTCCCAGCTGGTGGCCTGCTTCTCCGTCGACCGGACGAAGTACTTGATGTTGTCGAAGTCGATGCCCGACAGGTCCGAGCCCCAGGTCGGCATGGGCTTCTTCTCGAAGAGCTTCAGCCCCTTCAGGCGCAGGTCCAGCATCCACTGCGGCTCGCTCTTGAGCGCGGAGATGTTCTCGACGACCTCGGCGTTGATGCCGCGCTTGGCGGTCGAGCCCGCGACGTCGCTGTCCGCCCAGCCGAACTTGTAGGTGCCGAGGCCCTCGAGCTGGGAGTCCTGTGTGGTGGTCATCGCGTCGCCTTCGCTGTCGCTGATCCGGGAGCTACGGGGATGAAGGTCGTGCACACGCCGTCGCCGTGGGCGATGGTCGCGAGTCGCTGGACGTGCACGTCGAGCAGCCGCCCCAGGGCGGCGGTCTCGGCGTCGCACAGCTGCGGGAACTCCGCAGCGACGTGCTGGACCGGGCAGTGGTGCTGGCAGAGCTGGACGCCCACGCCGTGCTCGGAGGTGGTCGCGGCGTAGCCGTCGCCCGAGAGCGCCTCGGCCAGTGCGGCGGGGCGGTCCGCGGGAGCGGTGGACGCCATCTGCTGGGCGTACCGCCGCTCGAGCTCGGCGACCCGGGCCTGCGCGAACTCCTCGACCGCCGACTCCCCCGCCGTCTCGGCCAGGAAGCGGAGCGCCTGGGTGGCGAGGTCGTCGTACGCCGCCGGGCCGCCGGCGTGACCGGCGTCCGTCAGGGCGTAGAGCCGGGCCGGGCGGCCACGGCCGCGCAGCGCGCGCACGCGGGGCATCTGGGTGGTGACGGTCCCGTCGGCCAGCAGCGCGTCGAGGTGCTTGCGCACCGCCGCCTGGCTGAGCCCGAGCTGCTCCCCGAGGGTCGCCGCGGTGGACGGGCCGAGCGCGAGCAGCAGGGAGCGCACGCGCTCCCGCGTCCCGGTCGTCGGCTCCGCCACGATTTTCACAACGTCAGTGTCGCGTAAATGCGTCCCCGAGTCGAACCGGGCCGACCGGCTGGCGCCGTGACGCCCGCCACGAAGGGCGCCCTCACCTGCCCCCACCGCCTCTAGTCTTGTCCCCGTGACCGCCGCCGCACTCGACGTCCGCGGTCTGGTCAAGACGTACGACGGGCGCGCCGTCGTCGACGAGCTGTCCTTCTCGGTGCGCCCGGGGACGGTGCTGGCGCTGCTCGGCCCGAACGGCGCCGGCAAGACGACCACCGTCGAGATCTGCCAGGGCTTCCGCAGCCCGGACGCCGGGAGCGTCTCCGTGCTCGGCCGATCCCCCCGCGACCCGGCCCTGCGGCCGCGGGTCGGCGTCATGCCGCAGACCGGCGGCGCCTACCCCGGCCTGCGCTGCGCGGAGATGCTGCGGCTCGTCGCGTCCTACGCCGCCAGCCCGCTCGACCCGGCGGACCTGCTCGAGCGGCTGGGGCTGACCGCCGTCGCGCGCACGCCGTACCGCCGGCTGTCCGGGGGCCAGCAGCAGCGGCTGTCCCTGGCGCTGGCCGTGGTGGGCCGCCCCGAGCTGGTCTTCCTCGACGAGCCCACGGCCGGCCTCGACCCCCAGGCGCGGCACGCCACCTGGGACCTGGTCGAGGCGATGCGCCGGGACGGCGTGACGGTCGTGCTGACCACCCACCTGCTCGACGAGGCGGAGCGGCTCGCCGACGACGTCGTCGTGGTCGACCACGGTCGGGTCGTCGCGGCGGGCACGGTGGCCGAGCTCACCTCCGCGGGCGCGGTCGGGCAGCTGCGCTTCCGCAGCCGCGCCGACCTCGACCTCGACCAGCTGCTGGCGGCCCTGCCCGTCGGCTGCACGGCCAAGGAGTCGCCGGCCGGGCAGTACCTCGTCGAGGCTCCCGGTGCCGTCGACCCCCAGCTGCTCGCGGCCGTGACCGCCTGGTGCGCCACCAACGACGCGATGGCCGCCGACCTCCGCGTCGAGCAGCGCTCCCTCGAGGACGTCTTCCTCGAGCTCACCGGCCGCGGACTCCGCGCATGACGACCTGGACCCCGGGCGACCTCGCTCCCGCGCCGGGCGCGGCGCCGATGTCGCGGATGCTCGCTGCGCAAGCCGCGGCCGAGCTCAAGCTCGTGCTGCGCAACGGCGAGCAGGTGCTGCTCAGCCTGGTCATCCCGCTCGGCCTGCTCGTCGTGCTCGTCACCGTGCCGTTCATCCCGGTGGACGAGGGCAGCCGCGCGGACTTCTTCGTGCCCGGTGTGCTGGCGCTGGCCGTGATGTCGACCGCCTTCACCGGCCAGGCGATCGGCGTCGGCTTCGAGCGGCAGTACGGCGTGCTCAAGCGGCTCGGCGCCACCCCGCTCCCCCGCTCGGTCCTGCTGCTCGGCAAGACGCTCGCCGTGCTCGCGGTAGAGCTGCTGCAGGTGACGCTGCTCTGCCTCACCGGGCTGGCGCTCGGCTGGGAGCCGGCGGGATCGGTGCTGGCCGTCGGCGCGCTGGTCGTCCTGGGCACCGCTGCGTTCAGCGGGCTCGGCCTGCTCCTGGGCGGCACCCTCAGCGGCCTGACGACGCTCGCGGCCGCCAACCTGCTGTGGTTCGTGCTGCTCGTCCTCGGCGGGGTGCTCTTCCCGGTCTCGCGCTTCGGCGCCGCGGAGCCGCTGCTCTCGCTGCTGCCGACGGCGGCGCTGTCCCACGGCCTGCGCGAGGTGCTCGTCGACGGCGTGGCGCTGCCGCTGCGCGACCTCGCGGCGCTGGCGGTCTGGGCGGTCGCCTCGCTGGCTGCCGCCAGCCGGCTCTTCCGCTGGGAGTGACGGCAGGCCGAGCGGCCCCCGCCGACCTAGGCTGACCCCGTGTCCTCCCCGCACCTCGTCCGGCGCCTCGCGCTGGCCAGCGTGCTCGCCAACAGCGCGATCGTCGTCACCGGCGGGGCCGTACGCCTCACCTCGAGCGGGCTGGGCTGCCCGACCTGGCCCCGCTGCACCGACAGCAGCTACACGCCGACGTCGGGGTACGCCGTCCACGGGCTGATCGAGTTCGGCAACCGGCTGCTGACCTTCGTGCTGCTCGCCGTGGTGCTGGCGACGACCGTCGCCGTCTGGCGTGCCCGTCCGGTGCGACCGGGCATGCGCCGGCTGTCCGCGCTGGTGCTGCTGGGGATCCCGGCGCAGGCCGTCCTGGGCGGGATCACCGTGCTCACCGGCCTCAACCCGTGGACCGTCATGGGGCACTTCCTGGTCAGCAGCGTGCTGATCGGGCTGGCCGTGGTGCTGCACCAGCGCGCCCGCGAGGGCGACCTCGAGCCGCGCCTGCTCGTCCCGCCGGCGCTCCGCCGGCTCGGCACCGGGCTGCTCGTCCTGGTCGCCGCCACCCTCGTGCTCGGCACCGTCGTCACGGGCAGCGGGCCGCACTCCGGCGACGTCGAGGCCGGCCGCACCGGGTTCGACCCCGAGACGGTCAGCCAGCTGCACGCCGACCTGGTGTTCCTGCTCGTCGGCGTCACGCTGGCCTTCTGGGTCGCCCTGCGGGCCACCGGCGGCCCCTCGCGGCCGATGGGCGTGCTCCTGCTGGTGGAGCTGGCGCAGGGCCTGATCGGCTTCGCGCAGTACTTCACCGGTCTCCCGGTGGTCCTCGTCGCGCTGCACCTGGTCGGCGCCTGCGCCGTCACGGTCGCCGCCGTGCAGGCCGTCCTGGCGCTGCGGGACCGGGGCCCCGTTCAGGACGCGACGGCCGCCGCGATCGCCGCCGCGAGCCGCTCCGGCGCGCCGGGCGAGGTGCTCAGGAACAGCGAGGGCTCGCTCACCTCGAGCTCCATCACCACGGGTGAGCCGTCCGCCCCGGGCACCAGGTCCACCCGGGCGTAGAGCAGCGGCTCGTCCCAGGGCACGACCGCGAGGGCGGCCCGCGCCACCTCGAGCTGCTCGGGGTTCGCGGTCGTCGCGGTGATGGACACCTCGTGCGGGCTGGCGAGCTCCGGCACCAGGACGGGGCCCTTGCGCGCCGCGTGGCTGTGCACCCCCGCGAAGGAGATCACCGCCGTCTCACCGGCCTCGTCCACCGCCGCCTGGTAGGGCTGCACCATCACGGTCCGGCCGGCCGCGAGCAGCCGCTCGGCGTGGCCGCGGGAGTCCTCACCGGCCGCGAAGCGCGCGGTGTCCCGCGAGCCGGCCGAGACCGTCGGCTTGACGACGTGCTCGTAGGGCGGCGCGGCGTACTCCTCGTCCGGGGCGACGAAGGTCGTGGGCACGACCGGCACGCCGGCGTCCGCCAGCTCGGCGAGGTAGCGCTTGTCGGTGTTCCAGGCGAGGACCTCGGCCGGGTTCTGCAGCGACGGCACCGACGCCGCCCAGGCCAGGAACTCGTCCCGGCGCCAGGTGTAGTCCCAGGTGGACCGCACGACGACGAGGTCGTACGACGCCCAGTCCACGGCCGCGTCGTCCCAGAGCACCGGCGCCGCGTCGATCCCGAGGTCGGCGAGCGGCGCCAGCAGCAGCCGGTCGTCGTCCCAGAGGTCGGGGAAGCCGGCGAAGGTCGCCAGCGCCACCCGTGGCCGGGCGCTCACGTCAGAGCAGGGCGTCGACGGCGACGGCGAGGAAGAGCAGCGCCAGGTAGGTGATCGACCAGTGGAACAGCCGCATCGGCGCAGCGTCGGCGCCGGCGCGGACCCGGCGCTGGAGCAGGTGCGCCTCGCGCAGGAACGCGCCGCCCAGCAGCACGGCGGACACGGCGTAGACCGGACCGGCCGGGCCGAGCGGCGTCACGATGAGCAGCGAGGTCAGGACCATGGCCCAGGAGTAGGCGACGATCCGCGACGCCACGAGCGCGGGCGCGGCCACCACGGGGAGCATCGGCACCGAGGCGGCGGCGTAGTCGTCGCGGAAGCGCATGGCGAGCGCCCAGAAGTGCGGCGGCGTCCAGAAGAAGATGACCAGGAACAGGGCCACGGCCGGCCACCCGACGGTGCCCGTCACCGCGGACCAGCCGATGAGGACGGGCATGCAGCCCGCGGCCCCGCCCCAGACGATGTTCTGGGAGGTCCGCCGCTTGAGCAGCATCGTGTAGACGAGGACGTAGAACGCGATCGCGGCGACCGCCAGGACCGCCGACAGCAGGTTGGTGGTCAGCCACAGCCCGGCGAAGGACAGCACGCCGAGCACCAGCCCGAAGACCAGCGCGTTGAACGGCTCCACGGTGTGCTGAGCCAGCGGCCGCCGGGACGTGCGGTGCATGACCACGTCGATGTCGCGGTCGTAGTAGCAGTTGAGGGCGTTCGCGCTGCCGGCGGCGAGGGACCCGCCGACCAGGGTCGCGGCGATGAGGCCGAGCGACGGCATCCCCTGCTCGGCGAGCACCATGGCCGGAACCGTCGTGACGAGGAGCAGCTCGATGATCCGGGGCTTGGTGAGGGCGACGTAGGCGCCGACCGTGGCCCGCAGCGACGCCGCCCGACCGGTCGTCGGACCCGCCGTCCGGGCGGTCGAGTCCGCGAGCGTCGTCACGGGGCGAGTCTACTGACGAGCGGCGACGGCCACCTGCCGGGCGGGCACTAGGGTCGAAGGGACGAGTCCCGACCGGCGACAGCACCCATGACGAAGGCGACCGCAGCCGCATGAGCCCCACCCGCACCGACCGACCCGCCCTCGAGTGGACCGACCTCGACCGCAAGGCCGTGGACGTCTCCCGTGCTCTCGCGATGGACGCCGTGGAGGCGGCCGGGTCGGGTCACCCGGGCACCGCGATGAGCCTGGCACCGGCGGCCTACCTGATCTACCAGCGGCTGCTGCGGCACGACCCGAGCGACCCCGACTGGACCGGGCGCGACCGCTTCGTGCTGTCCTGCGGCCACACGAGCCTGACCCTCTACGTCCAGCTCTTCCTGTCCGGCTACGGCCTGACCGTCGAGGACATCGCCCACCTGCGGCAGTGGGGCTCCCTCACCCCCGGCCACCCCGAGCACGGTCACACCCCCGGCGTCGAGGTCACCACCGGACCGCTCGGCCAGGGCGTCGGCAACGCGGTCGGCATGGCGATGGCGGCGCGGTTCGAGCGCGGCCTGCTGGACCCCGACGCCGCTCCCGGCCGGAGCCCCTTCGACCACACCATCTGGGTCATGGCCTCCGACGGAGACCTGCAGGAGGGCGTCAGCGGCGAGGCGTCGTCGCTGGCCGGCCACCAGCGCCTGGGCAACCTGGTCGTCCTCTACGACGACAACCACATCTCCATCGAGGGCGACACCCAGACCGCTTTCAGCGAGGACGTCCTCGCCCGTTACGAGGCGTACGGCTGGCACACCCAGCGCGTCGAGGACGGCAACGACGTCGAGGAGCTCTACGCCGCGCTGACCGCCGCGCGCGACGAGACCGACCGGCCGAGCTTCATCGCGATGCGCACCATCATCGGCTGGCCGGCGCCGAACCTGCAGAACACCGGCAAGGCGCACGGCGCGGCCCTCGGCGAGGAGGAGGTGCGCCTCACCAAGGAGGCGATCGGCTTCCCGGTGGACACCAGCTTCTACGCGCCCGACGAGGTCGTGCAGCACGCCCGGCAGGTGCTGGACCGCGGCCGCGAGGCGCGCAAGCAGTGGGAGGAGGCGTACGACGCCTGGGCCGAGAAGAACCCCGAGCGCAAGGCGCTGCACGACCGGCTGCAGGCGCGCCGGCTGCCCGACGGATGGACGACGGCGCTGCCGACGTTCGACGTCGACGAGAAGGGCGTGGCGACCCGCAAGGCCAGCGGCAAGGTCCTGGCGGCGCTCGGCGCCGTCGTCCCCGAGCTCTGGGGCGGCTCGGCCGACCTGGCCGAGAGCAACAACACGACGATCGACGAGGGGTCGTCCTTCCTCCCGGACGGCAACCCGCTGAAGGGCGCTGACCCGTACGGCCGGACCCTGCACTTCGGCATCCGCGAGCACGCCATGGGCGCCGTCATGAACGGCATCGCGCTGCACGGCGGCACGCGCGTGTTCGGCGGCACCTTCCTGGTCTTCAGCGACTACATGCGCGGCGCCGTCCGGCTGGCCGCCCTGATGGGCCTGCCCGTCACCTACGTCTGGACCCACGACTCGATCGGGCTCGGCGAGGACGGTCCGACGCACCAGCCGATCGAGCACCTCGCGTCGCTGCGCGCGATCCCCGGCCTCGACGTCGTCCGGCCCGCCGACGCGAACGAGACCACCGTCGCCTGGCGCACGATCCTCGAGACGACGGACCGCCCGGCCGGCATCTGCCTGACCCGGCAGAACGTCCCCGTCCTCGACCGCGCTGTCTTCGCGTCCGCCGAGGGCACGGCGCGAGGGGCGTACGTCCTGCGCGACGCCAGCGGCGGCGCTCCCGAGGTGATCCTCATCGGCACCGGGTCCGAGGTGCAGATCTGCGTCGCCGCGCAGGAGCTGCTCGAGGCCGAGGGCATCCCGACCCGCGTGGTCTCGATGCCGTGCGTCGAGTGGTTCCGTGCGCAGGACGAGGCCTACCGTCGCACCGTCCTGCCGTCGGACGTCCGTGCGCGGGTGTCGGTCGAGGCCGCCGTCGCGCAGGGCTGGCACGAGTTCGTCGGCGACGCCGGCGAGTGCGTCTCCCTCGAGCACTTCGGCGCGAGCGCGCCGTTCTCCGTCCTCTACGAGCAGTTCGGGATGACGGCGGAGCGCGTTGTGGCCGCGGCGCGTGCGTCCCTCTCAAAGCTGGGCAGGACATCCAGCACCGACTAGCCCTAGGAGCCATCCCATGAGTGCCCTCGCCGACCTGTCCGCCGCGGGCGTCGCCGTCTGGCTCGACGACCTGTCGAGGGAGCGGCTGCGCTCGGGGAACCTCGCGGAGCTGGTCCGGGACCGCTCCGTCGTCGGCGTCACGACCAACCCGTCGATCTTCCAGAAGGCGCTGGCCGACGGCGCCGCCTACGACGAGCAGGTCGCCGACCTGGCGCTGCGCCGCGTCGACGTCGACGAGGCCGTGCGGATGCTCACGACCTACGACGTGCGCTGGGCGTGCGACGTCCTGCGCGAGGTCCACGACCGCACCGACGGCGTCGACGGCCGGGTGTCGATCGAGGTGGACCCCCGCTCGGCGCACGACGCCGACAAGACGGTCGCCGAGGCGAAGGCGCTGTGGTGGCTGGTGGACCGGCCCAACCTCTTCATCAAGATCCCGGCCACGCTCAAGGGGCTGCCGGCGATCACCCGCACCCTCGCCGAGGGCATCAGCGTCAACGTGACGCTGATCTTCTCGCTGGAGCGCTACGTCGCCGTTCTGGACGCGTTCCTCGACGGCATGGAGCAGGCGAAGGCCAACGGCCACGACCTGAGCCGCATCGCCTCGGTCGCGTCCTTCTTCGTCAGCCGGGTCGACTCCGAGATCGACAAGCGGCTGGGCGACGGGCACGAGCTGCGCGGCAAGGCCGCGATCGCCAACGCACGGCTGGCCTACCAGCACTACGAGGCCGTCGTGAGCTCCGACCGCTGGGCGGCGCTGGCGGCCGCCGGTGCGCATCCGCAGCGGCCGCTGTGGGCGTCCACCGGCGTCAAGGACCCGGCGTACGACGACACGCAGTACGTCGTGGAGCTGGTCGCTCCTGGCACCGTCAACACGATGCCCGAGACCACCCTGGAGGCCGTCGCCGACCACGGGGTCGTGCGCGGGGACACCGTGACGACGACCTACGCCGAGGCGCAGCAGGTGCTCGACGACCTGAAGGCGGCGGGGATCGACTACGACGACGTGGTGGAGCAGCTCGAGGTCGAGGGCGTCTCGAAGTTCGAGGACTCCTGGAGCGAGCTCATCGCGTCGGTGCAGGAGCAGCTGGCGAAGGCGACCACCGCGTGAGCGGGACGGCAGCCGGAAGTCCCGTCGCCGCAGGAGGTCTCACCGTCCAGGTCGCCGGTGGCGCGCTGGTCGAGGCGACGTCCTCGATGCTGGCGCAGGCGAGCGAGGCCGGCCTCGCCGTCGCCCTCGCCGGCAAGGACGCCACTCTCTGGGGTGCGGAGGCCAGTGCCGAGGCGAGCGTCCGGCTCGGCTGGCTCGACGTCCTCGAACCGGGCCGCGCTCTGGTCCCCGAGGTCGTGGCGCTGCGGGACGAGCTCCTCGCGGAGGGCGTCGACCGCGTGGTGCTCTGCGGCATGGGCGGCTCGTCGCTCGCGCCGGAGGTCGTCTGCGCGACGGCCGGCGTCCCGCTCACGGTGGTCGACTCGACCGATGCTGGCCAGGTGCGCTCGGCCCTGGTCGAGCTCGAGCGGACCGTCGTGGTGGTGTCCTCGAAGTCCGGCGGCACCGTGGAGACCGACAGCCACCGCCGGGCAGCCCGCGCCGCCTTCGAAGCAGCCGGGATCGACCCCGCCCGCCGGCTGGTGGTCGTCACCGATCCCGGGTCGCCCTTCGCCGTGTCGGCCGAGCAGGAGGGCTGCCGCGCGGTCTTCCTCGCCGACCCGGACGTGGGCGGTCGCTACAGCGCCCTGACGGCCTTCGGGCTGGTGCCCTCCGGGCTGGCCGGTGCCGACGTCGGCGCGCTGCTCGACGAGGCGGAGGCGCTCCTGCCGACGCTGTCGCAGGACGGCTCCAGCGCCCTCGCGCTCGGCGCCCTGCTGGGCGGTGCCGCCGTGGCCGGCCGCGACAAGCTCGTCCTCGCCGCCGGGGACGGCCTGGTCGGCTTCGGCGACTGGGCCGAGCAGCTCGTCGCCGAGTCCACGGGGAAGGCGGGCAAGGGAGTCCTGCCGGTCGTCGTCGAGGGCCCTGAGGCCGCCGGCACCGAGCCCGCGGCCGACAGCTGCCTGGTGATCGTCGGGAGCGCGTCGGCTCTCCTGCCGGAGGTGGGAGCCGCGGTCTCCGGTCCGCTCGGCGCGCAGTTCCTCGCCTGGGAGTACGCCACGGCCGTGGCGGGCTGGGCGCTGCGCATCAACCCGTTCGACCAGCCGAACGTGCAGGAGAGCAAGGACCGCACCGGAGAGGTGCTGGCCGGCGGCGGGTCCGCCCGGCCCGAGCCGCTGCTCGTCGAGGCCGGCGTGGAGGTCTACGCGACCGGCGACCTGCTGACCGGCGTCCCCGACCTGCGCGGCGCCCTGGACGCGCTGCTCGCGGCGGTCCCCGAGCGCGGCTACCTCGCGGTCATGGCCTACCTCGACCGGCACGCCGACGCCGGCGCCGCGGGGCTGCGTGCCCTGCTCGCGAGCCGGATCGCGCACCCGGTGACCTTCGGCTGGGCCCCGCGCTTCCTGCACTCCACCGGCCAGCTGCACAAGGGCGGTCCCCCGGTCGGCGCCTTCCTGCAGGTGACCGGTGCGGTCGCCGAGGACCTCGAGATCCCCGGCCGCGACTACACCTTCGGGTCGCTGCAGGCCGCCCAGGCGCTCGGCGACCTCCGGGCCCTCGACTCTCGGGGCCGGCCGGTGCTCGCCCTGCACCTGACCGATCGTGACGAGGGGCTGCGCACCCTGCTCGCGGCCGCCGCCGGCCGGTGAGCGGCAACCCGCTGCGGTCGCCGGGTGACCGGCGGCTGCCGCGGGTCCCGGACCCGTGCGCCCTGGTGGTCTTCGGCGTGACCGGCGACCTCGCCCGCAAGAAGCTCATCCCGGCCGTCTACGACCTGGCCAACCGCGGCCTGCTCCCGCCCGGCTTCGCGCTGCTCGGCTTCGCCCGGCGCGACTGGGGCGACGGGGAGTTCGAGGAGCTGGCCCGCGAGGCGGCGGAGAAGGGCGCGCGCACCGAGTTCCGCGAGTCGACCTGGGCCCGGCTGAGCGGTGCCATCAAGTTCCTGCCGGGGTCGTTCGACGACGACGACGCCTTCGACGCCCTCGCCCAGGCGCTGCGCGACCTCGACGAGACGCACGGCACCTCCGGCAACGCCGCGTTCTACCTCTCGATCCCGCCCGCGGCCTTCCCCACGGTGCTCAAGCAGATGCAGCGCACCGGCATGGCCGACAACGCGCAGTCCGGCGGCTGGCGCCGGGTCGTCGTCGAGAAGCCGTTCGGGACCGACCTCCCGTCCAGCAAGGAGCTCAACGACCTCGTCGACGACGTCTTCACCGCGCAGGACGTCTTCCGGATCGACCACTACCTCGGCAAGGAGACGGTCCAGAACCTGCTCGCGCTGCGCTTCGCGAACACCCTGTTCGAGCCGATCTGGAACAGCCACTTCGTCGACTCCGTGCAGATCACGATGGCCGAGGACGCCGGCATCGGCACCCGCGCCGCCTTCTACGAGGAGACCGGCGCCGCTCGCGACGTGCTCCAGAACCACCTGCTGCAGCTGCTCGCGCTCACCGCGATGGAGGAGCCGGTCGGCTTCGACGCCGAGAGCCTGCGGACCGAGAAGCGCAAGGTGCTGGGCGCGCTCGTGCCGCCCACCGACCTGGCCGCCCACACCGTCCGCGGGCAGTACGACCAGGGCTGGCTGGCCGGCGAGCGGGTCCCTGCCTACCGCGCCGAGGAGGGCGTGGCCGACGACAGCCGGGTCGAGACCTACGCCGCCGTGCGCCTGCAGGTCGAGACCCGGCGCTGGGCGGGCGTGCCCTTCTACCTGCGCACCGGCAAGCGCCTGCCGCGCCGGGTCACCGAGATCGCGATCGTCTTCCACCGCGCCCCGATCCTGCCGTTCGCCAAGACCGACACCGAGATCCTCGGCTCCAACCAGCTGGTGGTCCGGGTGCAGCCCGACGAGGGGGTCACCTTGCGCTTCGGCTCCAAGGTGCCCGGCACCACGATGGAGGTGCGCGACGTGGCGATGGACTTCCAGTACGGCGAGGCCTTCACCGAGGCCAGCCCGGAGGCGTACGAGCGGCTGCTCCTGGACGTGCTGCTCGGCGACGCCTCGCTCTTCCCCCGCAACGAGGAGGTCGAGGAGAGCTGGCGGGTGATCGACCCGATCGAGCAGTTCTGGCGCGAGCAGGACGCCGCCGGCGACGGTCCGCACCTCTACCGGGCCGGCGAGTGGGGGCCGCGCGCCGCCGAGGAGATGCTCGCCCGCGACGGACGCCACTGGCGGCGGCCGTGACCACCCTCTGGGACACGACGGGCACCGCGGTGGTGAAGGCGCTCGCGGCCGAGCGCCGGCAGCACGGCTCGGTGAGCAGCGGCCTGGCCCTGACCCTCGTGGTCGTCGTGGCGGAGGACAAGGTCACCGCCGCCGAGCAGGCCGCGACGCGCGCTGCGGCGGAGCACCCCTGCCGCCTGGTCATCGTCGTCCGCCGGCGGCCGGGTGCCCCCGAGTCGCGGCTGGACGCCGAGGTCGTCATCGGCGGCCGGCTCGGCCCCGGCGAGGCCGTCGTCCTGCGGATGTACGGCCGGCTGGCCCTGCACGCCGAGTCCGTGGTCCTGCCGCTGCTCGCACCGGACGCCCCCGTCGTCACGTGGTGGTACGGCGACCCCCCGCACCGGATCGAGCACGACCCGCTCGGCGTCCTCGCGGGCCGTCGCATCACCGACACCTCCCTGGCCGACGGCCCGCTCGCGGCCCTGCGGCAGCGGGCCGACGACTACGCCCCCGGCGACACCGACCTGGCCTGGGCTCGCGCCACCCAGTGGCGCGCGCTGTGCGCGTCCGGGCTCGACTCCGTCGACGGCCAGGTGACCGGCGCGTCGGTGACCGGCGCCACCGGGGACGCGACCCGCGCCCTGCTCGCCGGCTGGCTGCGGTCGCGCCTGGAGGTCGAGGTGGCCCTGGTCGACTCCCCCGGCCCGGGGGTGACGGCGGTCGAGCTGCAGGTGGCGGATGTCCCCGTCCAGCTGCGCGCGGACGCCGGGGCGACCGCGGTGCTCAGCCGCCCCGGTCGCCCGGACCGGGTGATGCCGCTGGAGGCGCGCGACCTCGGCGACCTGCTCGCCGAGGAGCTGCGCCGGCTCGACCCGGACGAGACCTACGCCGCCGCCCTGGCAGCCGCCACCGGCACGGAGGGGCTCAGCGCCCGGCCGCCGACCCGTACCCACGTCTGGCACGACCCCACGGAGTCCGCCGACCCCGACCCGGCGCTGACGACGTCATGAGCCCTGCCCCCACGGTCGTCGTGGTCCGCGACGCCGACGTGCTCGCCGAGGCGGTCGCGGCACGGCTGCTCACCCGGCTGGTCGACGCGCAGGCGCTGCGCGGCACCGCGTCGGTCGTGCTCACCGGCGGAGGCGTCGGGATCGCGGTCCTCGCCGCCGTCCGGCGCTCCCCCGCCCGGGCCGCCGTCGACTGGAGCCGGGTCGACGTCTGGTGGGGCGACGAGCGCTTCGTAGCCGCGGACGACCCCGAGCGCAACGAGCTCCAGGCACGCGAGGCCCTGCTCGACGGGCTGCCGCTCGACCCGCGCCGGGTGCACCCGATGGGGGCGGCAGGGGGTCCGGACGGCCAGGACGCGGACGCGGCCGCCGACCGCTACGCCGACGAGCTGCGCGCCGCCGCACCCGCCGATCACGAGGTCCCGGCCTTCGACGTGCTGCTGCTGGGCGTGGGTCCGGACGGCCACACCGCCTCGCTGTTCCCCGAGGCGCCCGGCGTGCACGACGAGCGGCTGGTCGTGGGCGTGCACGGCTCGCCCAAGCCGCCGCCGACCCGGATCTCGCTCGGCTTCGAGGCGCTGAACGCCGCCCGGGAGGCGTGGTTCGTGGTCT
Source organism: Actinomycetales bacterium (assembly GCA_036675425.1). GTDB lineage: Bacteria > Actinomycetota > Actinomycetes > Mycobacteriales > SCTD01 > SCTD01. The sequence goes on along the minus strand of JAKFFB010000019.1, from coordinate 10,465 downwards.
CCGGCGCCGACAAGGCGGCCGCCGTGCAGATGGCGCTCAGCGGCGCCGGCCAGGTGCAGGTGCCCGCCGCCGGGGTGAGCGGGCGCTACGCCACGTTGTGGCTGCTGGACGAGGCCGCAGCGACCGCGCTGCCGCGCGACCTCAGACGGCGCTAGCGGCTGCTGCGGAGCTTCGCGAGGGCCTCGGCGAGGATCGCCTCGCCGTCCTCGGCGTTGCGGCGCTCGCGGACGTAGGCGAGGTGCGTCTTGTACGGCTCGGTCTTGCTCTGGGCCGGCGGGTTGTCCTTGTCCTGACCGGCCGGGAAGCCGCACCGCGGGCAGTCCCAGGTCTCCGGGATCGCCGCGTCGTCGGCGAACGACGGCCGGGTCTCGTGGTTGTTCGCGCAGTAGAACGGGATGCGCCGGCGGGGCGCCGCCTCGCCGCGCTCCGCCTCGCCCATGGGGCCGGCGCCCACACGGCTGCCCCGAATCGCGTTGCCGCCTGCCACGGGAGTGCTCCTGACGTCGAGTGCTGAGGGTGGAGGGAGCTGGGACTAGCTGGGCAGCGCCGGACCGGTCTCCTTGAGGAGCAGGCCGAGCGCGATGATGCAGACCACCCACACCAGACCGCAGACGATCGTCAGTCGGTCGAGGTTCTTCTCCACGACGGCGCTGCCGCCGAGCGAGGAGGACACGCCGCCGCCGAACAGCGTCGACAGGCCGCCGCCCTTCCCCCGGTGCAGCAGCACGAGCACGATCAGCAGCAGGCTGGTGATCGTGAGCAGGATGGACAGGAAGGTGACCACGGTTCGTGAGCTCCGTTTCGGTGCGTGCGGGGGTCCGCTCAGGATAGCGGGGACTCAGCTCCCGCTGGGGCGCTGAGCGTCATCTCCGCTCGCCACGGGCGCGGAGATCTCGGTGGTGGGCTCGGGGACGTGGGTGTCGCCACCGACGATCTTCACGGCCTCGGCGAAGTGGCAGGCGGCCGGATGGCCCTGGCCGCGGTCGACGAGCTCCGGCGGGTCGGTCGCGCAGATGTCCTGCGCCTTCCAGCAGCGGGTCCGGAAGCGGCAGCCCGACGGAGGGTTGGCCGGGCTCGGGACGTCACCGGTGAGCATGATGCGGGTCTTCTGGGCCCGGGCGACCGGGTCCAGGACGGGGACGGCGGAGAGCAGCGCCTGGGTGTACGGGTGCGCGCTGTTCTCGTAGATGTCCTCCTCGGTGCCGATCTCGACGATCGTGCCGAGGTACATCACGGCGACCCGGTCGCTGATGTGCCGGACCACCGACAGGTCGTGCGCGATGAAGATGTACGCCAGGCCGAACTCGTGCTTGAGCTCCTCGAGCAGGTTGATCACCTGGGCCTGGACCGACACGTCCAGCGCCGACACCGGCTCGTCGCAGACGATGATCTCGGGCTGCAGCGCGAGCGCCCGGGCGATGCCGATGCGCTGGCGCTGGCCGCCGGAGAACTGGTGCGGGTAGCGGTTCACGAAGTCGGGGTTGAGGCCCACCCGCTCGAGCAGCTCGCGGACGCGCCGCTGGCGGTCCTTCGGGGGCACGACGTCGGGGTGGATCTCCCAGGGCTCGCCGACGATGTCGCCGACCGTCATGCGCGGGTTCAGCGAGGAGTACGGGTCCTGGAAGATGATCTGGATGTTGCGGCGGAGCTTGCGCAGGTCCTTGCCGGACAGCTCCGTGACGTCGGTGCCCTTGTAGAAGATCTTCCCGGCGGTCGGCTTCTCCAGGTGCATGATCAGCTTCGACACGGTCGACTTGCCGCAGCCGGACTCACCGACCAGACCGAGGGTCTCCCCCTTGTCGAGGCTGAAGCTCACGCCGTCGACCGCCCGGACCTGACCGATCGTCTTCTTGAAGACGATGCCCTGGGTCAGCGGGAAGTGCTTGACGAGGCCCTCGACCCGCAGCAGCGGCTCACCGGAGGTGCCGCTGCCGGAGGGGGCGGGCAGGGTCTCAGTGGTCACGCAGCACCTCTTCGGCGTAGTGGCAGGCGCTGCGACGGCCGGGCACGACCTCCAGCAGCGGCGGCAGCGCGGTCGGGCAGTAGTCGGTCGCGCGCGGGCAGCGGGGGTGGAACGGGCAGCCGGACGGCAGGTTCGCGAGGTTCGGCGGCGCGCCGACGATCGGGTTGAGCCGCTGGCCCTTCTGGTCCACCCGGGCGATGGAGGCCATCAGCCCCTCGGTGTACGGCATGGCCGGCGCGCTGAACACCGCGTCGGTGGCACCGGTCTCGACGATGCGCCCGGCGTACATCACCGCGACGCGGTCGGCGATCTCGCCGACGACGCCGAGGTCGTGGGTGATGAGGATGAGCCCCATCCCCGTCTCCTTCTGGAGCTCGGAGAGCAGGTCCATGATCTGGGCCTGCACCGTGACGTCCAGCGCGGTGGTCGGCTCGTCGGCGATGAGGATCGCCGGGTCCAGCGCGATCGCCATCGCGATCATCACGCGCTGGCGCATGCCGCCGGAGAACTGGTGGGGGTAGTCGTTCACCCGCTCCTTGGCCGACGGGATGCGCACCCGCTCCATCAGCTCGATGGCGGCCTTCTTGGCGTCGGCCCGGGAGGCGCCGCGGTGCCGCCGGAACATCTCGCCGATCTGGGCGCCGACGGTGAACACCGGGTTCAGGGAGGACAGCGCGTCCTGGAAGACGATGGAGATCTCCTCGCCCCGCAGGTCGCGCTGCTCCTTGGCGCTCATCGTGAGCAGGTTGCGGCCCTTGTAGCGGATCTCGCCGCCGGTGACGAAGCCGGGCGGCGAGTCGAGGATCCCCATGATCGCCTGGGCGCTCACGGACTTGCCGCAGCCGGACTCGCCCAGGATCGCGAGCGTCTCACCGGCCGACAGCGTGTAGCTGATGCCGTTGACGGCGTGGACGACGCCGTACTCGGTGCGGAACTCGACGTAGAGGTCGTCCACCTCGAGCAGGGGGACCCCGCCGACGGGCGCGCCGGAGGGAGAGGTCATCAGGCTGGTCATCTCACCGCAGCTTCGGGTCGAGGGCGTCACGCAGGGCGTCGCCGAGCAGGATGAAGGACAGGACCGTCACCGACAGGAAGATGCTCGGGAAGAACAGCAGGTGCGGCGCGCTGCGGATGTAGTTCTGCGCGCTGTTGATCTGCAGCCCCCACGAGATCGCCGGCTGCTGCAGCCCGATGCCGAGGAAGGACAGCGCCGCCTCGGCGGCGATGGTGCCGCCGACGGCGATGGTGGCGTAGACGAGCACCGGCGCCAGGGAGTTCGGCAGGATGTGCTTGAGGATGATCCGCGAGTCGGTCGCGCCCATCGCGCGGGCGGCGCTGACGTAGTCGGTGTCCTTGACCGAGATCACGCTCGACCGGAACAGCCGCATCACGGTCATCCAGGACAGCAGGATGAGCGCCGTCGAGACGGTCGCGAGGTTCCGTTCGCCGAAGAACCGGTCGGCGGCCAGCAGGTTGAGCAGCAGGATCGCGCCGAGGATCAGCGGCAGGCCGTAGATCACGTCGGTGATGCGGGCGATGACGGTGTCGAACCAGCCGCCGAAGTAGCCCGCGAGCGCGCCGAGGAAGATGCCGATCAGGAGCGCGCCGCCGACCACCACGAGACCGATGATCATCGACACCCGGGCGCCGTAGATGACGGTCGAGTAGTAGTCGCAGCCGAAGGTGTCGTAGCCGAACCACGCCCCGTTGGTGCCGGGCGTCTTGCGCGAGTTGGCCAGGCTGCAGGCGTTGCGGGCCCGCGGGTCGATGCTGGTGAACAGCTGGGGGAAGGCCGCCATCACGGACAGCACCGCCAGCATGCCGGCGGCCAGCAGGAACAGCTTGCTGCGCCGCATCTGCCGCCAGGCGTCGGACCACAGGCTGGCCTGGCGCAGGTCACCGCCGCCGGACAGCTCGGGAACGGAGGCCGGCGCCGAGCCGACGGACGGGTCGCCGCTGGCGAGACCCGGGTCCGGCTCGCTCACCGTGCTGTGCGGCAGGCCGGAGGTCGTGCGCTCACTCATAGCGGATCCGGGGGTCGAGGGCGGCGTAGAGGACGTCCACCAGCAGGTTGAACAGGATGTAGACCAGCACGAAGAGCGTCACGATGCCGACCACCACGGCGCCCTCCTGGCTGCCGATGGCGTCGAAGACGGCGCGCCCGAGGCCGGGCAGGTTGAAGATGCCCTCGGTGATGATCGCCCCTGACATCAGCGTGCCGAGGTCGACGCCGAGGTAGGTCACCACCGGGATGAGGCTGTTGCGCAGCGTGTGCTTGCCGACGACCGAGGCGGGCGTGAGGCCCTTGGCCTTGGCCGTGCGCACGTAGTCGTTGCGCAGGTTCTCCACCAGCGAGGTGCGGGTGAGCCGCGCGATGTAGGCCAGCGACAGGGCGCCCAGCACGAAGCCGGGCAGCAGGTAGCTCTGCAGGCCGTCGTTGAGCCCGGCGATCGGGAACAGCCCCAGCCGCAGGCCGAAGGTGTACTGCGCGATGAAGCCCAGCACGAACGACGGGATCGACACGATGAGCGTCGTCGAGACGAGGACCAGGCTGTCGAAGAAGCTCTTGTTCCGGATGCCGGCCAGGATGCCGGCTATCAGCCCGAAGATCGCCTCGAACGCCAGCGCCACCAGCGCGAGCTTGATCGTGACGGGCAGGCGCTGCTGGATGATCTCGGACACCGGTCGGCCGCTGAAGTCCTTGCCGAAGTCGCCCTGCAGGAGGCCGCCGACGTACTTGACGTACTGCACGGGCAGCGGGTCGTTGAGGTTGTACTCCTCGCGGAGCTGCTCCTGGACCGCCGGGGCGAGCGGGCGGTCCCCACCGAGCGCGCGGATCGGGTCGCCCGGCAGGGCGAAGACCATCGCGAAGATGAGGAACGTCGCGCCGAGGAGGACCGGTATCGCGAGCAGCAGGCGGCGCGCGATGTAGCGGGCCATGACACTCCAGTTCGTGAGGTCGGCGGTGTGCACGGGGGCGGTGGGCCCCCGGGTTTCCGCAGCGTAGGTCACCGGCGTCCCGAAGCGGGCGATCTACGCCGGGAAGGAATGAGGCCGCACGGCAACGGCGTGCCGCCCGACGCTGAGCGCCGGGCGGCACGCCGCCGTGGGTGGAGCTACTGCTTGACCGTGACGTCCTCGAGAACGATGTTGCTGAAGGCGTTGACCTTCACGTTGTCGAGGCGGTCCGACCAGACGTACTGGGCGGTGCTGAAGAACATCGGCATGATCGGCATGTCCTCCAGGAGGAGGTCCTCCGCCTCCTGGTACTTGGAGATGGCGCCCTCGTTGTCCTCAGCGCTGTTGCCCTCCTTGACGAGCTTGTCGAAGGCCGGGTTCGAGTAGAACGCGGTGTTCGAGCCGTTCGGCGGGAGCGCAGCGGTGCTGTACAGCGGCTCGAGGTAGTTCTGCGGGCTCGGGTAGTCCATCGCCCAGCCGAGGCGGAACGGGCCGGTGAAGCCCTTCGCGTCGGCCTTGGGGAGGTACTCCGCGAACTGCAGACCGCCCTGGAGCTTGTACTCGATGCCCAGGTTGTCGCGCAGGTTGTTGCCGACGGCCTGGACCCACTCGTCGTGGCCGGCACCGGCGTTGAACCACAGGTCGACCGGCTTGCTGGTGTCGAAGTCGGTCTGCTCGAGCAGCGCCTTGGCGTCCTCGGGCTTGTAGTCGCAGTACTTGCAGGCGTCGCCGCGGTGGCCGTCGACGACCGGCGAGATGGCCGACTTGGCCGCCTGGCGGGTGCCGTTGAAGATGGCCTGGTTGATGGCCTCGCGGTCAACGGCCATCGAGAACGCCTGACGGACGCGCTTGTCCTTGAACCGCGGGTCGTACGTGGGGAAGCCCATGTACGTGAAGGTCGAGGTCTCACGCGACAGCGAGGTGTCCGGGAACTCGTTCTCGTACGTCGTCACGGCGTCCGGCGGGACGTCGGAGAAGTCGAGGTTGCCGGCCTGCACGTCGGTGTAGGCGGTGTTCATCTCGGTGTAGACGCGGAACTCCACGGAGTCGGCCTTGGCCTTGTCCGCCGGGTAGTTCTCGAAGCGCTTGACCGTGATGCCCTTGTTCGGCACGAACTCCGTCGACGCCTCGAACGGGCCGTTGCCGATCGGCTTCTTGCCCAGCGCGTCCTGAGCGGCCTTGTCCTTGAAGAACGCCTCGGGCATCGGGTAGAAGGCCGAGTAGCCCAGCGTGATCGGGTACTGGCGGAACGGCTCCTTCAGGGTGACCGTGAAGGTCTTGTCGTCGACCTTCTTCAGGCCGGAGAGCTCCTTGGCCTTCGGGGCCGCGTCACCCTCGCCCTGCAGGTCGTCGTAGCCCTGGATGTTGGCGAAGAAGTACGACGCGCCCTGCGCGTTCGTGGACAGCGAGCCGAAGTTCCAGGCCTTGATGAACGAGTCCGAGGTGACGGGCGTGCCGTCGTGGAACGTCCAGTCCTTGAGCTTGATGGTCCAGGTCTTCGAGTCGTCGGACTCGATGGACTCCGCGACGCCGTCGGCCTGCTCGGTCGTGTCGGGGTCGTACGTGATCAGACCGGTCCAGAGGGCGTCGATGACCTCGCCACCGCTGGTCTCGGACGTGTTGGTCGGGACGAGCGGGTTCTCCGGCTCGCCGATGTACAGCGAGAACGAGCCGCCGCTGGCGCCCTCGTCGCCGCTGTCGCCGTCGTCACCGTCGTCGCCTCCGCACGCCGTCGCGGCGAGCGCGAGAGCGACGAGAGTCGCGCCGAGGCGCATTCTCTTCCTGTGGACCTGCACCGGCTGTTTCCTCCTTCTCCCGACGCGCGGGAGTGCGGACCTGTCCGGGCTCTCACCCGGCTGGAATGGCGGAGTGTAAGCACCCCGAGGGCGCTTCCCGGGAGTCCGCCGGGCCCCCTGGGACGAATCGTGACGGGGTTGTGACTGACCGCGTCGCCCCCTCCACCCGACCGTGATCGGGGCGTGATGAAGGGAGCTACCCGGCGCCCAGCCTGCACAGCGCCGTGAACTCCTCGGCGTCCAGGCTGGCACCGCCCACGAGGGCGCCGTCCACGTCGGGCTGCTCCATCAGCGCCGCCACGTTGCCGGCCTTGACGGACCCGCCGTAGAGCACCCGCGCGGTGTCGGCCAGCTCGCCGGGGTAGAGGTCGGCGAGCGCGCCGCGGACGGCCGCGCACACCTCCTGGGCGTCCTCGGGCGTGGCCACCTCCCCCGTGCCGATCGCCCAGACGGGCTCGTACGCGACGACGACGGTGCGCGCCTGGTCGACGGGCACGCCGCTCAGCGCGGCGGTCAGCTGGTCGACGCAGTGCTGGACGTGGTTCCCGGCCTGGCGGACCTCGAGCCCCTCGCCGATGCACAGGATCGGCGCGATGCCGTGCTCGATGGCCTTGCGGAGCTTGGTCCCGACGAGCTCGTCGCTCTCGGAGTGGTACTGCCGGCGCTCGCTGTGCCCGACCAGGACGTAGGAGCAGCCGAGCTTGGCCAGCATGGGCCCGCTGATCTCGCCGGTGTAGGCGCCGCTGTCGTGGACCGACAGGTCCTGGGCGCCGTAGCGGATGCGCAGCTTGTCGCCGTCGACGAGCGTCTGCACGCTGCGCAGGTCGACGAACGGCGGGAGGACGACGCACTCGACCTTGTCGTGGTCCGCGGAGGTCAGGCTGAAGGCGAGCTTCTGCACCAGGGCGATGGCCTCGAGGTGGTTGAGGTTCATCTTCCAGTTGCCGGCCATGAGCGGCTGGCGCTGCGGCTTCGCGATGGTTCAGTCCTCCAGGACGGTCAACCCGGGGAGCGCCTTGCCCTCGAGGTACTCCAGGCTCGCCCCTCCCCCGGTGCTGATGTGGGTGAAGCGGGACTCGTCGATGCCCAGCGCTCGTACGGCTGCGGCGCTGTCGCCACCGCCGACCACGGTGAGCGCGCCGTCGAGGGAGGCCACGGCCTCGGCCACGCCGCGGGTGCCCTCGGCGTACGGCGCCATCTCGAAGACGCCCATGGGGCCGTTCCAGAAGACGGTCTGCGCGCCGGCCAGCGCGTCGCGGAAGAGCGCGACGCTGCGGGGGCCGATGTCGAGGCCCATCCGGTCGGCGGGGATCTCGGCCACGTCGACCACGTCGTGCGCGGCGTCGGCGGCGAAGCGCTCGGCGGCGACCACGTCGACCGGCAGCACGACCTTGCCGGTCTCGAGGAACGCCCGGCAGGTCTCGAGCTGGTCCTCCTCGAGCAGGCTCGCACCGACCTCGTGGCCCTGCGCCTTGAGGAAGGTGAAGCACATCCCCCCTCCGACGAGCAGGCTGTCGACCTTGGGCAGCAGCGCCTCGATCACCTTGAGCTTGTCGCTGACCTTCGAGCCCCCCAGCACCACGGCGTACGGCCGCGCGGGGTCCTCGGTGAGCCGCTTGAGCACGTCGACCTCTGTCGCGACGAGCGGTCCGGCGGCGTGCGGCAGCCGCTGCGCCACGTCGTACACGCTGGCGTGCTTGCGGTGCACCGCGCCGAACGCGTCGTCGACGTAGAGGTCGGCGAACGCCGCCAGCCGGTCGGCCAGGGCGCCGCGCTCGGCGCCGTCCTTGCTGGTCTCGGCCGCCTCGAAGCGGACGTTCTCCAGCAGCACCACCGTGCCCGGCTGCTGTCCCTCGACGGCTGAGGCCGCGGACTCCCCGACGACGTCGGTGGCCGCGACCACCGGCGCACCGAGCAGCTCCTCCAACCGCTTCGCCACGGGGGCGAGGCTGTACGCCGGGTCCGGCGAGCCCTTCGGCCGGCCCAGGTGGGCCATCACGACGGGCAGCGCGCCGCGGTCGAGCAGGTCGCGCAGCAGCGGAACGCTGGCGCGGATGCGCCCGTCGTCGCCGACGACGCCGTCCTTGACGGGCACGTTGAGGTCCGAGCGGACCAGGACCCGCGTGCCGGAGACGTCCAGGTCCGTGGCGGAGCGCACTCTCAGAGGCTCTTGCCGACGAGGGTGATGAGGTCGGCGAGGCGGTTGGAGTAGCCCCACTCGTTGTCGTACCAGCCGACGACCTTCACCTGGTTGCCGATCACCTTGGTGAGAGGTGCGTCGAAGATGCAGGACGCCGGGTCGGTGACGATGTCGCTGGAGACGATCGGGTCGGTGCTGTAGCGCAGGAAGCCCTTCATCGGGCCGTCGGCTGCGGCCTTGACGGCGGCGTTGACCTCGTCGGCGGTGGCCTCGCGGGACAGCTCGATCGTCAGGTCGGTGGCCGAGCCGGTCGGGATCGGCACGCGCACGGCGTAGCCGTCGAGCTTGCCCTTGAGCTCGGGGAGCACCAGGCCGATCGCCTTGGCGGCGCCGGTGCTGGTCGGCACCAGGTTGAGCGCGGCGGCGCGGGCGCGGCGCAGGTCCTTGTGCGGCGCGTCCTGCAGGTTCTGGTCCTGGGTGTAGGCGTGGATGGTCGTCATCAGGCCCTTGACGATGCCGAACTCGTCATGGATCGCCTTCGCCATCGGGCCGAGGCAGTTGGTGGTGCAGCTGGCGTTCGAGATGACGGTGTGGGCGCTCGGGTCGTACTGCTCGTGGTTGACGCCCATGACGATGGTGACGTCCTCGTTCGACGCCGGCGCCGAGATGATGACCTTCTTCGCGCCGCCGTCGATGTGGGCGCGGGCCTTGGTCGCGTCGGTGAAGAACCCGGTGGACTCGACGACGACGTCGGCGCCGACGTCGCCCCACTTCAGCGCGGACGGGTCCTTCTCGGCGAAGATCGTGAGCTTCTTGTCGCCGACCTGGATGCCGCCGTCGACCACGGACACGTCGGCCGGGTAGCGGCCGAGGATCGAGTCGTACTTCAGCAGGTGGGCCATCGTCGCGAGGTCGCCGAGGTCGTTCGCGGCCACGATCTCGATGTCGGCCCCGGACGCCGCGACGGCGCGGAAGAAGTTGCGGCCGATGCGGCCGAAGCCGTTGATGCCCACGCGGACGGTCACTGCGGTGCTCCTCGAGTCGACGCTGACGTTCCCCGCCCGAACCTAGCGGAGCGCCGGACGGCTCCCGCGGCCCGGGTCAGGCCACGGGGACGAGCTGCTCGGTGCGGGCGCTGGTGCGCAGCGCCTCGAGCACTCGGGCGACGACGAGCAGGTCGCCGAGGTCGGCCGGCCACGGCCAGCTCTCGGTGAGCACGTCCCGGCCGCCGGTGGCCGCGGCCAGGGCGGCGGCGGTCTGCACCAACCCCGAGGCGGGGCTCGCCGGCAGGGGCAGCTCGGCCCCGCCCTCCCAGCGGACGCCGCCCGGGCCGGCCTCGAGCCGGGCGGTGGCGAAGGACAGGCGCACGACGGGCTCGTCCCCGGCGGAGCTGACCAGCACGGTGGCGCCGGAGGCGGTGAGCATGGCCCAGGAGACGGGCGCTCCGCCGGGCAGCTCCGTCGCGGGCAGCGGCCCGGGAGCGGCGACGACCGCGGCCACCTCCCCGCACCAGCCGGCCACCAGGTCGACCAGCCCGGCGGCGGCCTGCCCCCCGGCCGGCCAGCCGCGGACCGTGACCTGCACCGGAGGCCCACCGGCGAGCGGCAG
>JAKFFB010000103.1:0-1570 GCA_036675425.1 Actinomycetales bacterium | reverse complement strand
CGACCTTCGTGGAGCCGTCGGAGTTCTTCGACACGTCCCTGTTCATCGAACAGGCGAAGGCGCACCTCGAGTGACTGGTTCACCTGTGGGCGTGGTCGGGCTCGGGGCGATGGGCGGCGCGATCGCCGTCGCCCTGGCCTCGGCCGCGCCCGGCCGGGCGGTCGTGGTGCACGACCCGTCCCCGTCGGCCGCCGCACGGGGGGCGGCCGCCGGGGGCGAGGTGGTGTCGCTGGTCGCGCTGGGGGAGGCCGTCGACACCGTGATCCTGTCGCTCCCCGACGCGGCGACGGTGGCCTCGGTGCTCGAGACCCTGCTCGGCCTGGAGGCGCCGCCGTCACTGGTCGTCGACACCTCCACCATCGGACCGGCCGACTCGCGGCGCCATGCCGAGCTGTGCGCTGCGCGCAGCGTGTCGTACGTCGATGCGCCGGTGCTCGGCCGGCCCGGTGCCGTGGGCAGGTGGACGATCCCGGTGGGCGGCTCGACGCCCGAGCAGGGGCTCGCGGAGCTGCTCGCCCCGGTCGCGGCCCGCGTCGTGCCGGTCGGACCGGTCGGCTCCGGCGCGACCGTCAAGGTCGTCAACAACCAGATGCTCGCCGTCATCAACGCCGCGACCGCCGAGGCGCTGGCCGTGGCGGCCGCGGCCGGCCTCGACGCGGGGGTCTTCGTCGACACCGTGATCGACAGCGGTGCAGCGTCGGTCAGCGGGCTCTTCCGCGACGTCGCGCCACGGGCCGTGGACGGTGACTTCGACCCCGTCTTCTCCCTCGCGCTGATGCGCAAGGACAACGCGCTCGCCGTCGAGCTCGCCGTGGCGTCCGGGGTGTCGACCCCGGTGTCGGCCGCAGCACTGGCGCTCCACAGCCGTGGGGTGGACGCTGGTCTCGGCGACCGGGACTCGATCGCGGTGCTGTCCGTGCTGGAGCTCGATTCCGGGGTTCCCGCCCGGCGACAGGTCTGAGGAGGCCATCCTGTGTCCGTGGACGACCAGCCGCTGATCTCGCGCCAACGCCTCGCCGATCAGGTCTACGACGTGCTGCGCGGTCGCATCCTGGACCGCTCGCTGGTCTCCGGCGACCGCCTCAGCGTCCCGCTGCTCGCGTCCGAGCTGAAGCTCTCGCGCAGCCCCGTCCGGGAGGCGGTCCAGCGGCTCGTGGTCGAGGGTCTGGCCGAGGAGCAGCTGCACCGCGGGGCCCGCGTGGCCGGAGTGGACGCTGCTGACCTGGCCGACGTGTTCGCCGTACGCGAGGCGCTCGAGGGCCTGGCCGCGTCACTGGCGGCCGCCCGCGACACCGAGGGGCTCGTGGCCGCCCTGCGTGCCTCGATCGCCGACCACACGGCCGCGATCGCGGCCGACGACGAGAAGGCGATCCTGGCTGCCGACCAGGCCTTCCACCAGGCCCTGCTCTCGGCGGCGCACAACCCGCACCTCGACCGGGCGCTCGGTCCGCTCCTCGGTCGCGCCCAGGTCGCGATGCTGTCGGGCGACCTGTCGCGCTGGCCGCGCAAGGCGCTGGCCGAGCACAAGGCGATCCTGGCCGCGATCCGGGCCGGTGACCCCGGCGCCGCA
>JAKFFB010000112.1:0-1571 GCA_036675425.1 Actinomycetales bacterium | reverse complement strand
CAGCGCCAACCAGGGACTGCTGACCGAGGCGGACCAGGTCGTGCTGGTCGTGCGAGCGGGGCTCGACGGCGGGCGCGCGGGGGCGCTGACCCTGGACTGGATGGACCAGCACGGCTTCGACGACCTGGTCGCTCGGACCGTGGTCGTCGTCAACGCCCAGCGACGGGGTGCGACGCCGCCGGACCTGATGCGCCGGCACTTCGAGAAGCGGTGTGCCGCGGTCGTGACCGTGCCGTGGGACGGCTCCCTCGAGCAGGGCGCGCTCACCGACCTGTCCTCGTTGCACCGCCGGACCCGGGAGAGCCTCGTCGACATCGCGGCGGCCGTCGCCGACAACTTCGCGAAGCAGGAGACACCGTCGTGACCGGCGCAGCGATCGCCGTACGACTCCTGCTCGGTGCGGTGCTCATCAGCGGGACTGTGGGGTCCGGCCACACCCGCGCGGACCAGCGGCGCGACCTCGACCTCGTCGCGAGCGCGCAGCCCTCGGACCTGCACCCCGACCAGCGCGACGAGGTCTTCGCCGAGTCCGTCGTGGGCGGACCGGAGGTGCGAGCCGACCTCGTCGCCACCACGTCGACGACGTGTCACGGGTGTGCCGGTGAGAGCGCCGGCCTGCAGGTGCTCTACCTGACCGGGGCCGAGCAGGCGCAGCTCGACAACGTCGCCACCGCGTGGACCCAGAACTGCTGGGACTGCTCCGCCACTGCCCTGGCGGTGCAAGTGGTGGTGGTCCCGGGACGGCCCGGCTCGCAACCCGCCAACCGGTCGTTCTCCGTCACGGACGAGTGCGCCACCTGCCGCACCGCCGCCGCCGCGTTCCAGGTCGTGGTGACCCTCTCCCCGGTGACGCGGTTCCCGGAGCAGACCCTGGCAGAGCTCCGGACATGGTTCGCAGAACAGGAGGCGGCACTCCGCGCCGCAGTGACCGCCCCGCCGCTCCCCCGGGCGGCGCGCCGAGCGGCCAGGGCCGCGGCGGCTGCCGTCACCGAGCTGCGACGGCTGGCCACCGTGGGGCCCGGGTCCCGCGTGTGGTCAGCCCGGGCCGATGTGAGCCGGTGAGGCAGCCGGCTCAGGTCAGCCGGGCCGCCAGCGGCAGGCGTGACCGAGCCGTCAGCCCAACGATCGCCGAGGTGAGCAGCGGCAGCACGATCACGAGCGCCAGGATCATCAGCCACGGGACGTCGAGGAACGGCCCCGACGTCTCGCACTCGAACATCCCGGCCGCGTTGCTCGAGCAGACGCCCATGTTCTGCGAGGTCAGCGGATAGGTGATCGCGACCCCGGGGACGAAGCCCACCAGGGCGCCGAGCACGGCACCGACGAAGCCGACGACCAGTGCGTACGACGCGGCGACACCTCGCCTCGAGCGCGGAGCGGCTCCCACGGCGGACAGGGTGGCGAGGTCGGGACGGGCGTCCGACAGGGCCAGGAACGTCGCCGTCAGGGTGCCGCCGAGCATCAGCACGCCGCCGAGGGTGAAGAGCACCAGCAGCAGGATGAAGATCTCATCGGGGGTCTCGTAACCGCGCTCGACGTAGAGCGATGCCCCTTCCCAGATCCCGCCGAGC
>JAKFFB010000178.1:0-1574 GCA_036675425.1 Actinomycetales bacterium | reverse complement strand
TCTTCCACGAGGTCGGCCTCGACTACGTCTCCTGCTCGCCGTTCCGGGTCCCGGTGGCACGACTGGAGGCGGGACGGGCGAGCCTCAGCTGAGCGCCGCCAGCGCCTCGTCGTCCAGGACGAGGTCGCGGGCGGCGACGTTCTCGGCCAGGTGTTGGAGCGAGGCGGTGCCGGGGATCGGCAGCATCACCGGCGACCGCTGGAGCAGCCACGCCAACGCGACCTGCGAGGGCGTGGCGCCGAGCCGGTCGGCGATCGGCCGGACCGTCGGCGCGAGCGCGTCCGAGATCTCGAGCGGCCGCCAGGGCAGGAAGGCGATGCCCTCGCGCTCGCAGTGCGCCAGCACGTCGTCGTCGGCCCGGTCGGAGACGGAGTACTTGTTCTGCACGGAGACGATCGGCACGATCGCCCGGAACTCCTCGAGCTGCGCCACGCTCACCTGCGACAGGCCGACCGCCGCCACCACGCCGTCGTCGAGGAGGCTCCTGAGCGCGCCGGCCTGGTCCGCGAGCGGCACCGTCGGGTCCACGCGGTGCAGCTGGAAGAGCGGGATCACGTCGAGCCGCAGTCGCAGCCGTGACACGTGCGCCTGCTGGATGAGGTAGTCCGGCCGGCCGAGCGGCACCCATCGCCTCCCCGGCCTGGCCTGGCCGGCCTTCGTGGCGACGAGCACGTCGTCGGCGTACGGACTCAACGCCTCCGCGACGAGCTCCTCGTTGAGGCCGAGGGCGTAGGCATCGGCGGTGTCGACCAGCTGGCAGCCGGCCTCGACCGCCGCGCGACAGACCGCGATCGCGGTGTCGCGGTCGGGCGCGTCGCCGAAGGGGGCGGCGCCGCTGAGTCGCATGGCGCCGAAGCCGAGCTGGGCGACGCGGCGATCGCCGATCGCCACTTCGGAGCAGTTCACGTCGGGCACAGTTCTTCCTCCACGGGAGCAGGTCGGACGACACCCTGTCGAGCACCGCGCGGACGCAGCGCCACCAGGACACCTGCCAGCAGGAGCGCTCCCCCGCCGACCTCGGCAGCGTTGGGACGCTGCCCGAGGATCGCCCACGCGGAAGCCATGGCGACCACGGGAGCGAGCAGCACCCACGGTACGACCGCGCTCGAGGGCCAGCGCGCGAGGAGGCTGTTGAAGATGCCGTAGCCCACCAGGGACGCCAGCCCGGCGGTGTAGAGGGTGGACAGCGCCGCCGGCCAACCGAAGCCTGCGAGCGCCGAGGTCACCGCGGCCGGACCGTCGATCGCCAGCGACAGTGCGAGCAGGGGCACCGGCACGACCAGGGCCGACCACACCGTCAGCGACAGCCCACCGGGCACGCGCGTCGCGCGGGACACGACGTTGCCGATCCCCCACGAGAGTGCCCCGAGCAGGCAGAGCGCCAGCGCGGTGAGCGGCACGTGCCCGCCGCGACCGAGGCCGACGATGACCAGGCCGACGACGCCGAGCGCCACCCCGGCAGCCTGGGCGACGGTCGGCACTTCGCGCAGCACCCCGGCAGCGATCACGATCGTGAAGACGACCTGCGCCTGGAGCACCAGGGCGGCCAGCCCCGGCGGCATGCCGGCCGACAT
>JAKFFB010000008.1:0-9605 GCA_036675425.1 Actinomycetales bacterium | reverse complement strand
GCCGCTGCTCGCCGCGGCGTACCTCGCCGGGTCCGCCGACCGGCTGCGCGCCGGTCCGGTGCGCGACCTGCCGGCGCGACTCGCGCTCGGACTGCTCGACGACCTCGCCTACTCCGCGGGGGTCTGGCGCTCTGCCGGACGTACCGGTCGACTCCAGGTCCTTCTTCCCGGCCGCGTCTGACGACGAGAGACGAACGGCCGGGGAGGGGGATCCCCGGCCGTTCGTCGGAAGAGCTGGACGCCGCTAGGCGGTCGCCTGCTCCTTGGCGATCGCACGGAGTGCGATCCCGACCAGGATGAACACGATCCCGAGGCCCATCGCCATCGCCGCGATGCCGAAGCTGACGACGCTGGTGAACAGGCTGGCCCGCAGGAAGCTGCCGTTCATGACGGAGGCGCGCGCGGGGTCCTCGCGGTCGAGCTCGGCGTAGGTCTTGCCCCCGGAGCCCTCGAGGGCGTGCTTCTCGATGATGTCGGCCTGGTAGTAGGCGGTGAGCGGGCCGTTGACGAGCTGGCCGCCGAAGCGCTCGGCGTCCTCGGCGACGGTGATCCGCTCGTCGGCGAGGCTGGTCTGGACGAGCGCCCAGGTGCCCGCGCCGGACAGGCCGAGGATGACGCCGGCGACGAGCACGAGCGTGCCCAGCAGGCCGACCTTCTTGGTAGCGCGAGTGGTGCTCACCGCGGGGGCGTTCACTGAGCTCGCGCGGTCGGTGGTGACGGACATCTCATGCTCCTTCGTCGTCGTGCCGTCCGCTCCGGGAGTGGACTGGCTGGCGAGATCCATTGCACCGGGTCCGGGGCGCGCTGAGCAGGGACCAAGGTCCTGCCCGGGGGCCGCAGAGGTCCTTCGTGTCAGCGGGCGGCGTGCCCCGCCGCGCTCGCCAGCAGGCACATCGCAGCGAGCTGCACGGTCACCCCGTTCACGTCTGCAGCAGCGTCGACCTCGACGACGTCGACCGCACCGACCTGGGGATGCCGGCCGGCCTCGACCGCCGCCTCGATCAGCTCGTGCGGGAGCAGCCCCCCGGGCCGCGCGCCGGGGCAGCCCGGCACGAACGCGCGGTCCACGACGTCCACGTCGAGATCGACGTGGAGGACGTCGCAGGACGCCGCCAGCCGGTCGAGCTCCTCCCGCACGACGTCCCCGACGCGGCCGCGGCACGCGTCCAGCGGAACGACCCGGATCCCGTGCTCGTCGCACCACTGCCGGTGCGCCCGGGAGTTGGTCAGGTCGCCGACGCCGATCTGCGTGACGGGACCGACGCCGGCCTCGACCAGGCCGCGGATCGGGGTGCCGTTGGTCGGGCCGTCGTGGAACCCGCGCACGTCGTGGTGGGCGTCGAGGGTGAGCACCCCGACCCGGCCCGGCAGCGCCAGCACCGCCGGCCAGGTGACCAGGTTGTCCCCGCCGACGAGCAGCAGCAGGTCGTGGGACGGAAGCGCCTGCAGCAGTGCCCTCGTGGTCTCGACGGCCTCGGTACCTGCCAGGTCCGCGACGTCGAGATCGCCCATGTCGGCGATGTCCGGCAGGTCGACGTCGAGCCCCGCGTGCCAGGTCGGGAAGCGCGCGAACGCGGCACGCACCGCAGCGGGGGTGAGGTGCGCGGACGACGGGGAGATCGAGCTGCGCGACAGCGGTACGCCGATCAGGCCGACGCGTGCGCTCCCGGCCGGCACGAGCAGCGAGGAGGCGCGCGGCCACTGCGGGTCCTCCGTCACCGGACCACCTTCCCGCCGCGCAGCACGGTGCGCACCAGGTCCACGCCGGGTCGGTAGGCGAGCCACGTCGGCGACGGCGCGTCGAGCACCACCAGGTCGGCCCGGGCACCGACCCTCAGGTGCCCGGCATCGGCGCCCAGTGCTGCGGCGCCGCCGAGGGTCGCAGCACGCAGCGCCTCGAGCGGCGTCATGCCGAGCTCGCGGCAGCCGAGCGCCACGACGAACGGCATCGACGTGGTGAAGGACGTGCCCGGGTTGCAGTCCGTCGCGAGGGCGACGGTCACGCCGGCGTCGAGGAGGCGCTGAGCCGGGGCGTACGGCGATGCGGTCGAGAACTCCGCTGCAGGGACGAGAACCGCCACCACTCCGGCGTCTCGGAGCGCGACCACGTCCTCGTCGGACAGGTGCGTGCAGTGGTCCGCCGAGAGCGCGCCGAGCTCCGCGGCCAGCTGCACGCCCGGACCCTGGCGGAGCTGGTTGGCGTGGACGTGCACCCCGAGCCCGCGCGCCTTCCCGGCGGTCAGCACCTCGCGGCACTGGTCCTCGTCGAAGGCGCCGTCCTCGCAGAACGCGTCGATCGCGGTGGCGACGTCGGCCACGGCGTCGAGCATCGGACCGGTCACCAGCGCGACGTACTCCGCCGCGGACGTGCCCTCCGGCACGACGTGCGCTCCGAGGAACGTGCGGTGCGGCGTGAGGCGGGCAGCGAGGTCCAGGCAGCGCCGCTCGTCCTCGACGGTCAGTCCGTAGCCGCTCTTCACCTCGAGCGTGGTGGTCCCGGAGCGGAGGGCTTCCGCGGCCAGCCGCTCGACCCGGTGCCGCAGCTCGTCGGTCGACGCCGCGCGGGTGGCGGCGACCGTCGTGCGGATGCCGCCCGCGGCGTAGGGCCGACCCGCGAGCCGTGCCTCGAACTCCTCGGTCCGGTCGCCGCCGAAGACCAGGTGGGTGTGGCTGTCGACGAAGCCCGGGATGACGGACCCGCCTGCCACGTAGCGGCTCTCGTCGCAGGCAGGTGCCTCGGCGTCGCTCCCGGTCCAGGCCACGCGCCCGTCCTCGACGACGAGCGCCGCGTCGGTCAGGGTCGGCTGCTCCTCGTCCCAGGTGACGAGGGTGCGGATGCCGCGGAGCAGCAGGCTCACAGCATCGGCATGTCGATGCCGCGGTCGCGCGCCACGTCCCGCGCGAGGTCGTAGCCGGCGTCCGCGTGCCGGACGACGCCGGTCCCCGGGTCGTTCGTCAGCACCCGCTCGAGCCGTCGCGCGCCGTCCGCGGTGCCGTCGGCGACGACCTGCGCGCCGGTGTGGATCGACTTGCCCATCCCGACGCCGCCGCCGTGGTGCACGGCGACCCACGCGGCGCCGGAGGCGACGTTGAGCAGGGCGTTGAGGATCGGCCAGTCGGCGATCGCGTCGGAGCCGTCGAGCATGGCCTCGGTCTCCCGGTAGGGAGAGGCCACCGAGCCGCTGTCCAGGTGGTCGCGGCCGATGACGACCGGCGCCGAGATGTCGCCACGCGAGACGAGGTCGTTGAGGAGCGCACCTGCCTCGGCGCGCTCGCCGTACCCCAGCCAGCAGATCCGCGCCGGCAGGCCCTGGAAGGCGACCCGCTCGCGCGCCATGGGGATCCAGCGCTGCACGAAGGGGTTGTCGGGGAAGGCGCGCAGCAGCGCGTCGTCGGCAACGGCGATGTCGCGCGGGTCGCCGGACAGCGCGACGAAGCGGAAGGGCCCGGTGCCGCTGCAGAACAGCGGCCGGATGTAGGCAGGGACGAAGCCGGGGTAGTCGAAGGCGTCAGCCAGCCCGGCGTCGCGGGCCTCGCCGCGCAGGTTGTTGCCGTAGTCGAAGACCTCCGCCCCGGCGCGAGCGAAGCCCACCATCGCCCGGCAGTGCTCGACCATCGACGCGCGCGCCCGCTCGACGTACTCCGACGGCTTGGCCGCGCGCAGCTCAGCGGCGGCTTCGACATCGAGACCAGCCGGCACGTAGCCGTTCAGCGGGTCGTGGGCGCTGGTCTGGTCGGTGACGACGTCGAACTCCTCGCCCGCAGCGAGCAGCGCGGGGAGAGCCTCGGCGGCGTTCGCAACCACACCGATGGACACCGCCTCGCCCGCGGCTGCCGCCTCGCGGGCACGGCGCAGGCCGGCCTCCAGCGAGTCGGCCCGCTCGTCGAGGTAGCGCGTCTCGAGCCGCCGCTGCACCTTGGCCGGATCGACGTCGAGGCACAGCGAGACACCCCCGTTGAGGGAGACGGCGAGCGGCTGCGCACCGCCCATGCCGCCGAGCCCGGAGGTGAGCACGACCTTGCCGCGCAGCGTCCCGTCGTACTGCTTCTCCGCCAGCGCGGCGAAGGTCTGGAAGGTGCCCTGCACGATCCCCTGCGTGCCGATGTAGATCCAGGACCCGGCGGTCATCTGGCCGTACATCGTCAGCCCCATCGCCTCCAGCGCCCAGAAGTCCTCCCAGGTCGACCACGACGGGACGAGCAGGGAGTTGGCGAGCAGCACGCGCGGCGCGTGCTCGAAGGTGCGGAAGACCGCGACCGGCTTGCCGCTCTGCACGAGCAGCGTCTCGTCGCCCTTCAGCCGCTTCAGGGTGCTCTCGATGGCCGCCAGGGACGCGTGGTCACGCGCCGCCTTGCCGTTGCCGCCGTAGACGACGAGGTCCTCGGGGCGCTCGGCGACGTCGGGGTGGAGGTTGTTGCGCAGGCAGCGCAGCGCCGCCTCCTGCAGCCAGCCCTGGCACTCCAGGCTCATCGCAGACCTCCCGTGACGGCCGCCGCGGCGGCGAGGACGTCGGGCAGCAGCCCGACGCAGGCGTCGATGTCGTCGGAGAGCACCCGGTCCGGGCCGGGACCGGGGACGACCAGGCGCAGCACGGCGAGGGCGCTCGCGGTCGCCGGCGCGGGCCGCAGCGGCAGCCGCAGGTCGAGCGCGCGACCGGCGGTCATCACCTCGATCGCGAGCACCTGACGCAGCCCGTCGAGAGCACGCCGGAGCTTGAGGCCGGCGGCCCAGCCCATCGAGACGTGGTCCTCCTGCATCGCCGAGCTGGGGATGGAGTCGACGCTGGCGGGGACCGCGAGCCGCTTGAGCTCGCTGACGATCGCGGCCGCGGTGTACTGCGCGATCATCAGGCCGGAGTCGACGCCGGGGTCGTCGGCGAGGAACGGCGGCAGGCCGTGCGAGCGGTTCTTGTCGAGCATCCGGTCCACGCGGCGCTCGCTGATGGACGCGAGGTCGGCGACGGCGATCGCGAGGAAGTCCAGGACGTAGCCGAGCGGTGCCCCGTGGAAGTTGCCGTTGGACTCCAGACGACCGTCGGGCAGCAGCACCGGGTTGTCGATGGCCGCCGCCGCCTCGCGGGCGGCGACCAGCCGGGCGTGCGCGAGCGTGTCGCGGACCGCGCCGGCGACCTGCGGCGCGCAGCGCACGGAGTACGCGTCCTGCACCCGGGCGTCCTCGGGGCCGCGATGGCTGGCCACGATCATCGAGCCCTCGAGCAGGCGGCGCATGTTGTCGGCGGCGACGCCCTGCCCGGGGTGCGGGCGCAGCGCCATCAGGTCGGCGGCGAGCACCCGGTCGGTGCCGAGCAGCGCCTCCAGCGACATCGCCGCCGCCAGGTCGGCGGTGCGGAGCAGCTCGTGCAGGTCGTGGCAGGCCAGGTGCAGCATCGCGAGCATCCCGTCGGTGCCGTTGATGAGCGCGAGACCCTCCTTCTCCGCGAGCTGCACCGGCGTCAGCCCGTGTGCCGCGAGCGCGTCCGCGGCGGGCAGCACGACGTCCTCGTCCTCGACCCAACCCTCTCCCGTGATCGCGAGGGCGACGGCAGCCAGGGGAGCGAGATCGCCTGAGCAGCCGAGGGATCCGTACTCCCGCACGATCGGGGTCAGGCACGCGTTGAGCAGGTCGGCGTACGCCTGCGCCGTCACCGGCCGCACGCCGGTGCGTCCGGTGGCGAGCGTCTGAAGACGGAGCAGCGCCAGCCCGCGCACGATCTCCCGGTCGACGGCCTCGCCCGACCCGGCGCTGTGCGACCGCACCAGGCTGCGCTGGAGCTGCGCCCGCTGCTCCACCGGGATGTGCCGGGTGGCGAGGGCGCCGAAGCCGGTCGAGACGCCGTACGTCGGGGTCTCCGCAGCGGCCAGCGCGTCCACGGCACGGCGCCCGTCAGCCAGTCGCTGCAGGCACTCCGGGGTCAGGGCGACCTCCGCGCCCCCGCGCGCGACCGCCACCACGTCGTCCTCGGACAGCGGCCGGTCCCCGTCGAGCGCGATCTGCATGACCGCACTGTGCCGCACGTCGGCGCCGAGGGGCAGACGTACCGGTCAGCGCGTGACAAGGTGGGTGCATGCACGGGGGTGCATACGACCAGGCCGTCGCGGCGCTGCAGGCGGAGTACGCCGCGCTGCCGCCGGGTGCCCCGGTGCGGCTGGGCAAGCGCACCTCCAACCTGTTCCGCCCGCGGGCGACGGTGTCGCGGCGGCTCGACGTCAGCGCGTTCTCGGGAGTGCTGTCGGTCGATCGGCAGGCGCGGACCGCCGACGTCCTCGGCATGACGACGTACGAGGAGCTCGTCGACGCCACCCTGCCGCACGGGCTGATGCCGCTGGTCGTCCCACAGCTGAAGACCATCACCCTCGGCGGAGCCGTCACCGGCCTCGGCATCGAGAGCTCGAGCTTCCGCAACGGCACGCCGCACGAGTCCGTGCTCGACATGGACGTCCTCACCGGCGACGGCCGCGTCGTGACCTGCAGCCGCACGGAGGAGCCCGAGCTCTTCACCGGCTTCCCCAACTCCTACGGCACCCTCGGCTACGCCTTGCGGCTGCGCATCGAGCTCGAGCCGGTCCGGCCGTACGTCCACCTCCGGCACGTCCGCGTCGACGGCAACGCGGGCGCTGCATCCCTGTTCCGCGCGGTGTGCGCGACGCGCGAGCACGAGGGTGAGCCGGTGGACTTCGTCGACGGCACGTGGTTCTCCGGCGACGAGGTCTACGTGACGCTGGCGTCGTTCTGCGACGACGCCCCGACGCTGTCGGACTACACCGGGCAGCGGATCTACTACCGCAGCATCCAGGGCGGGCGGCAGGACTGGCTGACGGTGCGGGACTACCTGTGGCGATGGGATCCCGACTGGTTCTGGTGCTCGCGGGCCTTCGGGGTGCAGAACCCCGCTGTGCGCAGGTGGATCCCGCGTCGCTACCTGCGCAGCGACACCTGGTGGCGGCTCGTCGCGTTCGAGCGGCGGCACCGGTGGAAGGAGCGCTGGGACGTGCGGCGCGGCGAGCTCCCGCGCGAGTACGTCATCCAGGACGTCGAGATCCCGGTCGACCGGCTGGCCGACTTCATGACGGTGTTCGCGCGCGAGATCCCCATCGAGCCGGTGTGGTTCTGCCCGCTGCGCCAGCGCGATGCCGACGTCGTCTGGGAGCTCTACGAGCTCGACCCCGACGTGCTCTACGTGAACGTCGGCTTCTGGTCGACGGTCGGGCTGGAGCCGGGGGAGGAGGACGGCACGCACAACCGCATCGTCGAGCGGCTGGTCGCCGAGCTCGGTGGCCGCAAGTCCCTCTACAGCACCAGCTTCTACGAGCCGGACGAGTTCTGGCGCACCTACGGCGGACCGGTGTACGAACGGCTCAAGAAGACGTACGACCCCGACGGACGGCTGCTGGACCTCTACGCGAAGTGCGTGCAGTCTCGATGACGAGGAGGTGGTCCCGGTGACCCGCATGCAGGTCGCACCGGCGCTCGCTCAGGTGCTTCCCGGTCCGGTGCGCATCCGCGCGTACGACGGCTCGGTCGCCGGCCCCCAGGACGCGCGGGTGTCGATCGAGCTGCGCAGCCGGCGGGCGGTCGCGCACATCGTCAGCGCGCCGGGGGAGCTCGGCTTCGCGCGGGCCTACGTGTCCGGCGACCTCGCGATGTCGACCGGCGACCGCACGCCCGTCGACCACTACGAGGTGCTGCGCACGATCGCAGGAGCCGGCATCGGCACGCTGACCCCGCGCCAGCGCGTCGAGGTGCTGCGGGCGCTCGGCCGCGAGGCGCTCACGTGGGTCGAGCCGCCGGCGCAGGAGGTCGGTGCGAAGCGCTACGTCGGGGGGCTCCGCGCGCACCTGCCCGGTCGCGACGCCCTCGCGATCGCGCACCACTACGACGTGAGCAACCGCTTCTACGAGTGGGTGCTCGGACCGTCCATGGCGTACACCTGCGCCGTCTACCCGCGCTCGGACGCGACGCTGGAGCAGGCGCAGGAGGAGAAGTTCGACCTCGTCTGCCGCAAGCTCGGCCTGCAGCCCGGCATGCGCCTGCTCGACGTCGGCTGCGGGTGGGGCGGCATGGTGCTGCACGCCGCGAAGCACTACGGCGTGCAGGCTCTCGGCGTCACGCTCTCCCGTCGGCAGGCCGAGTGGGGGGCGAAGCGCGTCGCCGAGGAGGGGCTGGCCGACAGCGTCGAGATCCGGCACGCCGACTACCGCAGCGTGACCGAGACCGGCTTCGACGCGGTGAGCTCCATCGGCCTGACCGAGCACGTCGGCATCGCGCAGCTGCCGGCGTACGCGGCACGTCTCGCGGCTCGCCTGCGCCCGGAGGGGCGGCTGCTCAACCACTGCATCACCCGGCCGGACGAGGAGAGCCGGCCGATCTCCAAGCGCGGCTTCATCGCGCGCTACGTCTTCCCCGACGGCGAGCTGCCGGGCGTCGGGAAGGTCATCGGGGTGCTGCAGCGCGCCGGGCTCGAGGTGCGGCACGAGGAGAACCTGCGCGAGCACTACGCGATGACGCTGCGCGCCTGGTGCGAGAACCTCGACGCTCACTGGGACGACGCTGTCGCCGAGGTGGGCGAGGGCACCGCCAAGGTGTGGGCGCTCTACATGGCCGGGTCGCGACTGGAGTTCGAGCGCAACCGGATCCAGCTGCACCAGGTGCTGGCCGTGAAGACCGCGGACGGGGTGTCAGGGATGCCGCTGCGACCGGACTGGGGCAGCTGAGAGCTCCCTTCACCGGTCGCACCAGAGGCCTTCGCCTCTGGTGCGGGGTGCTGCCCGGTGGAAGCGTCAGTGCGAGCTCCCGGAAGGGGTGAGCACCATGTGGAGACGAGTCAGCATTCCCGTCATGGCGGCCGTAGCACTGACGGCCGCAGGAGCGACGACCGCGGTCGGAGCCGGCCCTGCAACGACGAACCAGTGCAGGGTCCTCAAGGGGACCATCACGGTCGCGGCAGAAGGCACCCCCGGCGCCGAGACCTTTTCCGGCAGGGCGACCGGTGCTCTGGCGGGCACGCTGGGCGGGATCCTGCCCACGAACGACTTCGCGGGCTACAACATCCGAACCACGTGGTCGTTCACGATCACCGACCGCTTCGGTGGGTCCGCCGACTACGTGATGGACGTGCTCGGCACCAACTTCACGTCCACCGGGCTCGTCGGGGGTGGTCTGCTCAGCGAGCTCAACCCGCCGGCAGGGACGTACTCCTCGATCCACGTCACCCTCGGACCGCAGGACGACTCGCCGGAAGGACTGCAGCCGGACGTGTTCAGCTATGCCGGGGAGCGCTGCACGGAGCCTGTGCAGTAGGCCTGAGAGCTGCCTGCGGACAGCCGGTTTCGGCCTCCCTGGAATGTCGTAGGTCGGTTCTAGCCTCGCGCGCATGGGTGATCTGAGCGGGTTGTCGGTGGCGGAGCTGGCGGACGGGATCTGCCTGCGGGCGGGGCGGATCGCGGCGGCGGAGGCGGAGCTGCTGCTGTGGGTCGGCGAGTTCGACCGCAGACAGGGCTGGGCGGGCAGCGGGTTGCTGTCGTGCGCGCACTGGCTGTCGTGGAAGGTCGGGTTGTCGCCGGGTGCGGCGCGGGAGCAGGTGCGGGTGGCGCGGTCGCTGCCGGAG
>JAKFFB010000058.1:0-1578 GCA_036675425.1 Actinomycetales bacterium | reverse complement strand
GGTCGTCGTCGATGACCGGCCTGTCGCCGCGCACGCGTGGACCCGGCGCAACGCGTCGACGCTGGTCAAGCTGCTCGCCCTGCGCCCGGGGCGGCGGCTGCCGCGCGAGCAGGTGATCGACCTGCTGTGGCCGGACCTGCTGCTCGAACAGGCGGCGCCCCGGCTGCACAAGGCCGCCTACTACGCGCGGACCGCCCTCGACGTGCCGACCGCGGTGGTCCTCGCCGGTGACGCCGTCACGCTGCTGCCGGACGCGCAGGTGGTGGTCGATGTCGAGCGCTTCGATACGGCTGCTTCGCCCGAGGACGCGATCTCGCTCTACCGCGGTGACCTGCTGCCCGACGACCTCTACGAGGAGTGGGCCGACGCGGAGCGCGCCCGGCTGCGGGTGCGCTACCTGGACCTGCTGCGCGAGACCGGGCGTTGGGCCGAGCTGGTCGCGGCCGAACCGCTCGACGAGGAGGCGCACCTGCGGGTGATCGAGGGGTACGTCGAAGCGGGGGAGCGCTCCCCGGCGTTGCGCCACCTCGACGCCTTCGAGCAGCTGTGGCGTGACGAGCTCGGGGTCCCTCCCGGGGCCCCGGCGGTCGAGCTGCGGGCGCGGGCCGAGTCGCTGTCGCCGTACGACCCGGTGCGGTCGATCCCCATCCGCACGGCGACCCGGGTGCCCAGACCCGCCACCCGGACCGTGGGCCGCGACCGCGACGTCGAGCGCGTCCTGACCCTGCTCGAGGACCACCGGCTGGTGACGCTGCTCGGCATCGGGGGAGTGGGCAAGACGCGGCTGGTGGCGGAGGTGGCCAGCCGCTACGCCGAGGAGACCTCGCATCGCGCCTGCTACGTCGACCTCACCAAGGTGTCCGACCCGGGGCTGGTGGCGGAGCTGACGGTGCGCGAGCTCGGCATCCGGTCGGGGGAGAACCAGAACGTCGCGCAGATGCTGGAGGAGGCGCTGCACCGGCAGACGCTGCTGCTGGTGCTCGACAACTTCGAGCACGTCGTCGACGCCGCGGACCTCGTGGCGGAGATGGTCACGTGGTCGCCCGACCTCCGCGTGCTGGTGACCAGCCGGGCGCGCCTGCGGGTGGCCGGCGAGCAGGTCTACGAGGTGCATCCGCTGCCCGTTGACCGCGAGGCGGTGGCGCTCTTCGAGCAGGTGGCGACGGCCATCGACCCGCGCTTCGTGCTGGCGCACCATCTCGACGACGTGAAGGCGATCTGCCGATCTGTGGACGGCCTGCCGCTGGCGATCGAGATCGCTGGTGGCCACCTGCGGACGCTCTCGCCCGCGCTGCTGCGCAAGCGGCTGGCCAGTCGCCTGAGGTCCGCAGCTGCCGTGGGACGTGACCTCCCGGACCGGCAGCAGACGATCCCGGCGACGATCGACTGGAGCCTCCAGCTGCTCGGGCCGCCGGAGCAGCTGCTCTTCAAGCGACTGTCGGTGTTCAAGGGGGCCGTGCCCCTCGAGGCCGTCGAGGCGATCTGGCCCGAGGGCGACGTCGTCGACCCGCTGAGCGTGCTGGTGGACCACAGCCTCGTCCGCCGCACGACGGGCAACCGCCACGAACCCCGGTTCGG
>JAKFFB010000324.1:0-1596 GCA_036675425.1 Actinomycetales bacterium | reverse complement strand
TGCTCGAGGTCGTCCGGTGACGTTCCGGTGTGCCGCCTCCAGCCTGGCCCGCGAGGAGGACGTGGCCGGCACCGCGTCGACGGTGAGCAGCTTCCTGCTCGTCGAGCACTCCGGCTCGTGGGGCTCCGACGCGCTCCGCGACGCCCGGCTGCCCGAGGGCCTCGGTGAGCACCTCGCCCGCCAGGGGCGCCGGGCCGGCGTCCGTGTGCTGCTCGTCCGTCGGCCCGGACGCCGGGCCGAGGTGGTGGGGGTCCGGGTCTTCGCCGCCCGCGCCGCCGGCGCCGACTCCTGGCTGGAGGCCGCGACGCTGCCCAGCCCCGAGGAGCTGCGCGACCTCGACCTGGCCGCGCTCGGTGCGGGCCGCTCGCCCGGCCTGACGGCGTACGACGGCCCGCTGATCGCGGTGTGCACCCACGGCCGCCACGATGCCTGCTGTGCCGAGCGGGGCCGCCCCGTCGCGCTCGCCCTCGCGGCGAGCCGGCACGCCGACGCGGTGTGGGAGTGCTCCCACATCGGCGGCGACCGGTTCGCGGGCAACCTGCTGGTCCTGCCCCGCGGCCTCTACTACGGCCGGGTCGACCCCGACTCGGCCCTCGAGGTCGCGGACGCCACGCTCGACGGGCGGGTGTCGCTGGACCACCTCCGCGGCCGGTCGGACCTCGCCATGCCGGTGCAGGCCGCCGAGATCGACGTACGACGACGGCACGGGCTCACCGGCCTGGATGACGTACGCCCCACCTCCGCCACCACCGACGGCGACCTCACGACCGTGACCCTCGACGCCGAGGGTCGGACCGTGCGGGTGCGGGTGCAGCGGGTGCTCGATGCCGCGCAGCAGCTGACGTGCGGCGCGCTGCGTGACAGCGAGGTGCCGAGGTTCGTGGTGGACCCGGACGACCGGGGCGGCTCCTAGCCGAGCCGGTCCTTGAGGTTGACCGGCATCGCCTGGTCGGTGGGCTGCTGCCACGCGACCGGCTCCGCCACCAGCCGCGGCTTGCCGGACTCGGCGTCCTCGAGGTCGCGGGCGGCGCGGTTGGCCTGGGCCTGCTCCCGCTCGGCGACCGCCTGGGCCTCGCGGGACTCGACGCGCGCCTCGGTCAGCTCGCGGTGGATGCCGGCGACCCGGTCGGCCTGCGCCTGGATCTCGGCCGGCGGCCGCTCCTCGAGCACCATCGTCTCGAGGCTGTCGAGGGCCGACTGCTCGCGTCGCTTGAGCGCGTCGACGGTGCGCTGGGCGGCCTCGGCGTGGTCACCCGCGTGGACGGCCTCCATCGCCTCCTCCGCGGCCTCGCGCCGCAGCTCGCCGAACTTCACCTGGTTGGCGTCGGCCGCGACGAGCTTCTGGCGGTCCTTGTCGGGGTGCACGTCGGCATGGTCGGCGAGCGCCTTGATCAGCTCGCGGGTGGCCACGCGGCGGGCGTCACGCAGCTCGATCTTGGTCTCGAAGCACTCCCGGTAGGCCTTCCAGTCACGCTCCCACGCGTCGAGCTCCTTCTGCGGAGCGTCGCCGGCGATGGTCTCGACCGGTGGCCAGATCTTCTGGCCGCGGACGTCGAGCCCGCGCCCGGTCGCGTAGGCGTGCAGCTGCTCGAGCCC
>JAKFFB010000047.1:0-9705 GCA_036675425.1 Actinomycetales bacterium | reverse complement strand
TCCGGCACCTCGACCGGCTCCGGCACCTCGACCGGCTCCGGCACCTCGACCGGCTCCGGCACCTCGACCGGCTCCGGCACCTCGACCGGCTCCGGGACCTCGACCGGCTCCGGCACCTCGACCGGCTCCGGCGGCGCGGCGGTCCCGGCCTCGTCCGCGGGGGCGGGGTCCGGCTCGGGCGCCGCGGGGACGACGTCCGGCTCCCCTGCGTCGTCGTACGCCGACAGCGGTTCCTCCGCCCGAGAAGTCAGGGGAGGCGGGGGCTCGACCGGCGGCGGCGGCGTCGGGTCGGGGGCGAACGGGTCGCGCGGGGTCTCGGTCACGTCAGCCCACGAACTCGAGCTGGGAGGTGAGCCAGCGGCCGTCGACGAGCTCGAGCTCCAGGCGCATCCGGTAGGTGTTGACGCGACCCTCCGGGGCGGCGGTGTTCTTGACCTCGCTGTCGACGACCACCAGGGCGGTCGCGGTGCGCTCGTCGGAGCGGACGAGCCCGGCCTCGATGACCTTGCCCTGGGAGACCACCTGGTTCTCGGTGAGGACCGCCTCGAGGTCCTTCGAGCGCGCCTCGAAGTCGGTCTTGAAGGCGCCGGTGGACCCCTCGAGCACCCGGGCCACGTCGGCGTCGAACTCCCGGTTGTCGATCGAGGTGAGGTTCAGGGCGGACTGCGTGGCGGCGCGCAGGGCGTCCTCGCGGCGGTCGTCGACGCGGTCGTAGCGCACGGCCTGCACGGCCAGCGCGGCGAGCGCGAGCACCAGGAGCAGGCCCACGACGGACAGCACGAGCAGCAGGCGGCGGCGCCGCGGGGCGAGCGCAGCCGAGGCCGCGGTCGTCCCTGCGGGCTCGGCCTGCGCCGCCGGGGCGGCCAGGTCGGCGGAGGTCACGACGACAGCGGTCCCAGCAGCAGCCACTGCCACGAGTCGCGGCCGAAGACCTGCTCCGCGCCGTTGGTGCTGCCGATGGAGAGCTGCTGACCGACGTCGGTCACGACCCGCCCGGTCAGCGGGTCGTAGTCGCCGAAGGTCAGCCCGCTGCGGACCACGGACGCCCGCGGGGGCGGCGGGGCGGCCTGCTTGGAGCCGGCGCCGCCGTTCTCGGGGAACGGCGCGCTGCCGGCGGGGTACGGCACCTGTCGCGCGCCGCGGACGTTGGTCGGGCTGCCCTTGGGCTCGGCGCAGTAGGCCGGGAGGTACGGGGTGCGC
This sequence comes from Actinomycetales bacterium, assembly GCA_036675425.1. Classification (GTDB taxonomy): domain Bacteria; phylum Actinomycetota; class Actinomycetes; order Mycobacteriales; family SCTD01; genus SCTD01. The sequence goes on along the minus strand of JAKFFB010000047.1, from coordinate 8,505 downwards.
CGGGTCAGGTCGGTCGGCGGACGCTGCTCGGACTCGGGGGCGTAGCCCTCGGTGCAGACCGGCGGGTCGCTGTTGGTGACCAGGCCGAAGTGCGTGGTGCCGTCGCCGGGCACGACGGTGAACCCGCCGGCGACGACGTTCGGGTAGGTGACCAGGATCTGCTCGATGCCCGGCAGCCGGACCTTCTGGATCTGCGCGACGGTGACGAGGTTCTGCAGCAGCACCGGCAGGTCGGTGCGGTTGTCGCGCAGCAGGTCGGTGAGCTCGTTCGCGCTCTGCGTGCCGTTGGCGTAGAGCCGGCGGAAGTCCGGGTCGCTGCTGCGCAGGGTCGCCGTGAGGTCCGCGAGGTCCTCGTTGAAGCTGCGGAACTGGCCGGCCACGTCGCGCTGGGTGTTGAGCGCGGTGTTGCCGTCGCGGATCAGCGCCTTGGTCTCGGGCAGCGCGTCGGTGGCGGCGCGCGTCAGGGTGTTGCCGCTGTCGATGATCTCCTGCAGGCTCTCGCCCGCGCCGTCGGCGAAGGCCGCCCCGAGCTCGTCGAGCACGACGCCGAGGTCCTCGATGTCGATGCTGCGGACGAAGTCGTCGAGGTTCGTGACGAGCTGCGTCGGCGAGATCGGGATCGAGGTCCTGCTGCTGTCGATGACGTCGCCGGCCTCGAGGAACGGCTCGCCGTCGCGCTCGGGCTGCAGGTCGACGTACTGCTCGCCGACCGCGGAGCGGTTGCCGACCACGGCGCGGGTGTCGGCCGGGACCTCGGTGCCGGGCTTGAGCCGCAGGTCGACGCGGACCCCGCCGTCGATGAGCTCGAGCTCCTCGACCTTGCCGGTCGGCACGCCGCGGTAGGTGACCTCCGCGCCCTTGAAGATGCCGCCGGAGTCGACGAACTCGGCCGAGACGACGTAGCCGTCGTCGAGGAAGTACTTGCCGAGGCCGGCGTAGCGGATGCCGGTGTAGCTCAGCCCGATCACCGAGATGAGCAGGAAGACCAGCAGCTGTGCCTTGGTCTGGCGGGTGATCACCGCAGGCCCCCGATCAGCAGGCGGAGCAGGCCACCCGGGAACTCGCTGAGCAGCGGCACGTCGCCGTCGCTCGGCAGGCCGGGGAGCAGGGACGGCAGGGCGCTCGCCGTCGGGCTGGGCAGCGGGACGGCGACGCTCGGCGTGCTCCGCGGCGCGTCGGGCGCGGGAGCCGCGGACGGCTGGCCCGGCACCGTGGGAGCAGCAGGGGCGCTCGGGGCCGGCGGCAGCCCGGCGAGCTCGCCGAGCTGGGTGGCGTCGCCGTCGAGCGTGATGAACAGGTTGGCGTAGTCGCCCTTGATGCCCTCGGTCACGGTCCGCGGGAAGGGGTAGGTCGTGAGCAGCTCGAGCGCCCGGGGGAGCGACGCGCCGGCCTCGTTGAGCTGGTCCAGGATCGGCACCAGCGCCTTGAGGTCGGCGACCGTGTTGGCCTTGGACGCGTTGATGACGCGGACGGCGACGTCGCCGAGCCGGTCCAGGCTGGTGAGCACCCGGGTCAGCTCCTCGCGCTGAGCGGTGAGCACCTCGACACCGGCCGGGATGTCCTCGAGGGCGGTGGCGATCACCTGCCGGTCCTCGACCAGCCGGGCGGTGAAGCGGTCCAGGCTGTCGAGGGCACGGACGATCTGGCCCTTCTGCTGGTCAAGCCCGCCGACGAAGACGTTGAGCTCGTCGAGGACGCTCTTGACCTTGTCCTCACGGCCCTCGAGGGCGTCGACGACCTCGGAGTTGATGACCTGGAGCTGCTCGAGGCTGCCGCCGTTGAGGACCAGCGACAGGGCGCCGAGCACCTCCTCGATCTCGGCGCTCGCCGTGGTGCGGTCCAGGCCGATGGTCTCGCCGCCGCGGAGCCGGCCGCGGGCGGCGGTGCCCTCGGGGGCGTCGAGGCTGACGAACTTCTCACCCAGCAGGCTGGTCTGCCGCAGGCTGGCCGTGGTGTTCGCCGGCAGCTCGACCTCGGGGTTGACCTTGAGGACGACGCGGGCGGTGTAGCCGTCGACCGAGATGTCGGTGACGCTGCCGACCGTGACGTCGTCGACCTTGACGGCCGACTGCGGCACCAGGTCGAGCACGTCCTGGAACTCCACGGTCAGCTCGTAGGCGTCGTCGCCCTGCCCCTGGCCGCCGGGCAGCGGGATGCTCGCCGCGCCACGGAAGCCGCAGCCGGTGAGCGTCACGACGGCCAGCCCGCCGGCCAGCAGCGCGGTGGGGAGTCGCCGGGCGCTCATCGGCCACCGTCCAGGATGCCGCCGAGGGTCATGTCCCTCGGGCGGGGTGCGGGGAGGGCAGGAGCCCCGCCCCCGGTGCCGCCGCCGGTGGTCGCCGCGCCGGACGGCGGGGGCGGCAGCAGGCCGGTCAGGTCCTCGCACATCTCGAGCGGCTGGCCGGCGGTGGCGAGCAGGTCGCAGATGACGCCGAGCGGGTTCTGCTCCGCCTGGGCGGGGCCGTTGTCGCGGGTGTCCAGGGTGCCGGTCGACGGGTTGTAGGCCAGCTGCAGGTTGGACAGCGCCGTGGGCGACACGTCGAGGAACTCCTCCAGCGCGACGCGCTGCTTGACCAGGACGCCGGTGACGGCTGCGAGGTTGCTGATGTTCGCGGTGAGGTCGTCCTTGTTCTCCCGGACGAAGGTCGCCACCTCGCCGAGCGCGACCGAGAGCTCGCGGACGGCACGCGCGAGGTCCTCGCGCTCGCCCTCGAGCTGCTCGGCGACCTGCGCGAGGTCGCGGTTGAAGGCCCGCACCGTGCCGTCGCTGTTGGCGATGGTGGTGGTGAAGTCCTGCAGGTTGGCGACGGTGCCGAACAGGTCGTCGCGGGACGCGTTGACGGTGGAGACCAGCGTCGAGAAGTCCTTGAGCGTCGCGTTGAGCAGCTCGCCGTTGCCGTCGAGGTTGCGGGCGCCGACGCTGAGCAGGTCGGACAGCGCGCCGTCCTTGTTCGCGCCCTGCGGGCCGAGGGCGAGGTTGAGCTTGTCGAGGGAGGCGTAGATCTCGTCGAGCTCGACCGGCACCGCGGTGCGGTCGCCGGACAGCTCCGCGCCGTCCTCCAGCGTCGAGCCGCCGGTGTAGACGGGGGTGAGCTGGACGTACCGGTCGCTGACGATCGACGGCGCGATGACGACCGCCTTGGCGTCGGCGGGGACGTCGTACTTCTCGTCGTACTCCATCTCGACCCGGACGCGGTCGCCCTGGGGCTCGATGGAGGTCACCTTGCCGATCTTGACGCCGAGGACGCGCACGTCGCTCTCGACGTAGAGGCCGACCGTGCGGTCGAAGGTGGCGGACAGCGTCTTCGGGGTCTCGTTGCTGAACGCTCCGCAGCCGGCCACCCCGCCGAGCAGCGCGAGCCCGACGACACCGCCGATCAGTCGGAGGGCGCCGCGGGCGCCGTTGCCGGGGGCGGTCACGGGGTCCCTCCTGTGCACTGCGTGCCGTCCTTGCCCCAGGTGCCCGGGCAGAAGCCCACGGGGGTCAGCAGGTTCTGCACCAGCGTGTCGAACCAGCGGCCGTTGCCGAGGTTGTTGGCGAAGACGCGGACGAAGGGCGCCAGGCGCACCAGGCTCGCGTCGAGGTTGGCCTGGTTGGAGCGCAGCATGTCGGTGACGCTGCGCAGCCGCTCGAGGGCCGGGGCGAGGTCGGCGCGGTTCTCCCGCACCAGCGCCCGCAGCTGCTCCGAGAGCTGCACGGTGGTGTCGAGCAGCCGGCTGATCGCCTCGCGGCGACGCGCCACCTCCTGCAGCACCAGCGAGGAGTCGGCGAGGAAGGCCGTGAGGTCCTCGTCGCGCTCGGCCAGCACCTGGCTGACGCCGCGGCTGCGGTCGAGCAGGGCGCGCAGCTCCTGGTCGCGGGAGGCCAGGGTGCGGGACAGCCGGCCGAGGCCCTCGAGGGAGATGCGCACCTCGTCGGGGGTGTCGCGGAAGGTCTCGGCCAGCACCGTGAAGGACTGCGCCAGCTGCTCGTCGTCGATCTCACCGACGCTGGTGGACAGGTCCTGGAAGGCCTCGGCGATGTCGTACGGCGAGGTGGTCCGCGCCAGCGGGATCACCCCGCCCGGCTCGAGCTCGCCGTCGCCCTCGGGCGTGAGCATGAGGAACTTGCGGCCGAGCAGCGTCTTGATGCGGATGTCGGCGCGGGTGCGGTCGCCGATGCGGGCGTCGTCGTTGGCGCGGAACTCGACCTGCACCCGGTCGCCGGCCAGGTCGACCGACAGCACCTTGCCGACCTTGACGCCGGCGATGCGGACCTCGTCGTTGGGCCGCAGGCCCGCCGCCTCGGTGAACTCCGCCTTGTACTCGTCGCCGCCGATGATCGCGTCGACGCTGAAGCTGCCGGCGAGCAGCGCCAGGATGGACAGGATGCCGACGGACCCGATGACCGTCTTGTTGCGCTCGCGGAACGGGATCATCGGTCGCCCGCCTCACCCGCGGCGTCGCCGCTGTCGCGCTGGCAGCGGGCTGCGGTGTTGACGAACTGCGGTGACATCGTCTCCCCCGTCGGCAGGACGATCGCGCCGTCGAAGCCGCACAGGTAGAAGTTGAACCAGGAGCCGTAGGTCGCGGTCCCGATGATCGTGTCCAGCTTGGTCGGCAGCCGCTCCAGGATGCCGTCGACGAGGGCGTTGTTGTCGTCGAGCGTCCCGGCGAGGGCGCGCAGCTCCTTGACGTCGCGGGCGAGCGGCGGGCGGATGTCGTTGAGCAGCCCTGCCGTCGCGGTGGTCAGGTCGCTGATCCCGTCGAGCGAGGCGCCGATGGCGAGCCGGTCCTCGGCGAAGCCGGCGGCGAGGCGGCGCAGCTGCACGATGAGGTCGGCCAGCTCGGAGTCGCGCTCGTCGACCGTCTCGAGCACCGTCTCGAGGTTGACCAGCACCCGGCCGATGACCGCATCGCGGTCGGCCAGCGTGTTGGTGAGCGACGCGGTGCGGGCCATCAGGCTCTCCAGGGTGCCGCCCTCCCCCTGCAGGGTCTGGATCAGCTCGAAGGCCGCCTGGTTCACGGCCTCGGGCTCGAGCGCCTGGAACAGCGGGCGGAAGCCGTTGAACAGCACCGTCAGGTCGAGCGCGTTGCGGGTCTGGGCGAGCGGGAGGGTGCCGTTCTCCTCCAGCGGCTCCGCGCTGCCCTCGCCCTGGGTGAGGCCGATGTAGCGCTCGCCGACGATGTTGCGGTAGCGCAGGCGGGCGATCGTGCTCTGCGGGATCTCGCGGTTGTCGTCGAGCGAGAACTTCACGAGCGCCAGGGCGTCGTCGTCGAGCTCGATCGCGTCGACCTGGCCGACGCGCACGCCCGCGATGCGGACCTCGTTGCCGGGCAGCAGCCCGGTGACGTCGCCGAAGACCGCCTTGTAGGTCGTCTTCCCGCCGAAGCCGATGTTGCCGATCGTCGTGGCGAGCGTGAACGTCAGGAACGACGTCACGATCATGAAGATCACCAGCTTGACGAGGGCGGCAGAGGTCTTCACCGCAGCCCCACCTCCGTTCCACGTGCCATCGGGCCGAACAGCAGGTACGCGAGGTCCGGCACCTCGTCGGCCGGCACCCCGAGCACCGGCCCCAGGACCGAGCCCATCACCGCGCGCTGCCCGGCCGGTGACCCCAGCGCCAGCGCGGGGTCGTCCGCGGCAGCCGCCGAGGAGTCCGCCGCGCCCTGGGTGCTGTCCGGCGGGCCGTCGTCGCGGTAGCCGTCCTGGAAGTTGATGTCTGCCGCCTGTCCCTGCGGGTCGGGCAGGCCGTAGCAGTTCGGCCCGCGCGTGTCCTTGTACCTCGGCTCGTCGGCCCCGGGCTGGTAGCCGCCCTGGTCCTCGGTGAACTCGAGGGTGATGTGCAGGCCGGGCTGGAGCCCGCCGAAGGAGTCGCTGATGAAGGAGTTCGAGGCGTCCAGCCCGCGCAGCAGGCAGGGGTACTCGGGGGCGTACTTCGCGTAGAGCTCCAGCGGGGCGCGGCTGTCGGCGGCCAGGCGCACCAGCCGGGTCTCGTTGTCGCGCAGGAACGACCCCATCTCCTCGGCGAAGGTCGTCGTCGACACCAGGAAGGTGTTCAGCTCCTGCTCCTGGTCGACCAGGTTGCGGTTGATCGCGGACAGGTTGTCCAGCAGCGCCAGCAGGTCGGGCCGGGTCGCCTCGAGGTTGTCGGTGAAGTCGGCCAGCCCGGCGAAGTTCTCGCCGAGCGCCTCGATCTCGGGGTTGAACTCCTTGAGGTAGGAGTCGACCAGCTCGAGGTTCTGGCCGAGCTGCTCGCCCCGGCCGCGGAGCGCGTTGGAGAGCGCGTTCAGGGTGGTGCTCAGCTGCTGCGGCTTGAGGGTGCGCAGCAGCGGCAGCAGGTTGTTGAGCGCCTCCTCGGTCTCCCGGGCGACCTCGGTGCGGTCGGTCGTGATGACGTCGCCCTCGGCGATCGGCTCGGCGGACGGGCTCTCGGGCAGCACGAGCTCGACGTACTTCTCGCCGAACAGGGTCTTGGGCAGCAGCCGGGCCAGGACGTTCTCGGGGATGAGGTCGACCGACTCGGGCTTGAGCGCCAGCGTGAGCGTCGCGCCGTCGCCCGTGGAGACGATCTCGCGCACCTCGCCGACGATCAGCCCGCGCAGCTTCACGTCGCTCGGCGCCGACAGCTGGTTGCCCGCCTTGGTGGCCTCGAGGGTCACCTCGACCACGGGCGTGAACGCCTTGTTGTAGAGCAGCACGCTCAGCCAGACCAGACCGGCGAGGACGGCGAGGAAGAGGACCCCGGAGAGCCGCTTCTTGAGGATGGCAGCCATCAGCCCGCTATTCGTACGGTCGTGGTGGCGCCCCAGATGGCCAGGGACAGGAAGAAGTCGACGACGTTGATCGCGACGATCGCGGTGCGCACGGCGCGACCGACGGCCACGCCCACGCCGGCCGGGCCACCGCTCGCGTAGTAGCCGTAGTAGCAGTGGATCAGGATGATGATCACCGCGAAGACGAGCACCTTGAGGAAGCTGTAGAGCACGTCGACGGGCGGGAGGTACTGGTTGAAGTACTGGTCGTACGTGCCGGTGCTCTGGCCGTAGAAGCCGGTCGTGATGGTGCGCGCCGCGAAGTACGACGACAGCAGGCCGATCACGTAGAGCGGCGTGACGGCGATGAAGCCGGCGATCATGCGCGTCGTCACCAGGAACGGCAGCGACGGCACGCCCATGACCTCGAGGGCGTCGACCTCCTCGCTCACGCGCATGGCGCCGAGCTGGGCGGTGAAGCCGGCGCCGACCGTCGCGGACAGCGCCAGACCGGCTACCAGCGGGGCGATCTCGCGGGTGTTGAAGTAGGCCGAGATGAAGGCGGTGAAGTTGGCGACGCCGAGCTGGTTGAGCGCGGCGTAGCCCTGCAGGCCGACCTCGGTGCCGGTGAAGAACGTGAGGAAGGCGATGACGCCGACGGTGCCGCCGACGAGCGCGAGGCCGCCGGAGCCGAGGGCCACCTCGCCGAGCAGCCGGACGACCTCCTTCTTGTAGCGGAGGAGGACGCGGTAGGTCCACGCCAGCGAGCGGGCGTAGAAGGACAGCTGCGCGCCGAGGTCGTCGAGCGCGCTCATGGGCTTGTTGGCGAGGTTCTTGGCGAAGCGCGCCGGCCGGGCCAGGCGCGGGGGCAGCGGGGTGCCGACGGAGGACATCGTCAGCCGCCCTTCTGCGGGACGACCTGGAAGTAGATCGCCGTGATGATGAAGTTGGTCAGGAACAGCAGCATGAAGCTGATCACGACGCTCTGGTTGACCGCGTCCCCCACGCCCTTGGGCCCGCCGCCGGCGTTGAGCCCCTTGTAGGACGCCACCAGGGCGGCGATCAACCCGAAGATCACGGCCTTGAGCTGGCCGACGTAGAGGTCGGGCAGCTGCGCGAGGGCGGTGAACGACGCGAGGTAGGCGCCGGGGGTGCCGCCCTGCAGGATGACGTTGAAGAAGTAGCCGCCGACGACGCCGACCACGGCCACCAGGCCGTTGAGGAAGAACGCGACCAGCATGGTGGCGAGCACGCGCGGGACGACCAGGCGCTGCAGCGGGCTGACGCCGAGCACCTCCATCGCGTCGATCTCGTCGCGGATCTTCCGCGAGCCGAGGTCGGCGCAGATCGCCGAGCCGCCGGCGCCGGCGATCAGCAGCGCCGTCACGATCGGGCTCGCCTCGCGGACGATGCCGAGCACGGCGACGGCGCCGGTGAAGCTCTGCGCGCCGATCTGCTTGGTGAGGTTGCCGACCTGCAGCGCGAGGACCGCGCCGAACGGGATCGAGACCAGCGCGGTCGGCAGGATGGTGACGCTGGCGATGAACCACGCCTGCTGGATGAACTCCGCGCCCTGGAACGGCCGCTTGAACAGGTTGCGCAGGATGTCCAGCGAGAACGCGAAGAAGTCACCCGAGGTGCGCACCGGCGCCAGGGGGTGCACCGCCATCAGCTGCTCCCGCGCCGGCGCGCGGCGGCGGTCTTGGCGGGACGGCGCGTGGGGCCGTCGCCGTCGTCGTCGGCCTCGGCGGCCGCGGCCGGGCGGGC
>JAKFFB010000092.1:0-9718 GCA_036675425.1 Actinomycetales bacterium | reverse complement strand
GGCGGCATCGGTCCGCCGCCACTGCCGGCGCAGCCAGCGCGGCCGGCGGTCGGGCAGGCCTGCCGCCTGCAGGTCGGCGAGCCAGCGCTGCTCGGCGGCGTCGGCGAGGTCGACGGCCGTGCCGCCGGGCGGCGGCTCGGCGACCCACGCGGCTTCGAGCCGGTCGCGCTCCGTGGCGAAGCGGGCGAGCGACGCGGCCGCGTCACGCATCGCGAGTCGGTGCAGCCGCTCGTGCCGCCACCACCGGTAGCCCGGGTCGTAGGTGTTGCGGGGCATCGCCGGCGGGTCGACCTCGAGCGGCTCGCCCACGCGGACCGGCGTGAACACCGACGTGCACGGCGCGGACGTCCCCGTGACCCAGTGCAGCGGGGCGGCGCGCAGGTCGGCGACCCACGACGCCGTGGTCTGCGTGCTGGTGACCAGCCCGCCGGCGTGCGCGCAGGGGGCGGACAGCGCGCCGTTGACCGGGGACCACACGGGGCCCGCCGCATCGCCGTGGTCGCGCAGCGCCGCCATCAGGTCGAGCGGCGACGTTCCTGCAGCGGCGGCCTTCTCGGTGCGCGCCCGACGCACCGCGCAGGCCGCCACGCGACCCCGCACCGGGTCGGCGTGCCTCGCCGCGAAGGCCGGGATGGTCAGCCCGTTGCTGATCGAGCGACCGCGTCCGGTGACCTGCTCGGTGGCCCAGCGCCGACCAGCGGTCTCGAGCACCACGGCGCCGGTCGGATCGGCGACGAGGAAGGAGCTGTCGTAGCTGAACCGCGGGTGCTCGTGGCTGCACGAGCCGCCCTGCCCGTGCCGCTCCAGCAGGTCGACGATGACGCCGACCGCGTCCTGCGCGGTAGTCGCCCGCTCGAGACCGAGCCGGACCAGGTCCATGCCGAGCAGCTGGGCGTCCGCCCCCGCGTCGCGCGCACCGCGGGTGAAGACGGCTTCGTTGCCGATGACGACGCCGTGCTCGTTGGCGCCCATCTCGGCGCCCCACATCCACCACGGCTGGCTGAGCAGGACGGCCGAGGTACGCGCCACCTGCGGGATCTCGCTCCACGTGCAGCGGAGCACCGATCCCTGTGGGTGCTCCTGCGCCGGGTACCAGCGCAGGACCTGCGCCTCGTTCGGGTCGCGGTCGCTGTTCTTGGCGAGCAGCACGCCGTCCGGCGCGAGGCTGACCAGGGTGTCGCACATGCCGCGACCGTACGCCCGGCATCCCGGGCCTCAGCAGGTCAGCGGCGGAGCAGCCGTCGCAGGGCGCTCCCCTGCGGCTTGTCGCCGGCCTGGCAGGCGCAGCGACGCTCGGCGGGGACGTTCGCCATGACCTGGTCGACGTGGCTGCCGCATCCTGTCCAGGTGACTCCGCCGCACTGGCGACACGGGGCAGGGCTGCACATGCGAGATCTCCTTCGGGTGGACCGGGCTCCTGCAGGACTACAAGCCGCCGGGACGTGCCGGCGATTCCCGGAGCGTCAGCCGGTGACGACCTCGGCACCGGCGGCAGCCAGCCTCCGGTCAGCGCTCGACGGACACCAGGTCGTCGTTCGCGGCGAGCATCGCCGACGCACCGAGGCAGAACTCGGCGGAGAACAGGTAGGCGGTGATGCGGAAGAAGGTCGCGTCGACCTCGTCGTCCCACGTGCGAGAGAGGCTCTCGTAGCCGGAAGCGTCCATCTCGGTCTCCTTCGATCGGCTGCCTCGAATGTCGACCTGCCAGGGGGGACGGCCCATCGTCCGAAAGGTCAGGTCTGACCGCCGGACGGACTACTTCGCGACGAGCACCCCCGTCGCTCCGCGCGCCGCGTCGGCCAGCCGGTGGGACACCATCGGGTAGCTCCCGGGCTCGGGCAGCACCATCTCGACGAAGCCGCCCTGCGCCGGTGCGAGGTCGAGCACCTGGGCCGCGCCGCCACCCCCGGGCCGGAGGACGTACGCGCCCTCCTTCCAGACGGTGTCGAACTGGGTCCCGACGACGTGGAACGCCGACGGCGCGCTGGGCCCGGCGTCGACGACCCAGATGCGCACGCGCTCGCCGGCACCGACGCGGATGGGCGACCTGGCGTACTGGTCGGCCCGGCCGTTGAAGCCGACCAGGTCGTAGTCGCCCTTCTCGAGCGGCTCCATCGACGGGATGCCGCCGTCCTCGCCGAGGTAGAGGTCGGACTGCACGAGCATCAGCTCGGTGTCGACGGCGGGCAGGTCGGGCGGGTCGATGACGACCGCGCCGTACATGCCCATCGCGACGTGCTGCAGCAGCGGCGAGGTGCCGCAGTGGTAGAGCCACGCGCCGGCGTTCTCGGCGCGGAAGGAGTAGACGAGCTCCTCCCCCGGCTCGATCGAGCGCATCACCTCGTCGGGCGAGATCCGGCTGGCGTGGAAGTCGATCGAGTGGGGCAGCGAGCCGGCGTTGACGAGCCGCACGTTGAAGACGTCGCCGACCCTGCCGCGCAGCACCGGACCCGGGACCGTCCCGCCGAAGGTCCACATCGTCTGCTTCACGCCCGGCGCGACCTCGAGCGTCGCCTCGGTGACGCGCAGGGTGACGTCGTGCACGCGACCGCCGGGCGCCGGTGCGAGGACGGGGTCGTACGCCGGTGCGACCGCCGGCTCGTCGGCCGACGGCTCGGTCGCCGGTCCGTGGCCGTGGGCGTGGCCGTCGCCCGTCTCGGTGGCCGGCTCGCCCGCGACGAGCTGCAGGGTCATCCCGGCCTGCTTGTGACCGCCGACCGTGCACCACGCGGTGGTGTCCTCGGTCAGCACGCCGACGTCCAGCCGGGCGCTCTCCCCGGCCGCGAGCAGCGGCGTCGCGCGGCCGCCGTCGAGCCGCAGGTCGTGCCGGACCGCGCCGGTGTTGCGCACCTCGAGCACGAGGTGGGCGCCCTCGGGGACGGTGACCACGGCGGGGACGACGGCGAACTCCTCGAGCGCGACCTGGACCACGACGGCGTCGCCGGGGACGGCGGCGGCCGGGGCCGCCGGCCAGGTCCCGGTGCCGACCAGGCCGAGCAGCGCGACCACCGTCAGCAGCGCCAGCGGCGGCACGAGCGCAGGGCGCTCCGCGAGGGCGGTCGCCGGCTCGAACGGCCGGCGCGAGCGGAGGAGCGCCAGCGCCAGCAGCGGCACGAACGACCCCAGGCCGACGGTGCCGAGAGCCCAGCCGACGCCTGTCGCCGGGTCCGGCAGCGGAAGCGCGAGCAGCAGCACGCCGGTGTTGCCGACCAGCAGCCGCGCGGTCCACCCGCTCTCGAGAAGCGCTGTCAGCCGGCGGTTCCCGACCGGTCCGCCGCCGAGCAGCACCGGCACGAGGAAGGTCAGCGCGGCGACCAGCACCTGCGCCACGAAACCGAGAGCCAGCACCGGGACCAGCGTCCCCGCGGCGCGCAGCGCGCCGTCGAGCCCCTGCGCCGTGACGACCAGGTCGACGACCAGCGCGGTGAGCAGCCAGCCCGAGGCGGCGGCGAGGTGGAGCGCGGAGGACGTCCGCGGCGGCTTGGCGCGGGCGATGCGGACTGCCGGCACGAAGGACCACAGGACGGCCGCCACGGCGGCAGCCAGTCCGACCACCGCGACGACCTGCAGGCGGAGCAGGAAGCCGAGCGCCGTGGCGGCCACCGCGGCGGACATCAGCACCAGCACGCGACGCGCCACGAGCGGTGCGTCGTCGGCCATCCGGGTGCGCAGCACCGCCGGCCAGAGCATGAAGCAGGTGCCGACCACGGTGAGGCCGATCCAGCCGAGCAGGTTGAGGTGCACGTGCGCCAGGTAGACGGCGGTGTGCACGTCGGGCGCGCCGTACCCCGCGCCGAGCAGTGCACCGAGCACGCCGCCGACGGCGAGCGCGATCCCGGCCGCGACGTAGAAGCCGACGACCACGCCGAGCTTGCCCTTCAGCACCGCGGCGCGCTGCATCCGGACCAGGGCGGCGACGTGCGCGAGCACCGCCCCGACGACGAGGGTCCCTCCCGTCGCCAGGAGCGGCACGGCCGGGAGGGAGACGCCGAGCAGCACGGCGACCACCCCTGCGTTGAGGACGCCGAGGCGGAGGTTCGCAGCGCGCTCCGAGTCGGCACGCGCGTGCAGCAGCGCCTGCGCGAAGTGCCGGCTGAAGACGAGGACGGCGTTGGTCGCGGCGCCGAGGAGCAGCAGGTGCAGCGCGATCCAGCCGTGCAGCGGGGCGAGGTCGGCGACCGGGACGGTGAGCAGAGCCGTCAGCAGGTAGCCGCCGATGACGGCCGCGAGCAGCCGGTGGCGCACGCGACGCGGGGTGGGCTCGTGCGCCTCGACGATCGGCAGGGCGGGGCGCAGGGGGGTGTCGAGGGACATGACCTGAACTGTCCCTGCCGGACCGGCCCGCCGACAGGGACGAAGGACCCGGTTCCTAGGTCAGTGCGAGCAGTTCGGCAGCGACGCCACGTCGATCCAGTAGCGGGCCATCTCCTGCACGCCGTCGCGCAGGCCGGTGAGGCTCGCCGGCTTCGTGACGTAGGAGTTGGCGCTGCGGGCGTACGAGCCCCTGATGTCCTCGGGGCGGTCGGACGACGACAGCATCACGGTGGGGATCGTCCGCAGGCTCTCGTCGGCCTTGATCTGCTCGAGCACCTCGAGCCCGTTCACCTTCGGCATCTTCAGGTCGAGCACGATCAGGTGCGGGCGCTCCGCACCGGAGTACTTCCCCCGGCGGTGCAGGTAGTCGAGCGCCTCCTCCCCGTCGCGCACCGTGTGCATCTCGACGTCGACCCCGTGGGCGTCCTTGAAGGCGCGCACGGTGAAGAAGGCGTGGTCCACGTCGTCCTCGGCGAGCAGTACCCGTGCGGTCATGCGCTTTCCTCCACCATCGTGCGGTCGATCGAGCCCTCACGGGTCTCGCGGGGGCTGGGGACGCGTCGCTCGACGACGATCCCCGGGGGCAGGTCGATCGAGATCGTGGTGCCCGTCTCAGCACCGGGGGGCGGGCCGCCGACCTCGAGCGTGCCGCCGACGCTCTCGACGATCCGCTTGCAGATCGCCAGTCCCATGCCGGTGCCCGTGCTCGAGCGGGCCGCGTCGAGCCGCTCGAAGACGCGGAGCACTCGAGCGCGGTACTCCGGCGGGACGCCGCGGCCGTCGTCGGCGATCGACAGCAGGATCGAGCCGCTGTCGGTCGCGGTGGCCGACACCGTCACCGCGAGGTCGTCGCGCCCGCCGTGCTTGAGCGCGTTGTCGAAGAGGTTCGTCAGCAGCTGACGGGCGCGTACGTCGCTCATGCGCACGACGGGGAGCACTCCCTCGACCCGCAGGCGCGCAGCGGGGTGGGACATCCGGGCGCTCTCGACGACCTGCTCCGCGAGCGTCTGGAGGTCGAGGGCCGCCGACGGGGGATCGCTGCGCCCGATGCGCGACAGCTCCAGCAGGTCGGCGATCAGGCTCTGCATGTAGACGGCGTTGACGCTGATCCGCTCGAGGTAGTGCGGCCCCTCGCCGGTGAGCTCGCTGCCGTGCTCGGAGCGCAGCACGTCGAGGTAGCCGAGCACGGAGATGAGCGGGCTGCGCAGGTCGTGGGAGACGCTGTAGAGCAGCGTCTCGAGCTCGGCGTTGGCCGCCTCGGCGCCACGACGGCTGATCTGCTCCCGCTCGAACAGCTGCGCGCGCTGGAGCGCCAGGTCGACCAGGTTGCCGACCCGGTCGAGAAGGACCGCCTCGTCGTCGCCGAAGACCGGCGCGAGCCTGCCGGCCTGCACCACGAGCCAGCCCGAGCTGAGCTGCGCGGTGAGCAGGTCGGCGTCCAGGGTGCCGACCGCTCGATCGTCCGGGTGCGACCCGAGCGCGTCGGTCAGCCGCTGCTGCTGCTCGTTCGTGAGGCCGACGGTGCGCACCGGTCGGGCCCACTCGTCGAGCAGGGCGGCACCGCCGCCGCCGAAGACCCGTCCCACGACCGGGACGATGGTCTCGGCGACGTCCTCCCGACTCAGCGCCCGCATCAGGCCGCGCTCGGCGCTCGACAGCGCCACCAGGTCGGGCTGGCGCCACAGCACCCGCAGGACCGGCGGCGGCAGGAAGGCCAGCGCGAAGAGCACGATCGACAGCAGCCCGAGCAGCGACACGAACACCTGGAACGCCGTCGGGGTCTCGGCCCCGGCGGCGCCCGAGATGACCAGGGTGAGCGCGAGCAGGAGACCGCCCGTGCTCAGCGACCGCATCCGCTGGCGCACGACGGACGACTGCCCGCGGCCGGCGCGCCACAGGCCGACGGCCGCGACGATGCAGCCGATCGTCCAGCCGGACAGCACGAGGACGAGGTAGGAGGCGTACCAGTCAGGGTGCGCCGCGCCCTCCTCCGGCAGCGGTGGCGCGACGACGGTGGCCACCCACTGCACGCCCACCAGGGCGGCGACGAGGAGGTGCGTGCGGTTGCTGACGCCACCGAGCGCCCACGTGAACCGGACCAGGAGGTACGGGATGGTGAGCAGCACGCAGACGAGCACGTCGACGTAGACCGCTCCCCACCCGGACATCACGTCGTCGGGCTGCAGGTAGCTGCTGGCGATGACCAGGGCGACGACGGCGAAGATGCCGAAGGCGCTGCCGGTCGCGCCGGAGCGGTGCTGCCGCCAGCGCACGCCGAGGGCGGCGGCCACGACCAGGCAGAGCAGCAGCTCGATCCCGCTCACGACCTCGAGGAAGACGGCGAGCCCCCCGGCCTCGTCGGTCATCGTCGCTCTCCTCGTCGTCCGTTGCGCACTGCGGTGGCCGTCTCGTCCGGCCACGGCGGCCGGGCGGTCGGCAGGTCGACCACCAGCGGCGGCACACCGCCGACCGGCCCGGTCGTCCAGGCCCACTCCGCCTCGTGCGGCTCGACCGCGCGTCCCCACAGCCAGCCCTGCGCGTTGCGCAGCCCGAGGCGCGCGAGCACCTCGCGCTGCGCGAGCGTCTCGACGCCTTCGGCGACCACGCCGAGGCCGAGGGTGCGGGCCAGGGCCAGCACGGCGGTCACGATGGCCTCCCCCGGTCCGCCGTCGTCGACCGCGGCGACGAACGACCGGTCGACCTTGAGCAGGTCGACGGGGAGGCTGAGCAGGTAGGCCAGCGACGAGTAGCCGGTGCCGAAGTCGTCGATGGCGACGGTCACGCCGATCGCCCGCAGCTGCTCGAGGACGCGTGCGCTGGCGGCCGCGTCCTCCATGACGACGGTCTCTGTCACCTCGAGGCAGAGCAGGTGCGCCGGCAGCCCGCTCGACTCGAGCGCCTCGCCGACGACCTGGGTGAGCTGGGGGTCGGACAGCTGCCGGGACGACAGGTTGACCGCGACGTTGAGCGGGTCGAGACGCGCCGTGTTCCAGTGCGCCGTCACGGTGCAGGCGGTCCGCAGCACGTCCGCGCCGAGCGGCACGATCAGCCCGGTCTCCTCGGCGTGCGGGATGAACTCCTCCGGCGCCAGCACGCCGCGCTCCGGGTGGTGCCAGCGGACGAGCGCTTCCGACCCGAGCACGATCCCCGTGCTCGGCTCGACGACCGGCTGGAAGTGCACCTTCAGCTCGTCGGTCTGCAGCGCGGCGTTCAGCTCGCTCTGGATCCGGAGCCGGGCGGTCGCGCGCTCGCGCATCCCCTCGTCGAAGACCTCGAAGCGCGCCCGCCCCCGCTCCTTCGCGCGGTACATCGCGATGTCGGCGTCGCGCACCAGCGCCTCGGGGTCGACCGGGTCCCCCGGTCGGGCGGTGGCCACCCCCATGCTCGCGGTCACCGTGACGCCGGCCAGGTCGTCCTCGGCGTCGCCCTCGGCCGGGATCGGCTCCTCGATGGCCGACGCCAGCCGGGCGACGATGTCGAGCACGTCCTCCTCGTCGCGGACCCGCTCGCAGAGCACGACGAACTCGTCGCCACCGAAGCGGGCGAGCGTGTCCGTCGGGCGGAGCGCGCGCTCGAGCGCCCGGGCCACCCCGACGAGCAGGCGGTCCCCGGTCGCGTGGCTGCGGCTGTCGTTGACCCACTTGAAGCGGTCGACGTCGAGGAAGACCACCGCGACCAGGGAGCCGTCCTCGCGCGGGGCGGCGAGCACGCGGGCCAGCCGGTCCAGCAGCACCCCGCGGTTGACCAGCCCGGTGAGCGTGTCGTGCAGCGCCTGGTGGGCCAGCAGGTCCTCGGTGCTCTTCTGCTCGGTGATGTCCTGCATCGTGCCGAGCACGCGGGTCGGGTTGCCGTTCTCGTCCCACCCGGCCGCCGTCATGTGGCCCTGGATCCAGCGCTTGCTGCCGCTGCGCAGCACCAGCCGGTGGCGTACGACGACGGGCGGGTCCTCGGCGGCCTCGACCGAGAAGAGCGCCGCCGCCGCGCCGCGGTCCTCCTCGGCGACCAGCGCGAGGTAGCGCTCGAAGGCCTCCACGCCGCTGACGTCGGACAGCCCGGTCAGCCGCTGCAGCTCCTCCGACCAGACGACCTCGCCGGTCGTGACGTCCCACTCCCAGCTGCCCAGGCGGGCCAGCCGCTGCGCCTCGGAGAGCTGCACCTCGCGCAGCTGCAGGGTGGACCCGAGCTGGGCCTGCGCGCGCTCGGCCTCCTGCCGCTGCGCGCGCTCCATCGCGAACAGCACGGAGCGGGCGACGGCGTCCGGCGCGTGCTGGCCCTTGACGAGGTAGTCCTGGGCGCCGACCTGCAGTGCCCGGATGCCGACGGCGTCGCTGTCCAGCCCGGTGAGCACGACGATCGGCACGGAGGCGTCGACCGCGCGCAGGGCGTGCAGCGCCTCCATCCCGGAGGCGTCGGGGAGCGAGAGGTCGAGCAGCACGCAGCGCACGTCGCCCTTGGCCAGCCGCGCGGTGGCGTCCGCCGCGGTGCCGAGGTGGACGACGACCAGCCCGAGCGCGCCGTGGTCGACCAGGCGCCGGCGCACCAGGAACGCGTGGTCCGGGTCGTCCTCGACCAGGAGCAGGACGCCGGGCACGCGCGCGGCGTCGCCGTCGGTCATCCGGGTCCTCTCGGGTCAGGGGAGCGTGCGCAGCGGGCACAGATGTCCACCTACTAGCGAGGATCCGTTGCGCGTCGGCGTTGCGCCATGGTCCCAAGTGACCACCTTGCACCCGGTTCGACCGGGGCACAGGCGGCCAATGCCGTTCCTGAACGACGTTGCACGGGAGGGTGAGCGCATGCCGACAACGCCGTACGCCCTGGTGAGCACCGCCGGACCGGTCCACCGGGCCACCAAGCGGGAGCTGGTCCAGCTGTCCCGCTCGCTCGAGCGGGCCGCGCTCGAGGGGTCCCCACCGGCCGTCGCCGCCGCTCTGCAGGATGCCCGCTTCCTCACCGACCGGACCCGCGGCGTCTACGCCTCGCTCGCTGCGGCCGGGGCCCAGGCCCGGCTGCACGCCCGGGGCCTGCAGTCCTGGGTGGCGCCGGGAGTGACCGGCGTCGAGCTCGACGACGACGACCCGCTGGTCGACGAGTGGGTGGTCGTGCTGTCGGGCCCGGACCCCGTGGTCCTCGCCGCCACCGACCTGCACGAGCAGGATCACCCGGACGCGGACCGGACCTTCACCGTCGGGGTGAGCCGCGACCCGCACGTCGTGGCGAGCTGCGGGCGACTGCTGGGGATCTGAGGACGGGCGGGCCGGCGGTGCGCTAGCGTCCCCGTCGTGCGCATGCAGCGATTCCACCGGCTTGGCGATGACCTGCGAACGCAGCGCACGCAGGCTGCGCGACGAGAGGCTTTCCACTCCGATGTCGGCATCGAGGATCTCGCCGGTGCGCGGATCGACAT
>JAKFFB010000110.1:0-9762 GCA_036675425.1 Actinomycetales bacterium | reverse complement strand
GGTCACGATCTAGGCGTAGCGATCGCGTCGCAGGGTCTGGCAGTGGTGTCCCCGCCGGCGGCTCGAGCCGCAGACAACCGCAAGATCACCAAGAACCGCGGCTGGCTACCAGCCCATTAGGGTCGGGGTGGTGGAGCGGCTGACCTCGTACGCGTCCGGGGGCGGCTGCGCCTGCAAGATCCCGCCGGGTGAGCTCGAGGAGGTCGTCCGCGGCCTGACCGGGCACCGCTCGCCCGACCTGCTCGTCGGCCTCGACGACGGCGACGACGCCGCCGTCGTCCGCATCGACGCGCGCACCGCGGTCGTCGCGACCGCCGACTTCTTCACCCCGGTCGTCGACGACGCCTACGACTGGGGCCGCATCGCCGCGGCCAACGCGCTGTCCGACGTCTACGCCATGGGCGGCCGTCCGGTCGTCGCCGTGAACCTGGTCGGCTGGCCTCGCGACCGGCTGCCGACGGAGCTGCTCGCCGAGGTGCTGCGCGGCGGGGCGGACGTGGCGGCGCAGGCCGGCTGCCACGTCGCCGGCGGGCACAGCGTCGACGACCCGGAGCCGAAGTACGGCATGGCGGTCACGGGCCTGGTCGACCCGGATCGCCTGCTGCGCAACGACTCCGCAGAAGCCGGCCTGCCGATCACCCTCACCAAGCCGCTCGGCCTGGGCGTGCTGAACAACCGGCACAAGCGCACCGGGGAGCTCTTCCCGCACGCCGTCGACTGCATGGTGCGCCTCAACCGCGACGCGGCCGAGGCGGCCGTCGCTGCGGGCGCCCGCGCCGCCACGGACGTCACCGGCTTCGGCCTGCTCGGCCACCTCTACAAGATGATGCGCGCCAGCGGCACCACGGCCGTCGTGGACGCCGCAGCCGTGCCCTACCTGGAGGGGGCGCGCGAGTCGTTGGCGGCCGGCTTCGTCAGCGGCGGCACCCGCCGGAACCTCGACTGGGTGCGGCCGCACCTGGCGACCGCGCACGGGGAGGAGGAGCTGCTGCTGCTCGCCGACGCGCAGACCAGCGGCGGCCTGCTGGTCGTCGGGGAGGTCCCAGGCTTCCCCGTGGTCGGGGAGGTCGTCCACCGCGGACCAGTGGCCCTCAAGGTCCGCTAGTTCCCGTCGTTCTCGGTGAGCAGGCCGCGCACCCCCGGTGAGCGGTTGATGCAGGCGGCGAGCGCGGAGTACTCGGCGGCGGTGATGTCCTTGACGTCGAAGCGCACAGGGAAGCGGCCCTGGACGCGCGGGTCGGGGTTGCCCCGGTCGGCGATCACGCGCACCCCGGGCAGCGACCCGCAGGCGTCCTTGAGCTGCTGGCGCTCGCTCTGGCCGGCGTCCTGCGCCATCGTCACGACGACGATCCGCTTGTCGCCGGCGAACAGGTAGTTCGTGAACGCCGGGAACAGGATCCCGCCCAGCGCCAGGACGGCGAAGGCGATGACGGCCGCGCGGGTGCGCTGCCGAGCGTCCCGCCACCAGGGCGTCGTCTGCTGCTCCGCGTCCACCGCACCAGTATCGGTCACGGTCACTACGCTCGCCCGGATGACGCCGTCGCCCGACGCCCCCTGGCGACACCCGGACCCCGCGCTGCTCCGGCTGCGGCGGTTGCTGGTGCTGCTGCTCGTGACCGCACCCGGTGCCCTCGCCTCGCTGGTCCTGGCTGTGCCGGCCGGTCCCGCCGGCGTGCTCGCGGGCCTCGTCGTCACCGCGGTCGGCACCCTCCTGCTCCTGCTCGCCGTCGAGCGCCGCTACGCGGCGTGGGGCTACCTGGAGCGCGAGGACGACCTGCTCGTGCGGCGGGGCGTGCTGGTGCGGCGCACCTCCGTCGTGCCGTACGGCCGCATGCAGTACGTCGACGTCACCGCAGGGCCGCTGGCGCGCAGGTTCGGGCTCGCGATGGTCACCCTGCACACCGCGGCCGCCGCGACCGACGCGTCCATCCCGGGGCTGCTCGCCGAGGAGGCCGCCAGGCTGCGCGACCGGCTGGCCGCGCTGGGCGAGGCGCGGCAGGCGGGCGTGTGACCTCGGTGCCGGCGGACGAGGACGGCTGGGCGCGGCTGCACCCGCTCACGCCGCTGCTGCGGGGCGGCCGGTTCGCGCTGGTGCTGCTCGCCGTCGTCGGTCAGCAGGGGCTGCGCGACTCCCCCGGCCGCGCCGCCGCGGTGCTGCTCGCCGTCGGCGTGCCGGCCGGCGCGCTCGCGGGCTGGCTGTCGTGGCGCGCCATGCGCTACCGGGTGACGCCGACCGAGCTCCAGGTCGAGAGCGGCGTGCTCTTCCGGCGCAGCCGCCGCGTGCCGCTCGCCCGCGTGCAGGCGGTCGACGTGGTGCGCCCCTTCTACGCCCGCGTCCTGGGCCTGGCCGAGCTCCGGCTCGAGGTCGTCGGGGCCGGTGACGCCGAGGCGCCGCTGGCGTTCCTGCCGGAGGAGCAGGCCGGCGCGCTGCGCACCCAGCTGCTCGACCTCGCCGCTGGTCGCGAGCGCGCCGAGGACGCGCCCGCCCCCGAGCCGGACCGCGTGCTGGTGGTGGTCCCCACCGGCCCGCTGGTCTGGTCGACGCTGCTCGGCGCCCCGCTCGTGAGCGTGGTCGTGCTGGGTGCGCTCGTGCTGGGCGCGCTCGCCGTCAGCGCGGAGGCGGGGGCCACCGTGGTGGTCAGCGCGGCACCGGTGCTGCTCGGCGTGGGGTCGTTGGCCGTGCGCAGGGTCCTGTCGGAGTACGGGTTCACCGTGGCGGAGAGCCCGGACGGGCTCCGGCTCCGCCACGGCCTGCTCGACACGCGCAGCCAGACCATCCCGCCCGGCCGGGTGCAGGCGATCCGCGTCCGGGAACCGCTGCTGTGGCGGCGGTTCGGGTGGGTCAGGGTGGAGGTCGACGTCGCCGGCTACAGCGGCAGCGGCGAGGAGCAGGCGGCCAGCGGAGCGCTCCTGCCGGTCGCGCCCCGGGAGCTCGCCGACGCGCTCGTCGCGCGGGTGCTCGGCGCGGCGCTGCCCGTCGCGGACGTCCCCGTCCCGCGCGCGGCCCGCTGGCGCGCACCGCTGCAGCACCGGCGGCTGCGACTCGGCCTGGACGAGCGGCACGTCGTCGCGACGTCCGGCGTGCTGACGACGACCACCGACATCGCGCCCCGGGCGAAGGTGCAGAGCCTGCGCACGACGCAGGGGCCGTACGAGCGGCGTCTGGGCCTGGCCAGCCTGCACGTCGACACGGCCGGTCGGCGGCTGCCCGGCGCCGTGCTCGCGCACCGGGGCGAGGCCGAGGCCGCTGCTCTGCTGGAGCTGCTCAGCCGGCGGGCGGCGCCAGCAGCTCCTTGAGGTCGGCGCACAGGACGCGGCAGGCCTCGGCCGAGGCCGGCGAGACGTGCGGCAGACCGAAGAAGCCGTGGATCAGCCCGTCGAACCGGCGCGCCACCACGGGAACACCGGCCTTCTCGAGCGCCGCGGCGTACGCCTCGCCCTCGTCGCGGAGGGGGTCGTACTCCGCCGTCGCGACCACGGCCGGCGGCAGGCCGGTCAGGTCGGGGTGGCGCAGCACCGAGGCGTACGGGTCGCTGCGCAGCGTGGGGTCCGGCACGTAGTGGTCGCCGAACCAGCGCATGTCCGCCTCGGTGAGGAAGAAGCCCTCGGCGTTCTCGGCACGCGAGGGGTGCTCGTCGGTGTCGGCGAAGTCGACCGCCGGGTAGATGAGCAGCTGGGCCGCGAGGCGGACGCCCTGCTCCCGAGCGCCGATGGTGACGGCGGCCGAGAGGTTGCCGCCCGCGCTGTCGCCGGCGACGGCGACCCGGTTGGGGTCCCCGCCCAGCTCGGCGGCGTGCTCGACGGCCCACAGCGTCGCGGCCAGGCAGTCCTCGTAGCCGCCGGGAAAGGGCGTCTCGGGAGCCAGCCGGTAGTCGACGCTCACGACCACGGCGTCGACGTCGCGGCAGATGAGCCGGGTGTGGTCGTCGTGGGTGTCGAGGTCGCCGATGACGAAGCCGCCGCCGTGGAAGAAGACGACGGTCGGGTGCGGACCCTCGGTGACGGGGCGGTAGATCCGGGCCGGGACAGGCCCGTCGCCGCCGGGGACGGTGATGTCCTCGACGCTGCCCACCTGCGCGAGGTGGGAGGGGTCGCGCAGGTCCACCGTCATGAAGCGCATCGCGGCGCGGGCCTCCGGCGGCGTGCCCTGCGACATCGGCGGCGCGCCGCTGTCCGCGAGCATCTTCAGCACGTCGGCGATGGCGGGTTCGAGCGGCACGGGCGTCTCCTGGAGAGGCTGCGGACGGAGCTCGAACGTACCTGCACGCACGCTGCAGGCACCGGGCGAACGTAGGCTGCCCCGGTGCTCTCGACCCCCTCCCGCGTGTCCCGGCTCGCGGCGCTCCTGCTCGCCGGCGGCCTGCTGAGCGGCTGCGCCGAGTCGCTGTCCGCCGGTCCCGCGTCCTCCCCCGGCGCGTCCGGCGCCGCCCCGTCGCCGACTCCGTCGTGCGACCCGGCGCCGCTGGCGAAGCGGGCCGCAGCCGTCCTGGTCGTCGGCATCCCCGGCGTGACGACAGCCGACGAACCGCTGGGGCAGTCGGTCGTGGACCTCGGCGTCGGCGGGCTCTTCCTGTCCGAGCCCAACGTCGAGTCGGCCGAGCAGGTCAAGGCGCTGGTCGACGGGCTTCGGGCCCGCGCCGGCCGCCCGCTGCTGGTCTCGACCGACGAGGAGTCGGGCCGGGTCGCGGTGACCCGCGAGATCGTCGGCGCCGGTCCCTCGCCGCGGCGGATGGCCCGCCAGCTGACGGCCGCGCAGGTGCGCGAGCTGGCTGCGGGTATCGGCACGCAGCTGCTCGAGGTGGGCGTCGACCTCGACCTCGCCCCGCTGCTCGACCTCGACGACGGGCCGTACAGCGGGATCATCGGCGACCGGTCCTTCAGCGCCGACCCCGCGATCGCCACGGAGTACGGGCTGGCCTTCTCGGCCGGTCTCGTCGACGCCGGTGTCACGCCGACCGTCAAGCACTTCCCGGGACAGGGCCGCTCCACGACCGACACCCACGCCGAAGGCGCCGTGGTCGACGCCCCGCTCGAGGAGCTGCGCGGCACCGACCTGCTGCCCTTCCAGGCGGCCATCGACGCGGGCGCGCCCGTCGTGATGCTCAACCACCTCGGCTACGCCGCTCTCGACCCCGACCTGCCCGCATCGCTCAGCCCGAAGGCGTACGCCCTGCTCCGCGACATGGGCTTCGAGGGCGTGGCCATGACCGACAGCCTCGGGATGGGCGCGGTCAACCTGCGCTGGGACTTCCCCGAGGCAGCGGTCCGCGCGATCGAGGCCGGCGCAGACTCCGCGCTCGCCACCGACGGCAACCAGGCCGTCCGCATGCGCGACGCGCTCGTCGCCGCGGTCGAGTCGGGTCGGCTGCCGGAGGAGCGGCTGTCGGAGGCTGCCGCCCGCGTGACGGCGCTCGCCGGCGGCGACCCGGTCGCGATGTCCTGCCTGCCGGTCGAGGTCCCGGAGCTCGTCGTGCCGACCGCAGCCTCGCCGGCGCCGACGCCCTCGGGCTGAGCCGTGCCTCGCCAGGTTGTCCTCCTGCGGGCGGTGAACCTCGGCGCCCGCAACCGGATCGCGATGCCGGCCTTCCGGTCGCTGCTCGAGGGCGTGGGCTGCACGGACGTCTCGACCTACCTGCAGAGCGGGAACGCGGTCGTGACCTCGCGGCGCACGCCCACCTCCCTCGCGAAGGCCGTCGCGGCCGCGCTGCGCAGCGAGCTGGACCTCTCGGTCGGGGTGCTGGTGCGCACCGCGGACGAGCTCGACGCGGTGGTGGCCGCCAACCCCTTTCCCGACGTCGCGGACCCGAAGCTGCTGCACGCCGTCTTCCTCGACACCGCCGCTCCCGACCTCTCGAGCGCGGACGTCGCCCCGGACCGGGTGGCCGCGGGCGACCGCGCGGTCTACGTCGCGTACGCGACGGGCTCCCAGGACTCACGAGCCGCGAAAGCCCTCTCGAGCAAGGCGTTCTCGGGATCCACCGCCCGCAACTGGCGGACGGTGCTGGCGCTGCAGGACCTCGCTCGGGCGTAGCCCGCTCAGTTCACCTTCCGGTCGCGGCCGGCCCAGTACTGCTCGCGGAGCTTGAACTTCTGCACCTTGCCCGTCGCCGTGCGCGGGATCGCGTCGCGCAGCTCGACCGACGTCGGCGCCTTGTAGCCGGCCAGCCGCGCCTTGCAGTGCGCGATCAGGTCCGCCTCGGTCGCGGACTCCCCCGGCGCCAGCACGACCAGTGCCTTGATGGTCTCGCCCCACTTCTCGGACGGCACGCCGATGACCGCGACCTCGGCGACGGCCGGGTGGCTGAAGAGGCAGTCCTCGACCTCGATCGAGGAGACGTTCTCGCCGCCGGTGATGATGACGTCCTTGCGCCGGTCGCTGATCGACAGGTAGCCCTCCTCGTCGACGACCCCTCCGTCGCCGGTGTGGAACCACCCTCCCTCGAGGGCGTCCGCGGTCGCGTCGGGCTGCTGCCAGTAGCCCTCGAGGACGGTGTTGCCACGAGCGAGCACCTCGCCGCTGTCCGAGATCCGGATCCGGGTGCCGATCCCGGGCATCCCCGCGCGACCGAGCCGGCGCGCCCGCTCCTCCGGGGCGAGGTCGTCCTCCTCCGCGCGGCGCCGGTTCACGGTCAGCAGCGGGGAGGTCTCGGTCAGGCCGTAGATCTGGATGAACTCCCAGCCGAGCTCCTCCTCCACCCGCTGGATCGTGCGCGACGGGGGCGGCGCGCCCGCGACGATGATCCGGGTCCGGTCCCGTCCGGGGACCTCGCCGTCCCAGGTCGCGGCGGCCTCGAGGACGGAGGCCACGACCGCGGGCGCGGCGCACATCAGGGTCACGCCGTGCTGCTCCACGCGGCGCAGGATCTCCGTGCCGTCGATCTTGCGGATGACGACCTGCGGCACGCCCAGGCCGGCCAGGGCGAACGGCATCCCCCACCCGTTGGCGTGGAACATCGGCAGCGTGTGCAGGTAGACGTCGCGGTCGCTCACCCCCGCGTGCAGCGCGAAGGTGACGCCGTTGACCCAGATGTTGCGGTGCGTGATCTGCACGCCCTTCGGCCTCGCGGTCGTGCCGGAGGTGTAGTTGATGGTCGCCGTCGCGTCCTCGTCGGGTTCCCACGGCTCCGGTTCGACGCCGGGCCGCAGCAGCGCCGCGTCGGACTCCTTGCCGAGCACGAAGCGGTGCGTCGCCACGACGTCGGACAGGGCCTCGTCCACCTCCGGGTCGACCAGCAGCACCGACGCACCGGAGTGCTCGACGATGTAGGCGACCTCGTCGCGGGAGAGCCGGAAGTTCACCGGCACCAGCACCCGGCCCCAGCCGGTCACGCCGAAGAAGGACTCCAGCAGGCGGCCGCTGTTGTGGCTGACGATCGCGACCCGCTCACCGCGGCCGATCCCCAGCTCGTCCAGCCCCGCCGCGAGGGCGCGCGCCCGCTCGGCGACCTCGCCGTAGGTCCTGCGGCCGAGTCCGCCGTCCTGGAACTCCCCGGGCTCGTCCACCACCCCGATCCGACGGGGGTAGACCCCCTCGGCGCGGTCGAGGAAGTCGGCGGTGGAGAACGGCACCTTCACGGCAGGCTCCTCGTGGTCGTCGTAGGGGGAACCTAAGCGCGGCATACGTAGGCTCGGCAGACGCCCCCCGAGCCCGAGGAGTCCCGTGGTCCGCGCCGCCGTCCTGTCCGCCCCCGGCGAGAGCCTGCGCGTCGCCGAGCTCGACCTGCCTGAGCCCGGCCCCGGCCAGGTCCGCGTGCGCATCGCGGCCACCGGCGTGTGCCACAGCGACCTCTCACTGGCGCGAGGCACGCTGCGACAGGCCATGCCGGTGGTGCTCGGCCACGAGAGCGCCGGCACCGTGGTGTCCGTCGGCGAGGGCGTCACGAGCACCGTCCCCGGAGCGCGCGTCGTGCTCTGCTGGGCTCCCCCGGACGGCACCTGCTGGTACTGCCTGCAGGGCGAGCCGTGGCTGTGCGAGACGTCGAGCAGCGCGGCGAGCTCGCCGTACGCCACCGTGGACGGACAGGACGTCTACCCGGGGCTGTCGACAGGTGGCTTCGCCGAGGAGACGGTCGTCAGCGAGCGGGCCGTCATCCCGGTGCCCGACGAGGTGCCGCTCGAGCACGCCGCCCTCGTAGGCTGCGCGGTGATGACCGGCGTCGGCGCCGTGCTGAACACGGCGAAGGTCCGTGCCGGTCAGTCGGTTCTCGTGGTGGGGCTGGGCGGGGTCGGCCTCTCGGTCGTGCAGGGCGCACGGCTGGCCGGGGCCGGCAGCGTCATCGTCGTCGACCGCTCGCCCGAGAAGCTCGAGCTCGCCCGGACCATGGGAGCGACCGAGGTGCTCGAGGCCGGGGGCGAGCTTGCTAAGCAGGTCCGCGGCCTGACGGACGGCCGCGGCGCGGACCACGCGTTCGACTGCGTGGGGCTCGCCGACACGATCCGGCCCGCCTGGTCGGCCACCCGCCGCGGCGGCGTCACCACGATCGTCGGCATCGGCGGCAAGGAGCAGCAGGTGTCCTTCACCGCGCTCGAGCTCTTCCACTTCGCCCGCACGATCCAGGGCTGCGTCTACGGCAGCACCGACCCCCTCGTCGACATCCCGCGGATCCTCGGCCACGCCGCCGAGGGCCGGCTCGACCTCGGCGCCCTGATCAGCGGCACCGTCGGGCTGGACGGCATCGACGGCGCCTTCGCCGACATGGCCGCCGGGACGGCCGTCCGCACCCTCGTGGTCCCCTAGCCGTGGATCTCGGGCTCGAGGGCAGGGTCTACGTCGTCACGGGCGCGTCGCGGGGGCTCGGGCTCGCCGCGGCGACCGCTCTGGCGGCCGAGGGAGCGCGGGTGGTGCTCGCTGCCCGGGACGAGGCGGTGGTGCAGAGCGCGGCAGAGGCGCTGGGTGCGGTCGGCGTCGCCGCCGACCTCGCGGACGCCGGCACGCCGGACCGCCTCGTGTCGGCTGCGCTCGAGGCGTACGGCCGGCTCGACGGGGCGCTGGTCAGCGTCGGCGGACCGCCTGCCGGGCCGGCGCTCGGCCTCACCGACGAGCAGTGGCGGGGTGCGTTCGACAGCGTCTTCCTCGGTGCGGTGCGGATGTGTCGTGCCGTGGTCGACGCTCTGCCGCCCGAGGGCGGCTCGCTCGCTCTGGTGCTCTCCACGAGCGTGAAGGCGCCGATCGCCGGTCTGGCGGCCAGCAACGGGCTGCGTCCGGGACTCGGGATGCTCGCCAAGACGATGGCTGACGAGCTCGGTGCCCGGGCGATCCGCGTCAACGCTCTGCTGCCCGGGCGGGTCGACACCGACCGGGTGCGCGACCTCGACGGTCCCGATCCCGAGGTCCGCCGGTCGGTCGAGCAGACGATCCCGTTGCGTCGCTACGGAACCCCGGAGGAGTTCGGCCGGGTGGCGGCGTTCGTGCTGAGCCCGGCCGCGGCCTACCTCACCGGCGCGATGATCCCGGTCGACGGCGGGATCACCCGAGCGCTGTAGGGGTAGAGCCTGGGCATGACGCAGCCAGAGAACGACCCTGCCGTGCTCGAGGAAGGCACCGACGTGGCCGCCGGTCCCCTGGACGGCAGCGCGGACACGCCCGCCAGCAGCGACCCGGACGCGATGACCGACGACGGCGAGATGGGTGGTACAGGGGGCAAGAACGCCGGCGGCGCCGGGTAGCGCTCCCGCGCTCAGTCGATCACGGGCTCGCTCTCCTGCGCGGCGAACTGCCGCCGGTAGAGCTCGGTGTAGAGGCCGCCGCGCTCGAGCAGCTCG
>JAKFFB010000105.1:0-42185 GCA_036675425.1 Actinomycetales bacterium | reverse complement strand
ACTCCGCCGGCCCGCTGACGGTCATCGAGAAGCTGCCGTCGTCGTTGTAACGCACCCGGGTCCGCAGCTGCCACGCCGCTGTCTCCGGATCGGCCTCGGCCTGCTCGGCGGCCTGCGCCCGACGCACCCCGCGCACGACGGCCTCGAGCTGCGACGCCGTGGAGTGCCGCGCGTGCTCGACCCAGTCGATCCCGTCCGCCGGCTCGGCGACCCGGGTGATGGCCCGGACCTTGGAGTAGGAGATCCGACCCGCGCCGTAGGCCTCAGCCACCGACGGCAGCTCCTCCAGCCGGCGGGCGACCCGTACCTGCTCGCGCGCCGCACCCAGCGACAGCCCGACCTTCCAGGACAGCCAGTGCGCGCACGACAGCAAGCCCGTCCCGGCCCAACCCTCACGCCGATCGAACTCCGCGACCCACGGCAGCATCTCAGCCTCCGCAGCCGCGATCCGACCCGCGCGCAGGCAGATCCCCTCACCCAGCGCATCCGTGCTCAACGTCGAAAGGCTCGTCATCCCAGCAACTTACGAGCCGGCACCGACAGAATCAGTCCCAGGCCAGGTGCAGCGACTCCAGCCCGTAGATGCCCTGCACGGTGCCGTACTCCGGGGCCTGGGTCATGCGCAGGCCGGGCATGCGCGGCGCCAGGAACGTGAGCGCCTCCTCCAGCTCGGCCCGTGCGAGGTTGGCACCGAGGCAGTGGTGGATGCCGGCACCGAACGTCATCAGCCGCGCGCCGCTGCGGTCGGCCGTGATGTCGAAGGCGGGATCGCCTGCCCCGTCGCGGTTCCCGGTGACGGCGCTGATCATCAGCAGCGTCCCGGCGGGCAGGTCGACGTCGCGGAAGACCTCGCCCTCTGTCAGCAGTCGCGCGGTGAACGGCGTGATCGGCTCGTGCCGGAGCACCTCCTCGACGGCGGCCGGTACGAGGTCGGCTCGCTCGCCCAGCAGTGCCCACTGGTCCGGGTGCTCGGCGAACAGACGCAGCGCGTGCGACAGCTGAGCCTGCGTCGTGTCGACGCCGCCGATGAGGACGTTGAGGACGAGGTTGACGAGCTCGACGTCGGTCAGCCGGTCGCCGTCCTCCTCGGCGGCGATGAGCACGGAGACGAGGTCGTCGCCCGGGTCGCCCCGGCGGGCGGCGAGCAGCGCGTCGCACCACACGTAGAACTCCGCGCACGCCTGCTCGATCCGCTCACGCAGGGCCTCGAGGCTCGGGCCGTCGAACTGCCGCTGGATCCAGTTGGACCACTCGTGCAGCTGGGGCGCGTCCGACAGCGGAGCGCCCATCACCGTCGCGATGGTGAGCGACGGGTAGGGCTTCGCGATCGCCTCGACCAGGTCGCACGAGGAGCCGTCGAGCTGTGCCCACAGCTGCTCGAGGAAGCCGCGCATCGCGGGGCGCCACCGGTCCGCCGCGCGAGGGGTGAAGAACGGGTTCACCAGCCGCCGCAGCCGGGCGTGATCGGGACCGTCGATGTGCAGGATGTTGCGGTCGATCTCGTCGCGCAGCGGTCCCGACCCGATGCCGTAGAGCTCGGCGATGAGCTGGCCGGGGAAGATCGCCGTACGGCTCCGCAGGAAGTGCTCGCCGGCCTCGCGGTCGAGCACCAGGTAGCCCAGCGGCAGCCGCGCGAGGCAGGACTCGCGCGCGGTGCGGTCGAGCAGCTCGTGGAAGGCCGGCCCGGAGAGCGCCGGGTCGCCGATGTCGAGCTCGGGCAGGGCCAGCGCGTCGAGAGCCGTCACGCTGCGCACCCTAGGCCGCTGGGACCCTAAGCAGTGGCGGCCGCCACCTCGCTGCGGCGGGCGAGCTCGTCGAGCGCGCCGTGCACGAGGTCGGAGTGCTCCAGCGGCAGGAAGTGGCTGCCGGGCAAGACCGTGATCGAGGCGTGCGGGATGCGCGCCGCCGCGTCGAGCACGGCGTGCATCGAGGTGATGACGTCGTGCCGGCCGGCCACGAGGGTCACCGGGCACTCGACGAAGGCGAGGTCCATCGGCTCGTGCTCGCTCGCGGCGGCCGCGAGCTCCATGTACCACCGCCAGTCCTGCCGGACGAACCCGCGCAGCATCTGCACCAGCAGGTCGGGGTCGGCTCCGGGCAGCATGAACCCCGAGTGGCTGAGCAGCCACGCCGTTCGCTGGTCGACGGGGATGCGCGGCGCGAGCCAGGTCAGAGCCGGCCCGGCGATGCGGGCAGCCCGCACCGTGCGCGTGGCGACGGTGCGCCGCAGGAAGCGCGGGATGCGCAGCGGGGCGCCCATCGTCGCGAAGGTTCCGCCGGGGACTCCAGCCACGGCCAGCAGGCCGGCCACCCGGTCGGGGTGCCGCTGGGTCATCTCGAAGCCGATGTTGACGCCGATCGACCAGCAGGCCACCAGCGCCCGGTCGATGCCGCGGGCGTCCATCAGCGAGACCAGGTCGTCGACGTGGTCCTCGACGCGGATGCGGCGCGGGTCGGCCGGGCGGCGCGAGCCGAAGGTGCCGCGGTAGTACCAGGTGACGGCGTCGTAGCCGCTGTCCGGGGCGATCAGCGCCGGCCACGCCTCGGGGATGGTGCCCAGGCCGTTGCTGATGACGAGCGGCACCCCGTCGCCGTCGTTGGCCCATCCGCGCAGCAGCGTGCCGTCGCGGGAGGTGAAGTCGAAGGTCGTCGCCACAGTGAGATCAGCCTAGGAGGTGCGCCGTCCTACGCTGATCCGCGTGAGCAGCGACCAGGTCCACCGCAAGCCCCGCAGCACCGACGTCACCGAGGGCATGCACCGCGCCCCGGCCCGCGCGATGCTGCGCGCCGTCGGCATGACCGACGAGGACATGAGCAAGCCGCAGATCGGCGTCGCCTCGTCCTGGAACGAGATCACCCCCTGCAACCTCTCGCTGGACCGGCTCGCCAAGGCGGCCAAGGTGGGCGTCCGCCAGGCGGGCGGCTTCCCGATGGAGTTCGGCACCATCTCGGTCTCCGACGGCATCTCGATGGGCCACGAGGGAATGCGCGCGTCGCTGGTCTCCCGCGAGGTCATCGCCGACTCGGTCGAGACGGTGATGTTCGCCGAGCGGCTCGACGGCTCGGTCACCCTCGCCGGCTGCGACAAGTCGCTGCCGGGCATGCTCATGGCCGCGGCGCGACTCGACCTCGCGAGCGTCTTCCTCTACGCCGGTTCGACCCTGCCCGGCAAGCTCAAGGGGCTCGACGGCGAGGACCGCGACCTCACCATCATCGACGTCTTCGAGGGCGTCGGAGCGTGCGCGCGGGGGCTCATCACGCCCGAGGAGCTCGACGCCATCGAGAAGGCCACCTGCCCCGGCGAGGGCGCGTGCGGCGGCATGTACACCGCCAACACGATGGCCAGCGCCGCCGAGGCGCTGGGCATGTCGCTGCCCGGCAGCGCTGCCCCGCCTGCGGTCGACAAGCGCCGCGACGCCTTCGCGATCGCGTCCGGCGAGGCGGTGGTGCGCCTCGTCGACGCCGGCATCACCGCGCGGCAGATCCTCACCAAGGAGGCGTTCGAGAACGCCATCACGGTGGTCATGGCGCTGGGCGGCTCGACCAACGCCGTGCTGCACCTGCTGGCCATCGCCAACGAGGCCCGGGTCGAGCTGTCGTACGACGACTTCACCCGGATCGGCAGCCGCGTCCCGCACCTCGCTGACGTGAAGCCGTTCGGGCGCTACGTCATGACCGACATCGACCGCATCGGCGGCGTTCCCGTGGTGATGAAGGCGCTGCTCGACGCCGGGCTGCTGCACGGCGACGTGCTCACCGTGACCGGCCGGACGATGGGGGAGAACCTCGAGGCGCTGGACATCCCGGCCCTCGACGGCGACGTCATCCGCACCATGCAGAACCCGATCCACCGCACCGGCGGCATCACGATCCTGCACGGCTCGCTCGCCCCCGAGGGCGCGGTCGTCAAGAGCGCGGGCTTCGACGCGACCGTCTTCGAGGGGACCGCGCGCGTCTTCGACGGCGAGCAGGGCTGCATGGACGCCGTCGTCGACGGCACGCTCAAGGCCGGCGACGTCTGCGTCATCCGGTACGAAGGGCCCAAGGGCGGCCCCGGCATGCGCGAGATGCTGATGGTCACGGGCGCCATCAAGGGGGCGGGCCTCGGCAAGGACGTGCTGCTGCTCACCGATGGCCGCTTCTCCGGCGGCACGACGGGTCTGTGCGTCGGCCACGTCGCGCCCGAGGCGACCGACGGCGGGCCCATCGCGCTGGTGCAGGACGGCGACCAGATCCGGCTCGACCTGGAGGCCAGCACCCTCGACCTGCTCGTCGACGAGGCGGAGCTCGACCGGCGCCGCGCGGGCTGGAAGCCGCTCGAGCCGCGCTACACGACCGGCGTGCTCGGCAAGTACGCCAAGCTCGTCGGCTCCGCCGCGCAGGGTGCGGTGACCGGGTAGCGCGTCCCACATGTCGGGACGAGCGTCCCACCTGCTTGACACGCCCCTCTTGCTGACGCAGGCTGGTCCCGTGCTCAGCATTCTCGTAGTTCCCTAGCGCGCCTGCCGCCCCGGCAGACGCGCTGACCCCTCCGTGCTCCGGCACGAGGGGTTCTTTCATGTTCGGGGCACTTGCCCGCACACCGCTCGACCCTGGAAGGCACCACACATGGACGGCCAGCCCGAGAGCCTCACCGGAGCCCAGTCGCTCGTGCGCTCGCTCGAGAGCGTCGGTGCCGAGGTCGTCTTCGGCATCCCCGGCGGTGCCATCCTGCCGGCGTACGACCCGCTGTTCGACAGCAAGACGGTCCGTCACATCCTGGTCCGTCACGAGCAGGGCGGCGGGCACGCCGCCGAGGGCTACGCGCAGGCCACCGGCAAGGTCGGCGTCTGCATGGCCACCAGCGGCCCCGGCGCGACCAACCTCGTGACGCCGATCGCCGACGCCTACATGGACAGCGTCCCGCTGGTCGCCATCACCGGGCAGGTGCCGAGCGGCTCGATCGGCACCGACGCCTTCCAGGAGGCCGACATCGTCGGCATCACGATGCCGATCACCAAGCACAACTTCCTGGTCCAGCACGTCGACGACATCCCGCGCACCATCGCCGAGGCGTTCCACCTGGCGAGCACCGGCCGCCCCGGCCCCGTGCTCGTCGACCTGCCCAAGGACATCCTGCAGGCGCAGGGCAGCTTCAGCTGGCCGCCGCAGCTCGACCTGCCCGGCTACCACCCGACCACGAAGCCGCACGCCAAGCAGATCCGCGAGGCGGCCCGGATGATCGCGTCCGCGAAGCGCCCCGTGCTCTACGTCGGCGGCGGCGTGCTCAAGGCGCGTGCGGCTGCCGAGCTGCGCGTGCTGGCGGAGCTCACCGGCATCCCGGTCGTCACGACGCTGATGGCCCGCGGCGCCTTCCCGGACAGCCACCCGCAGCACCTCGGGATGCCGGGCATGCACGGCACGGTGGCCGCGGTGACCGCGCTGCAGAAGAGCGACCTGCTCATCTGCCTGGGCGCGCGCTTCGACGACCGCGTCACCGGCAAGCTCGACACCTTCGCACCCGGCGCCGCCGTCATCCACGCCGACATCGACCCGGCCGAGATCGGCAAGAACCGCACGGCCGACGTCCCGATCGTGGGCGACTGCCGCGAGACGATCGCCGACCTCGTCGTCGCGATCGGCGACCTCTACGACGCCGGGACGCGCGCCGACATCACCGCCTGGTGGCGGTCGCTGGACGACTGGCGCGAGCGCTACCCGCTGGGCTACGCCGAGCCGACCGACGGCTCGCTGGCGCCGCAGCACGTCGTCACCCGGATCGGCCAGATCGCCGGCCCGGAGGCGGTCTACGTGAGCGGCGTCGGCCAGCACCAGATGTGGGCCAGCCAGTTCATCTCCTACGAGAACCCCTACACCTGGCTGAACTCCGGAGGCGCCGGGACGATGGGCTACGCCGTCCCCGCGGCCATGGGTGCCAAGGTCGGCCGGCCCGAGGCCACGGTGTGGGCGATCGACGGCGACGGCTGCTTCCAGATGACCAACCAGGAGCTCGTCACCTGCGCCATCGAGGGAATCCCCATCAAGGTCGCCATCATCAACAACGGCAACCTCGGCATGGTGCGGCAGTGGCAGACGCTCTTCTACGACAGCCGCTACTCCAACACCAAGCTGCAGAGCAAGCGGGTGCCCGACTTCGTCAAGCTCGCCGAGGCGATGGGCTGCGTGGGCCTGCGCTGCGACGCCAAGGGCGACGTCGACGCGACCATCGAGAAGGCCATGGCCATCGACGACGCTCCGGTCGTGGTCGACTTCGTCGTCGGCGAGGACGCCATGGTGTGGCCGATGGTGCCGGCCGGCACGAGCAACGACGAGATCCTCGCCGCGCGGGACACCCGCCCGGTGTGGGACGCCAACGATGTGTGACCTCCTCTCACGCCGATCTTCGTCATGTGGTCGTGCGACACGCGACGGGTCGCCCCAGCTGACGAAGATCATCGCCAAGACAGCGCAAGGAGCCTGCTGACATGGCCCTCACCCGGCACACCCTCTCCGTCCTCGTCGAGGACAAGCCCGGCGTGCTCGCGCGCGTCGCGGCGCTGTTCAGCCGGCGCGGCTTCAACATCGAGTCGCTCGCCGTCGGCCCGACCGAGCACCCCACGGTCAGCCGCATGACGATCGTCGTGGCCGTCGAGGACCTGCCGCTCGAGCAGGTCACCAAGCAGCTCAACAAGCTGGTCAACGTGCTCAAGATCGTCGAGCTCGACCCGGACTCCAGCGTGCAGCGCGAGCTGATGCTGGTGAAGGTCAAGGCCGACCTGTCGAGCCGCAGCCACGTGCTCGAGACCGTGCAGCTGTTCCGCGCCAAGGTGGTCGACGTCGCGAGCGACGCCGTCACCATCGAGGCGACCGGCACCACGGACAAGCTCGCCGCGCTCATCCGCGTGCTCGAGCCCTTCGGCATCCGCGAGCTCGTGCAGTCCGGCATGGTCGCCGTCGGCCGCGGGTCGCGGTCGATGACCGGCGCCGAGCCGCGCCTCCGCAGCATCTCCTAGCAAACAACCCCGAGAAGGAGCCCCAACCGCATGGCCGAGATCTACTACGACGACGACGCCGACCTCGGCCTCATCGCCTCCAAGAAGGTGGCCGTCCTCGGCTACGGCAGCCAGGGCCACGCCCACGCGCTGTCCCTGCGCGACTCCGGCGTCGACGTCCGCGTCGGCCTGCCGGCGGACAGCAAGAGCCGGGCCAAGGCCGAGCAGGAGGGCCTGCGGGTGGTCACGCCGTCCGAGGCCGCCGCCGAGGCCGACGTCATCATGATCCTCGCGCCCGACACCGTGCAGCGGAAGCTGTACGAGACCGACGTCGCGCCGAACCTCAAGGACGGCGACGCGCTCTTCTTCGGGCACGGCCTGAACATCCGCTTCGGCCTGATCACCCCGCCGGCCGGCGTCGACGTCGCCATGGTCGCCCCGAAGGGCCCCGGTCACCTCGTCCGGCGGCAGTTCGTCGACGGGCGCGGCGTGCCGTGCCTGGTCGCCGTGGAGCAGGACGCTACGGGCACGGCCCTGCAGCTCGCCCTGTCGTACGCCAAGGGCATCGGCGGCACCAAGGCGGGCGTGCTGCGCACGACGTTCAAGGAGGAGACCGAGACCGACCTGTTCGGCGAGCAGGCCGTGCTCTGCGGCGGCGCCTCCGCGCTCGTGCAGACCGGCTTCGAGGTGCTCATCGAGGCGGGCTACCAGCCCGAGGTCGCCTACTTCGAGTGCCTGCACGAGCTCAAGCTCATCGTCGACCTGATGTACGAGGGCGGCATCGGCAAGATGCGCTGGTCCATCTCGGACACCGCCGAGTTCGGCGACTACGTCACCGGCCCGCGCATCATCACGGCGGAGACCAAGAAGGCCATGCAGCAGGTGCTCGCCGAGATCCAGGACGGCACCTTCACCAAGCGGCTCATCGAGGACGACGAGAACGGCGGGCCCGAGCTGGCGGCGTTCCGCAAGCAGGGTGCGGACCACCCGATCGAGGTCGTCGGCGCCACGCTGCGCCCGATGATGGCGTGGATCGACGACGCGGGCGAGTAGCCCTCTGACGTACGACGGCCGGTCTCCCCGCTGGGGTGACCGGCCGTCGGCGTTCCGGGCCTAGCTCGCCGGGCCGAACCAGCCGGCGACGTCGGCCAGCAGGGCGACCTCGCCCGCGGAGTTGCGCAGCCGCACCGAGCGGTTGCCGAGCTTCACCACGACCAGGTCGGCCGCCGTCTGGCCGGTCCCGAGGTTGAGGTTCGACACCTCGGGGACCGACGACGCGGTGGCGGGGTAGACGCGCACGTCGGTGCCGGCCGTCGCGGCGACGCCGGTGACGTTCAGGACCGCGGCGGTCGACAGGCTCGGCACCTGCGCGAGACCACCCACCCGCAGCGTGACCAGCTCGCCGGGACCGACCGTCGTGTCGGCCGTGCTCGAGGTACCGAGACGGATCCGGGTGTCGAGCAGCCGCGACGGCGTCACGGGGCGGAAGAGCGCGCCCGACAGGCTCCCGTCGTACCAGCCCGCGACGTCCGCGAGCAGGTGCACGGCACCGGCCTGGTTGCGGAGCCGGACCTTGCCGTCGGCGCCCACCTTGACGATCACGACGTTCGGCACGGGCGGTCCCGGCCTGACGTTGAGGTTGCTGACGACGGGGGGCGCAGTGGCGCCGGACGGGGTCGGGTAGACGCGGACGTCGGTCGCCGACGTGGCGGCGACGGCGGTGACCGTCAGGGCGACCGCCGCCGCGCCGGCGGGAACCGGGCTGCCCCCGCCGGAGACGGCGAGGTCGAGCACCTGGCCGGCGCCGAGCGGGGTGGTGCCGGAGGTGCCGACCGCCGAGCGCGTGTCGAGGATGCGGGTCGGGTCGGCCGGGGTGAAGGTCGCGAGCGCGGAGGGGCTGTAGAAGCCCGCCAGGTCGGCCAGCAGGTGGACCGACCCCGAGTTGTTGCGCAGCCGCACCCGGCCGTTGTTGCCGACGGGGACCGTGACCAGGTTGGCCCGCGTGACGCCGCGGACCAGGTTGAGGTTGGACACGACGGGGACCGTGCTCAGCACGACCGGGGTGGGGTAGACGCGGACGTCGGTCGCGGCGGTCGGCGCCACGCCGGTGACGTTGAGCACCACAGCGGTCGCGTCGCTCGGGACGCCGTTCGCGCCGGTGACGCGCAGGTCGACGACGCTGCTCGGACCGACCGCGGCCTTCGTCGCGCCGATCCCCTCGCGGGTGTCGAGGATGCGGACCGGGTCGACCGCGGTGTACCGGGTGCCGCGCAGGGCCGGGATCGCGTAGCCCATGTCGGCCAGCATCCCCATCGCGATCTGACCGACGTCGCTGATCGACTCGCCGGGCTCGATGAACGGCGTCATCAGGCCGTTCGGGTGCTCACCGGCGTAGCTGCCCTCGTCGAGGTGGCCGTACGACGTCCCCTCGAAGAAGTCGGCCGGCGCGTAGAGCCGGACCTTCGCGCCGCCGGCAGCCGTGCGCGCCAGCTGCCCGGCCCAGTAGAGCTGGTCGCCGGTCAGCGCGGTCTCGAGCTCGGAGCTGCCGTCGGGCAGCGAGAGCACGCGCGCGCCGCCGTTGCCGGCCTGGGCTGCCGTGGTCGCGTAGGTGAAGGTGTCGTAGGAGACGCCGCTGCGCACGTTCGCGTCGCCGTTCACCGCCCGGTCGCCGACGGTCGCCGTGCCGTCAGCGGCGACGGAGGCGGTCCCGACGAGGCCGAGCCCGTGACCGATCTCGTGCAGCACGACGGTCTTGAAGTCGATCTGGTTCGCCGGGGGGTTGCCGTCGAGGCCGAAGTAGAGGCCCGGGCTGCCGTCGGGGTTCTCCATCGCGGGGTTGAAGTCGGCCAGGATGTCGGGCTCGCCGGGCAGGGCGTCGGTGCCGCGCTTGGCGTTGGCGAGGGCGACCGGCTCGAACACGTCGTCGTAGAGGCTCGAGGTGCCCTGGTTGTTGCGCCGGAAGTCGTACGGCCCCGCGCCGCCGAGCAGCGACGGGTCCGAGAACACCCGCGCCGTGGCCTCGACCTCGATCGGCACGGCCGACTCGAGGGTGCGCTCCCAGATCGCCACGGCGGACTCGAACGCCGCCTTCGCGGGATCCGGCCAGCTGCCGACGTAGGTGACGTTGATGGTGGACACCGCGCTCGTGGTGAGGTTCCCGCTCGCCACCGGGCCGGTGCCGTCGGACGGCGCGGTCGTGCGCAGGGCCGCGCGTGCCGGCGCGCGGCGGACCCAGCCCTTGGGCAGCCCCGCGAGGTCGCTGCCGCCGTCCTCGACGGCCGCCCGCAGGCTCGCGCTCGCCCTCGTCAAGGAGTCGCTCGTCGTCGCGGCTGCCGGCACCGCGCTCAGCCCGCCTCCGGCGAGAGCGACGAGGAGCAGGCCCGCGCAGAGCAGCGGACGTCGGGAACCAGCGGGCACGAGTGCTCCAGGAGGGAGGGGGGTGCGGGAGTCGCCGCATCCTCTCAGGTCACGGCGCCTGCGGCGGGCGTACGGGAGGAATCGGGCGCAGGTGTCGCCGGTAGCCTCGACGCAATGACCACTCGACCGATCGTGCTCATCGCCGAGGAGCTGGCGCCGTCCGTGCTGGCCGTCCTGGGGGACGGCTTCGACGTGCGGCACGTCGACGGGGCCGACCGCTCGGCCCTGCTGCCCGCGCTGGCCGATGCCGACGCGGTCCTCATCCGCAGCGCCACGCAGGTGGATGCGGAGGCCCTGGCCGCCGCTCCACGGCTCAAGGTCGTCGCCCGCGCCGGCATCGGCCTGGACAACGTCGACGTCCCCGCCGCCACCGCGCGCGGCGTCATGGTGGTCAACGCCCCGCAGAGCAACATCGTGAGCGCGGCGGAGCAGGCCGTGGCCCTGCTGCTGGCCTGCGCCCGCAACGTCGCCCCGGCCAACGCCGCCCTGAAGTCCGGCCGCTGGGAGCGCAGCCGCTGGACCGGCGTCGAGGTGGCCGACAAGGTCGTCGGCGTCATCGGGCTCGGCCGGATCGGCGTGCTGTTCGCCCAGCGCATGTCGGCTTTCGGCACCTCGCTGATCGCCTACGACCCGTACGTCTCGCCGGCCAGGGCCGCGCAGATCGGCGTCCGGCTGGTCAGCCTCGAGGACCTGCTCCGCGAGAGCGACTTCATCTCCATCCACCTTCCCAAGACGCCCGAGACCGTGGGGCTGATCGGGGAGAAGGAGCTCGCGCTGTGCAAGCCGACGGTGCGGATCGTCAACGCCGCGCGCGGCGGCCTGCTCGACGAGACCGCGCTGGCGAAGGCGCTGGAGGCGGGCGCCGTCGCGGGCGCCGGCCTGGACGTCTTCGCGACCGAGCCGTGCACCGACTCGCCGCTGTTCGCGTTCGACTCCGTGGTGGTCGCCCCGCACCTCGGCGCGTCCACGGCCGAGGCCCAGGACAAGGCCGGCGTCGCCGTGGCCCGGTCGGTGCGACTGGCCCTGGAGGGCGACTTCGTGCCGGACGCCGTCAACGTGCAGGCCGGCGGGACCGTCCCCGAGGAGATCCGTCCCGCGCTGCCGCTCGTCGAGAAGCTCGGTCGCGTCTTCACCGCGCTGGCCGGCGGCGTCGCCGCGAGCCTCGAGGTCGAGGTCCGCGGCGAGATCGCCGAGCTCGACGTCTCCGTCCTGCAGCTCGCGGCTCTCAAGGGCGTCTTCGAGGACGTCGTCGAGGAGCAGGTCACCTTCGTCAACGCCCCCACCCTGGCGACCGAGCGCGGCCTCGAGGTGTCGCTCGCGACGTCTGCGGAGAGCGCGGACTACCGCAACGTCGTGCGGGTCCACGGCGTGCTGCCGACGGGGGAGACCGTGTCGGTCTCCGGCACCCTCACCGGCCCGCGTCAGGTCGAGAAGCTGGTCGAGGTCGACGGCTTCGACGTCGAGCTGGTCGCCGAGAAGCACGTGCTGCTCTTCAAGTACCACGACCAGCCCGGCATCGTCGGCATCGTCGGAGCGCGGCTCGGCGACGCCGGCATCAACATCGCCGGTGCCCAGGTGGCCCGCCAGGAGGAGGGCGGTCACGCGCTCATGGCGCTCACCGTCGACAGCGCCGTGCCGCACGAGGTGCTGGAGCAGCTGTCCGCCGAGATCGGCGCCCACAGCGTGCGCTCCGTCGACCTCTCTTGACCTCCTTCGTCGGTGCCGACGGCACCCGGCTGGCCTACTCCGAGGTCGGCAGCGGGCCGCGCCTGGTCTGCCTGCCCGGCGGTCCCGGACGCGCGAGCGCCTACCTCGAGGACCTCGGCGGCCTCGCCGGCGACCGGACGCTGGTCCTGCTCGACACCCGCGCCACGGGGCACAGCGAGGTGCCGGCCGACCCGTCCACCCTGCGCTTCGACCGGCTCGCCGACGACGTCGAGGCGCTCCGGGGGCACCTCGGGGAGCAGCAGCTCGACGTGCTCGGGCACTCGGCCGGCTGCCTGGTCGCGCAGGCCTGGGCCGCGGCGCACCCCGACCGCGTCCGCTCTCTCGTGCTGGTGACGCCCAGCGACCGGCTGCAGGGCGGCTCCCGCGAGGACGTCGCGGCGATCAGGGCGTCCCGCTCCGACGAGCCGTGGTACTCCGAGGCCGCCGAGGCCCAGGACGCCCTGTCGTACGCCAACCCCGCGCAGCAGCAGGCGCTGGTCCGCGCGACCCGGCCCTTCTTCTACGGCCGCTGGGACGAGCGCACCCAGGCCCACGCCGCGACGGCGGACACCCAGAGCAGCAAGCGCGCCGAGCTCGGCTTCGGCGCCGGCGTCGAGCAGGTCGACGTCGCCGCGATGCTGGCCGCGCTCGGATCGCTGGACGTCCCGGTGCTCGTCGTCGGGGGCGAGCGCGACGCGCTGACCGGCGTCGCCTCGGTGTCGACGGTCGCGGCGACCTTCCCGCGCGCGACCACCACGGTCCTGCCCCGCGCCGGGCACTTCCCCTGGGTCGACGAGCCCGAGGCCTTCCGCGCCGCCGTTGCCGCCTTCCTCGCCTGACCCTCGCGGTACGCTGCCCTCGTGACGCTGAGCGGACTCCTCCTTATGCGCCGCGGCGGGGCCCTCTCCTAAGGCCGGCCCCCTGCCGCGGGATCGAGCGCTGGCCGCCTTCCGCACCGCCCTCAGGGAGCCCTGCATGACCCGCCAGACCCCCAGTCGCATGCCGTTCCAGCGCTACACCGCCTTCCCGCCGGTCGACCTGCCGGACCGCACCTGGCCGTCCCGCACCATCGACGTCGCCCCGCAGTGGTGCAGCGTCGACCTGCGTGACGGCAACCAGGCGCTCATCGACCCGATGGACGCCGACCGCAAGCTCCGCATGTTCACGCTCCTCGTCGCCATGGGCTACAAGGAGATCGAGGTCGGCTTCCCGGCCGCGAGCGCGACCGACTTCGACTTCATCCGGGTGCTCGTCGAGCAGGACCTGGTGCCGGAGGACGTCACCATCCAGGTGCTCACCCAGGCGCGCGAGGAGCTCATCGAGCGCACCGTGCAGTCGCTCGTCGGCTTCCGCGGCACCGCGCTGATCCACCTCTACAACTCGACCTCCACGCTGCAGCGCCGCGTCGTCTTCGGCCTCGACAAGGACGGCATCAAGGACATCGCCGGGCGCGGCGCGCAGTGGTGCCAGAAGTACGCGAACGAGCTGCTCGACGGGACGACGGTCCGCTGGCAGTACAGCCCGGAGTCCTTCACCGGCACCGAGCTCGACTACGCGCTCGAGGTCTGCGAGGCGGTGATGGACGTCTGGCAGCCGACGCCCGAGAACCCGGTCGTGCTGAACCTGCCTGCCACCGTGGAGATGTCGACCCCGAACACCTACGCCGACCAGGTCGAGTGGTTCTCGCGCAACCTGGGCGACCGCCGCTCCAGCGTCATCCTCAGCCTGCACCCGCACAACGACCGCGGCACCGCCGTCGCGGCCGCCGAGCAGGGCGTCATGGCCGGCGCGGACCGCGTCGAGGGGTGCCTGTTCGGCAACGGCGAGCGCACCGGCAACGTCTGCCTGGTCACGCTCGGCCTGAACCTCTTCAGCCAGGGCGTCGACCCGCAGATCGACTTCGGCGACATCGACGAGATCCGCCGCACCGTCGAGCACTGCAACCAGCTGCCCGTGCACCCGCGCCACCCCTACGCCGGCGACCTCGTCTACACGGCCTTCTCCGGCAGCCACCAGGACGCCATCAAGAAGGGCTTCGAGGCGCTCGAGAAGGACGCCGCGCAGGCCGGGGTCCCGGTCGAGACCTTCACCTGGGGCGTCCCGTACCTCCCGATCGACCCGCACGACGTGGGCCGGTCGTACGAAGCCGTCATCCGCGTCAACAGCCAGTCCGGCAAGGGCGGCGTCGCCTACGTCCTCAAGAACGAGCACCACCTCGACCTGCCACGCCGCATGCAGATCGAGTTCTCGCGCGTGGTCCAGGAGATCGCGGACGACGCCGGCGGCGAGATCTCGGGCAGCCGGATCTGGGAGCTCTTCACGGAGACCTACCTGCAGCACGAGCAGCCGCTGCAGCTGGTGTCCTTCACCTCCGCCACCGGTGACTCGGACCGGATCGAGGCGGTCGTGCAGTGGCAGGGCGAGACCCGCACGATCCGGGGGGAGGGCAACGGACCGATCGCGGCCTTCGTGCACGCGCTGACCGAGCTCGACCTCGACGCACGGGTGCTCGACTACGCCGAGCACGCGACGGGTGCGGGCGAGGAGGCGCAGGCCGCGTCCTACCTCGAGGTCGCCGTCGCCGGCCGCGTGCTGTGGGGCTGCGGCGTGCACCCGAGCATCGTGACGAGCTCGCTGCGCGCCATCGTCAGTGCCGTCAACCGCGTCTCATAGCGTGGGACGGCCGTCTCACGACGGCTAGTCTCGCTGCATGAGCACGCGGCTGGCGGTCATCCCCGGGGACGGCATCGGACCGGAGGTGGTGGCGGAGGGCCTCAAGGTCCTCGACGCCGTCCTGCCCGGCGTCGAGACGACGTCGTACGACCTGGGCGCTGCGGGCTACGCCCGCACCGGCGAGGCGCTGCCCGGCAGCGCGCTCGAGGAGCTGCGCGGCCACGACGCGATCCTGCTCGGCGCCATCGGCGACCCCTCCGTGCCGCCCGGGGTGCTCGAGCGCGGGCTGCTGCTGACGCTGCGCTTCGCGCTCGACCACCACGTGAACCTCCGCCCGGTGCGGCTCTTCCCCGGTGTGACCAGCCCGGTGGGGGACAAGGCCATCGACATGGTGGTGGTCCGCGAGGGCACGGAAGGGCCGTACGTCGGCAACGGCGGCCGGCTTCGCGTCGGCACCCCGCACGAGGTCGCGACCGAGACCAGCCTCAACACGGCGTACGGCGTGGAGC
Organism: Actinomycetales bacterium; assembly: GCA_036675425.1. Taxonomy (GTDB): domain Bacteria; phylum Actinomycetota; class Actinomycetes; order Mycobacteriales; family SCTD01; genus SCTD01. Next base: position 26,908 of record JAKFFB010000105.1, on the reverse strand, counting down.
GCGTCGTGCGCGACGCCTTCGCCCGCGCGCAGCAGCGCGAGCGCAGGCACCTGACGCTGGTGCACAAGACCAACGTGCTCGTGCACGCCGGGGGGCTCTGGAAGCGGGTCTTCGACGAGGTCGCCGCGGAGTTCCCCGACGTCGCCACCGACTACCAGCACGTCGACGCCGCCTCGATGTTCTTCGTGACCCAGCCCGAGCGGTTCGACGTCGTCGTCACCGACAACCTGTTCGGCGACATCCTCACCGACATCGGCGCGGCCATCGGCGGCGGCATCGGCCTGGCGGCCAGCGGCAACATCGACGCGACGCGGACCAACCCGTCGATGTTCGAGCCGGTCCACGGCAGCGCCCCGGACATCGCCGGGCAGGGGGTCGCCGATCCGACGGCGACGGTGCTGTCCGTCGCGCTGCTGCTCGACCACCTCGGGCACGCCGACGCCGCCCGCCGGGTCGAGGCCGGCGTGGCCGAGGACCTGCGCAGCCGCGGCACCGCCCCGCGGAGCACGTCCGCTGTCGGCGACGCGATCTGCTCCCGCCTCGGCTGAACCGCTCGGCCCGGTCCTCCGAACGCCGTTCAGCAGCCCGCAGAGCGCGGGCCTGAGCTCGGAAGGACTCCCATGACCATCGGAACCACCTCCACCGGTAGCCGCTCGCTCCTCCAGACGGCCGCGCTGCTCGTCGGCGCGACCTTCGTGCTGGTCGGCCTGCTGGGCTTCGTGCCCGGCATCACGACCGGCTTCGACGAGCTCTCCTTCGCCAGCAACGACTCCGGCGCCGAGCTGCTCGGCATCTTCCAGGTGTCGGTGCTGCACAACCTGGTCCACCTGCTCTTCGGCGTGGTCGGCATCGTCATGGCCGAGATCGCGGCGGGGGCGAAGCTCTTCCTCGTCGGCGGCGGCGCGGTCTACGTCGTGCTGTTCCTCTACGGCCTGGTCATCGACCTCGACAGCGCGGCGAACTTCGTGCCGGTCAACTCCGCCGACAACTACCTGCACCTGGTGCTGGGTGTCGCGATGATCGGCCTCGGCACTGCGCTGGGCAAGAAGGACGCCCGCGTCTGATCATCCGGACTGCCGCCCGCGCCACCCCCTCGGATACCGTCAGGGGTGGCGCGGGCGCTTCCTCGTCCGGGCCCAGCAGACGAGGAGACGAGCAACCATGACGGCGACAGCGCGCACCGGGACGGGCATCGAGGTGGTGCCGAGCAGCGCCCCGCGCAGCGACGCGGAGCGCGAGGCGCTCATGGCCGACCCGGGCTTCGGCCGGGTCCACACCGACCACATGGTCACCGTGCGCTGGACCGAGGCCGAGGGCTGGCACGACGCCCGGCTGGGGGCGTACCAGCCGCTGCAGCTGGACCCGTCGGCCATGGTGCTGCACTACGGCCAGGCCATCTTCGAGGGGCTCAAGGCCTACCGCCAGCCCGACGGCGGCGTCGCCGTCTTCCGCCCGGAGGAGAACGCCCGCCGCTTCAACCGCTCGGCCGCCCGCCTCGCGATGCCGGAGCTGCCGGTCGAGGTCTTCCTCGACGCCGTCGACACCCTGGTCGACACCGACCGCGCGTGGGTGCCCACCGCCGACGGGCAGAGCCTCTACCTGCGGCCGTTCATGATCGCCACCGAGGCGCAGGTCGGGATGCGGCCGGCGCTCGAGTACCTCTTCCTGCTCATCGCGTTCCCGGTCACGCCGTTCTTCTCCGGCGAGGTCAAGCCCGTCACGGTCTGGCTCTCCGACGAGTACGTCCGGGCCGCCGTGGGCGGGACGGGCGAGGCGAAGTGCGCCGGCAACTACGCCGGCAGCCTGCTCGCCCAGCGCCAGGCGGCGGAGAAGGGCTGCGACCAGGTGGTCTGGCTCGACGCCGTCGAGCGCCGCTGGGTCGAGGAGATGGGCGGGATGAACCTGTTCTTCGTCCTCGACGGCGGTACCCGGCTCATGACGCCCGCCCTCACCGGCACGCTGCTGCCGGGCGTCGTCCGCGACTCGCTGCTCCAGCTCGCTCCCGAGCTCGGCCTCACGGTCGAGGAGGGGCGGATCTCGGTCGACGAGTGGCGCAAGGGCGCCGAGGACGGCTCCATCTCCGAGGTCTTCGCCTGCGGCACCGCGGCAGTCATCGCGCCGGTCGGCCACGCCAAGAGCAGCTCCGGCGAGTGGACGATGGGCGACGGCGGCTCCGGCGAGGTCACCCTGCGGCTGCGCTCGGCGCTGCTCGACCTGCAGTACGGCCGCGCCGCCGACGCGCACGGGTGGATGCACCCGGTCGGCTGAGGTCGTAGCGTCACCGATCCCCGAGACCGAGGAGCACCCGTGCTGGTCCGCGAGGTCATGACCCCCGCCGTGCTGACGGTGGGGCCCGCCCACACGATCCGGCAGGTCGCGACGCTCATGCGCGAGCGCCGGGTGGGGGCCGCCGTGGTGCTCGACCCCGACCTCGACGGGCCGGGCATCCTCACCGAGCGCGACGTGCTCGAGGCGGTCGCCGACGGCGAGGACCTGGACCGCGAGGTGGCGGCCGACCACCTCACCCGCGACGCCGTCGTCGGGCTGCCGGAGTGGGACCTGGACCAGGCCGCGGCGACCATGGTGGCCGGCGGGTTCCGCCACCTGGTCATCTGCGACGCGAGCGAGGTCGTCGGGGTGCTCTCGGTCCGCGACATCGTGCGCGTCTGGTCCCAGGCGCGCAGCGGGTCCGCCGGCTGACCCGGTCCGGCTAGCCTGCCGGGCGATGCCCGCCAGCCTCGACGGCGACGACCTCGCCTTCACCCACCCGGATCCCGACGGCGTGCTGTCCGGTGTGCGGCTGCAGCAGGACGTCCGCATCCCGGGCGACCTGCTGGGGTTCACGCGAGCCGGCGACGAGTGGGTGCTGCGGGTGCCCCGGCCGGGAGTCGACCGGGTCGAGTACTCCTTCGAGCTCCAGCACCGAGACGGCGGCAGCGAGTGGGTCTGCGACCCCGGCAACCCGCTGCGCGTGGGTGGGGCGTTCGGCGACAAGTCCGTGCTCGAGCTGCCGGAGTACTCCGCACCCGCCTGGACGACGTCCGACCCCCCACGTGGCCCGCGGCGCGAGATGGCCTTGTCCAGCAGGGGTCTGGCTTCCGACGTGCCCTGCGTCCTGTGGTCCGCGACCGGCCTGGACGACGGTGACGAGGCGCCGCTGCTGGTCGTGCACGACGGGCCCGAGTACGACGCCCTCGCCGGGCTCGCGCACTTCCTCGACGCCATGGTCGAGGCGCGCAGGATGCCGCCGATGCGCGCCGCGCTGCTCGCCCCCGTCGACCGCAACGAGACCTACAGCGCCTCCACGACGTACGGCCGGGCGCTCGCCCTGGGGCTGGTGCCGCGGCTGACGGCCGAGGTCTCGACGGGGGTGGTGCTCGGGATGGGGGCGAGCCTCGGCGGCCTCGCGATGCTGCAGGCGCAGCGCGCGCACCCGGGCGTCTTCGCCGGGCTCTACCTGCAGAGCAGCAGCTTCTTCCACCGCGTCCTCGACGAGCAGGAGAGCGGCTTCGACCGCTTCACCCGCATCACCGGCTTCGTCGACGCGGTGCTGCGCGCCGGTCCGGCGGTCGACCCGGTGCCGGTCGTCATGTCCTGCGGCGTGATCGAGGAGAACGTCGAGAACAACCGGCTGATGACCCGCGCGCTGCAGGCGCAGGGCTACGACACCCGGCTGGTCGAGAACCGCGACGTGCACACCTACACCGGCTGGCGCGACACCTTCGACCCGAACCTGGTCGACCTCGTGCAGCGCGTGCTCCAGGGGCCGTCCTGTGCGGCGTGACGTGGTCGAGCTGTGGTCGCCCGAGCTGGGCTGGTCGCCGCGCGTCATCGCCTACGGGTCGTACGGCAGGCCGGTCCTGGTGTTCCCCTCGTCCGAGGGCCGGGCCGAGGACTTCGAGGGCAACGGCATGGTCGACGCCGTCCGCCCGCTGATCGACGCCGGCCGGGTCAAGCTCTACTGCCTGGACTCCTGGGACGGCGGCAGCTGGTACCGCACCGACCTGCCGCTCGAGGAGCGCGCCCGGCGGCACGAGGCGTACGAGCGCTGGGTCGTCGAGGGCGCCGTGCCGTACGTCGACGCGGACTGCGGCGGGCGTCAGGACATGGTCGTGACCGGCTGCAGCTTCGGGGCCTACCACGCGGCGAACCTCGCCCTGCGGCACGCGGACCTGTTCCCGCTGGCGCTGTGCTTGTCCGGTGTCTACGACCTCTCGGTGCTCGGCTGGGGGGAGCGCGGGACCTCCTTCCACCTCAACAACCCGCTGTGGTCGCTGGGCGCCGCCGAGGGCGAGCACCTCGACTGGCTCCGCTCGCGGCTGTCGCTGCTGCTCGTCTGCGGGCAGGGCCAGTGGGAGGACACCACCGGGGCGCTGGACAGCACCGTCGCCTTCGGCCGGCTCTGCCACGACAAGGGGTTGCGCGTGGAGGTCGACCTGTGGGGGCACGACGTACCTCACGACTGGCCGTCCTGGCGCGCCCAGCTCGCCCACCACCTGCCGCGCTTCGTCTAGGGAGAGGTCCCGCATGGCTGACAAGAGGCACCTGCTGGGCCTGCTGCTGGGCACCGAGGAGGACTGGCCGAGCGCGTTCGAGTCGCTGGTGCGACGGCTCGACCCTGCGCTGCGCGCCGGCGGCGACACCCACCGCTTCGACGTCGAGCGGATCACGATCGAGCCGTTCGACCTGCGCCAGCCGTCCCGCTACGCGCTGGTCGTGGACCGCCTCGCCTACTGGTACTACGTGCCGCGCGAGTGGCTGAAGAAGGTCGCGCTGCTCGACGACGTCTACCTGCTCAACAACCCCTTCACGTTCCAGTCGATGGAGAAGCACGCGGCCTACTGCGCGATGATCCGGCTCGGGCTGAAGGTGCCGGAGACGTGGCTGGTGCCGTTCAAGGAGCCGCCGGACAACCCGCGCTTCCCGTACACCGCGGCGAAGTACAACAAGCCGTTCGACCTGCGCGAGGTGGCGCAGAAGGTCGGCTACCCGCTCTGGATGAAGCCGTACGACGGCGGCGCCTGGGTCGGCGTCTCGCGGATCGGCGACGAGAAGGAGCTCCAGCGGGCGTACGACGAGAGCGGCCAGCGGCTGATGCACCTGCAGGCGAGCGTCGAGGGCTTCGACGTCTTCGCCCGGTCGCTGTCGATCGGCGCGGAGACCATGGTGATGAAGTTCGCGCCGGACCGCCCGCAGCACGACCGCTACAGCGTCAGCCACGACTTCCTCGACGCCGCCACGGGGGAGGAGGTCGTGACGATCGGCAAGGTCGTGAACGCCTTCTTCAAGTGGGAGTTCAACTCCTGCGAGACCCTCGTGCGCGGCCGTGAGGTGCACCCGATCGACTACGCGAACGCCTGTCCTGACGTCAGTCTCACGTCGCTGCACTACTACTTCCCGTGGGCGATGACGTCGCTGGTGAAGTGGTCGATGTTCTGCACCGCCACCGGCCGGACGCCGCGGGTCGACCTCGACACCCGGCGCTGGTACGAGATCGCCGACTCCGACCGGAGCTACGCCGAGAAGCTCGACGCCTACCGGGAGCTGGCCGACGACTACTTCGAGACCGAGCGCTACGAGGACTTCGTGGGCAGCGAGCTCGGCGAGCTCGACGCGGTCGCGCACGACTACTTCGCGTCGCGCGACTTCGACGACCTGCTCGTCGAGACGGTCCGGTCGACCTTCCCGGCGCACGAGCACGAGCAGTTCGTCGCGCACTACCGCGGGCTGCTGGGCGCCTGGGTGTCGGACGCCGCGGGCTAGGGGACCCGGCCCTCCCAGACCGAGCGGGCGCCGGACTCGCCGACCCGGTAGACGGTGACGACGGTCCCGGCCGCGACGACCAGGGCCAGGAGGCCGGCGACCACGCGGATCGGACCGGCGTCCAGACGGCCCTTGCGTCCGAGCCACCACCCGGCCGCGGCGGCGACGGCCAGCGCGATGACCCAGGGCAGCAGGCCCTCCCCGAGCTCGGCGTGCCGGCGCACCGACGCGGACTCGCCGACCCGGTCACGCAGCCAGGTCCCGGCGCTCGTCGTGACCGGCACGACGGCCAGGGCGCCGACCGCAAGGGCGAGCGGGAGCAGGCCGAGCCGGGTGCGTGCGGCCGGCCAGACGGCGGCGAGGAGCACGACGAAGGCGGCGGTCGGCACGAGCACGACCGCGAGGTGCACGACGAGGACGTGGAGCGGCAGGCCGTCGATCTCACCCATGCTGCTGTCCTACATCACGCGGGGTGCTCCCGAGTAGCCTCGGACCGTTCCCCGACCCCTGGCAAGGAGCCCCTTCCGCGTGCGCATCGCCCGCTTCGCCCGCTCCGGCGACATCTCCTTCGGCCTCGTGCAGGGCGACCCGGAGGTCCCCGCCGACCTCGTCCTGGCGCCGCTGCAGGGCCACCCGCTCTTCGACCCGACGCCGACCGGCGAGGTGGTCCCGCTGTCGTCGGTGCGGCTGCTGGCTCCTACACAACCGATCAACGTCGTCTGCATCGGCAAGAACTACGCCGACCACGTGCGCGAGATGGCCGGTACGACAGGCGGTCCCAGCGAGTCGGGTGTCCCGACGGTGTTCCTCAAGCCGGCGACGTCGGTCGTCGGGCCGGACGACCCGATCCGGCTGCCCGTCGGTGCCGGCCGGGTCGACCACGAGGGCGAGCTGGCCGTCGTCATCGGCAAGCCCGCCCGCGACCTCACGCCGGCGAACGCCCTCGCGCACGTGTGGGGCTACACGGCCGCGAACGACGTCACCGCTCGCGAGCAGCAGAAGAGCGACGGGCAGTGGACCCGCGGCAAGGGGCACGACACCTTCTGCCCGCTCGGCCCCTGGATCGAGACCGACCTGGACCCGGCGGACCTGCGGGTGCGCTGCGAGGTCGACGAGGTGCTCCGCCAGGACGGCCGCACCCGCGACCTGCTGCACGACGTGCCCGAGGTGCTGGCCTTCATCACGTCCTTCATGACGCTGCTGCCCGGCGACGTCGTGCTCACGGGCACCCCGGCCGGCGTAGGCCCGCTGGAGCCGGGCAACGTCGTGGAGGTGTCCGTGGAGGGCATCGGCACGCTGCGCAACCCGGTGGTCTCCCGATGAGCGTGCGGGTGCGGGTCGCTCCCTCGCCGACGGGTGACCCCCATGTCGGCACGGCGTACATGTCCTTGTTCAACCTGGCCTTCGCGCGGCAGCAGGGCGGCCAGTTCGTGCTGCGCGTCGAGGACACCGACCGGGCGCGGTTCCGCGAGGACAGCGAGCAGCAGGTCTACGACACCCTGCGCTGGCTCGGCCTCGACTGGGACGAGGGGCCCGACAAGGGCGGGCCGTACGCCCCCTACCGCCAGAGCGAGCGGCTCGACACCTACCGCCCGCACGTGGAGAGGCTGCTGGCCGACGGCCACGCCTACTACTGCTGGTGCAGCGGCGAGCGCCTGACGTCGATGCGCGAGGAGCAGCAGAGGCGCAAGGTCCCGACCGGCTACGACCGGCTCTGCTACGGCAAGACCGAGGCGGAAAGGGCTGCCCTGCCGGGGTTCTCGCCGACTCCCGTCGTACGGATGCTCGTCCCCGACGACCCGCCGCTGTCCTTCGTCGACCTGATCCGGGGTGAGGTGTCCGCGCCGCGGCCGGACGACCAGGTGATCCTCAAGGGCGACGGCTTCCCGACCTACCACCTGGCCGTCGTCGTCGACGACCACCTGATGGGCATCACGCACGTCGTGCGCGGCGAGGAGTGGATCTCCTCCACCCCCAAGCACCTGCTGCTGTTCGACTGGCTCGGCTGGGAGCGGCCGCAGTTCGCGCACATGCCGCTGCTGCGCAACGTCGACAAGAGCAAGATCTCCAAGCGCAAGAACCCGGCGGCGCGGCTGACCTGGTTCCAGGAGCAGGGCTACCTGCCCGAGGCGCTGCTGAACTTCCTGGGGCTGCTGGGCTACTCGCTGCCGTCGGGGGAGGAGGTCTTCTCCTTCGCCGAGATGTCGTCCTCGTTCGACTGGGGGCGCGTCAACACGGTGGGTCCCGTCTTCGACCTGGACAAGCTCGGCTGGCTCAACGGGCACTACGTCCGCGAGCTGTCCGAGGAGGACTTCGCGACCCGGGCGCTGCCCTTCCTGCAGGGAGCCGGGCTGGTGTCCTCGCCGCCGTCGCACTCCGAGCTCGCCGCCCTGGCCTCGGTGGTGCCGTTGGTGCAGACCCGCGTGGCCGTGCTGTCGGAGCTGCCGGACCTGGTGCGCTTCCTGTTCGTCGCCGAGTCGGACTTCGCCGTCGACCCTGCCGCCGCTGCCAAGGCGCTCGGCGAGGGGAGCGCGGCGGTGCTGACGGCGGCCGCTGACGCGCTCGAGGGCGTGACCGACTGGTCGGCAGAGACCGTCCAGGCGGCCATCGACGGCGCGCTGCTGGAGGACGGCCTCGGGCTCAAGCGGGGGAAGGCCTACACGCCGCTGCGTGCCGCCGTCTGCGGGGCGTCCATCGCGCCCCCGCTGCCGGAGTCGATCGCCCTGCTGGGTCGGGAGCGGGCGCTGCGCCGGCTCCGGGCGGCGGCTTCCTAGGCCGACGGGCCGACGGGACCATCCGGTAGGCTCTTCGGCGGACCGCTGGGGCGACCCTCCGGCGGACTCCATGGGGTATGGGGTAATTGGCAGCCCGACGGTTTCTGGTTCCGTTAGTCTTGGTTCGAGTCCAGGTACCCCAGCGCACCACCGCCGGTTCTCCGGTTAGCATGGCAAGGCAAGTTCCAAGGCCCCCGTCGTCTAGCGGCCTAGGACGCCGCCCTCTCACGGCGGTAGCGACGGTTCGAATCCGTTCGGGGGTACATCGCACCAGGTGTCTTGAGAGCCCGCAGTCCTATCCGGACGGCGGGCTCTCGGTCCGCCAGGGCATCCCCGTCTCCGGATCGAGGTCCAGACCGAGCGTCCGGCAGGCTTCCGGGTCGTAGAGGCGGATCAGCTCGAGCGCGAAGCTCAGCTTGTCTTCTACTCGCTGACCCTTCGGCTGCGTCGTGTTCCACAGCTCGAGGTTCTCTGGCCGGTTGTCGAGGCGGTCCCCGTTGACGTGATGCACCACCTCTGCCGGAAGCAGCGCTCGACCGAGCTGCCGAGCCATGACCAGCCGGTGCTCAAGCTCGGAGTTGCGGCCAGCGGGCACGAGGTGCCTCTCGTCCAGCGGGACGGGCACCTTCCAGTAGCCGTGACTCAGCGAGCCGCCGGCGCCGACCGCGCGGGGTGGACCGCCCGCGAGTGGATCCCCGTAGAGCTGCTTGCGGCGCGCGTGGGTTCGGCAGTAGCCCCCGCTGCGGCCGCCGCGTTTGCAGTCCTCGATCGAGCAGATGTCTCGGACCGGCCGAGCAAGAGGGATGTCCTCCTTCGCGTCACCTTGTCGCGTCACGCGCAGGTAGTGGCCGTGGCACCAGCCCCGGGTGACCGCCACACGCCCGCAGGACGAAACCGCGCACAGCGTCGGCGCCCGGTCCGGCCGGACCTCGCCGTGGCGCAGCAGCTGCTTGTAGTGGCGGGAGCAGTGCCCCCGCGCGTAGACCCCTCGATCGCACCCAGCAGCCGCGCACATCCGGCCTCACCTCCAACGAGGTGATCCTCGCCGCGAGGTCTGACAGACAGGTCAGCCCGCGACGAGCCGCAGCCGGGGCGCAGTCGCCAGGCCGAGCTCCTCCGGCGAGCCCCAGGAGCCCAGGAGGGCGTCCAGCAGCTCTGCCGGCAGGTGCCGCACCGGGGCACCGGCGAACGCCGCGACGACGGCCTCGTTGCGCAGCCGCAGGGACTCGAGGTCCACGGGCGCGGGGGAGCGGCGGCGGGCGGCGGTGCGCGTCGAGGAGGTCATGGTCGAAGACTGGCCCCGGGACCGGCATGCGGCTATGGCCCGTTGTGACCGTTTCTGCCCTAGTTCGTACTGGTCACCCCCCCGGCGCGGGTCAGAGATCACCACAACCGATCATCCCGGGCGGCGGTTCGTGATCGGTTGTGGAGCCCCACGGCCCGATCCCCGCGGAGCTCCCCCCACGACCGATCACGCTCGTTGACCGCCCAGCCCCTCCCAAGATCGGCTGTGGAGGAGAGGGGGCGCGCCCCCCTCACCCCCGGGCGAGCTCGGCGGCCGCGGCGCAGACGGCGTCGGCGTGCAGCCGGCCGGGGAAGCGGGTGAGCCGCTCCAGCGGCCCGCTGACGCTCACCGCGGCCACCACCCGGCCGTCCCGGGTCCGCACCGGCGCCGACACCGACGCCACCCCCGACTCGCGCTCGGCGACGGAGTGCGCCCACCCGCGTCGTCGCACCTCCGACAGCGTCCGGGGCGTGAACGCCGCGGAGCGCACCAACGGGTCCTCCGGCGCCCATGCCAGCAGCACCTGAGCGGCCGAACCCGCGGTCATCGGCAGCGACGTCCCGACCGGGACGGTGTCGCGCAGCCCGCTGCCGCGCTCGGCGGCGGCGACGCAGACCCGCCGGTCGCCCTGCCGCCGGTAGAGCTGGGCGCTCTCCCCGGTCACGTCCCGCAGCCGGGCGAGCACCGCCCCCGCGCGCTCCAGCACCGCGTCGCCGACCGGCCCCCCGGCCAGCTCACCGAGTCGCGGCCCGATCCGCCAGCGGCCCTCGCGGTCGCGGGCCAGCAGTCGGTGCACCTCGAGGGCCACGGCCAGCCGGTGCACCGTCGCCCGCGACAGCCCCGTCCGCTCCACGAGGGCGGCGAGGGTGGTCGCCCCGGACTCCACGGCCTCGAGCACGAGGACGGACTTGTCGAGGACGCCGACTCCGCTAGTGTGTTCCACGCACTGACACTACTTTCTCACATGCTGGGATGTCGACCATGGGACGAACGCTCGCCGAGAAGGTCTGGGACGCGCACGTCGTGCGCCGTGCCGAGGGCGAGCCCGACCTCGTCTACATCGACCTGCACCTGGTGCACGAGGTGACCAGCCCGCAGGCCTTCGACGGCCTGCGCCTCGCTGGCCGCACCGTGCGCCGGCCCGACCTGACCCTCGCCACCGAGGACCACAACGTCCCCACGACCGGGCTGACCATCGACGACCCGATCAGCCGCACCCAGGTCGAGACCCTGCGCAAGAACTGCGCGGAGTTCGGCATCCGGCTGCACCCGATGGGCGACGCGGGCCAGGGGATCGTCCACGTCATCGGCCCGCAGCTCGGCATCACCCAGCCCGGCATGACGATCGTCTGCGGCGACAGCCACACCAGCACCCACGGGGCGTTCGGCGCGCTCGCCTTCGGCATCGGGACCAGCGAGGTCGAGCACGTCCTCGCGACCCAGACCCTGCCGCTGGTCCGGCCGAGGACGATGGCCGTCAACGTCGAGGGTCGCCTGCAGCCCGGCGTCAGCGCCAAGGACCTCGTGCTCGCCCTCATCGCCCAGGTCGGCACAGGCGGCGGTCAGGGCCACGTGGTCGAGTACCGCGGCGAGGCCATCCGCGCGCTCTCCATGGAGGGCCGGATGACCGTCTGCAACATGAGCATCGAGTGGGGTGCGCGCGCGGGGATGATCGCGCCGGACGAGACGACGTACGCCTACCTGAAGGGCCGTCCGCACGCCCCGCAGGACTGGGACGCCGCTGTCGCCGCATGGGAGGCCCTGCGCACCGACGACGACGCCACGTACGACAAGGAGGTCGTGCTCGACGCCTCCGCCGTCACCCCCTTCGTCACCTGGGGCACCAACCCGGGCCAGGGCGTCCCGCTCGGCGCGACGGTCCCCGACCCGCAGTCGCTGCCCGCCGGCAACGAGCGGGACGCAGCCGAGCGCGCGCTGGCCTACATGGGCCTGACGGCAGGCACTCCCATGCGCGAGATCGCCGTGGACACGGTCTTCCTCGGCTCCTGCACCAACGGCCGGATGGAGGACCTGCGGGCCGCCGCCGACGTCCTGCGCGGCCGCAAGGTCGCCGAGGGCGTACGCGCGATGGTCGTCCCGGGCTCGATGCTCGTGAAGCTGCAGGCCGAGCAGGAGGGCCTCGACCAGGTCTTCCGCGACGCCGGGTTCGACTGGCGCAACGCCGGCTGCTCGATGTGCCTGGGCATGAACCCCGACATCCTGCAGCCGGGGGAGCGCAGCGCCTCGACCAGCAACCGCAACTTCGAGGGCAGGCAGGGCCGGGGCGCCCGCACCCACCTGGTCTCGCCCGAGGTGGCCGCGGCCACCGCCGTCGTCGGCCGGCTGGCCGCACCCGCTGATCTGACGGAGGTCTGAGCCGTGGAGCCGTTCACCACCCACACCGGCCGGGCCGTCGCGCTGCGCCGCAGCGACGTCGACACCGACCAGATCATCCCGAGCGACTGGCTGAAGCGGGTCGAGCGCACCGGCTTCGGAGCGGGGCTCTTCAGCCAGTGGCGCGAGGACCCCGACTTCGTGCTGAACCTCCCGCAGCACGCCGGCGCGAGCATCCTGGTGGCCGGCAAGAACTTCGGGACCGGCTCGTCGCGCGAGCACGCCGTCTGGGCGCTCACCGACTTCGGCTTCCGCGCCGTGGTGAGCGAGCGCTTCGCCGACATCTTCCGCAGCAACGCGCTCAAGGGCGGCCTGCTGCCGGTGCAGCTCTCTGCCGCCGCCGTGGCGACCCTGATGGACCGCCTCGAGCAGGACCCGGGCCTCGAGGTGACGGTCGACCTCGACCGTCGCGAGCTGCGCGCGGGTGACCTCGTCGAGGCCTTCCCGCTCGACGACTTCACCCGCTGGCGGCTCATGGAGGGCCTCGACGACATCGGGCTCACCCTGCGCGCCGAGAACGAGATCGCGTCGTACGAAGCGACTCGCCCGGCCCATCTGCCCACGGCGACGTCGCCCGGTCCGTGACCGACGACGTCGCGCAGGAGCTGGCGATCCGGCTCCGCGACGCCCACCGCCGGATCGCCGGGCTCGACCTTCCGGAGAGCGAGAAGTCCCGTGCAGCAGGGAGACTCATCGCTCTCAGTGACGTCGCGAAGACGGATCTGACCCGGGCGTCGGCCCGGCTCGATCGGCTGCTGGCCGACCTGGACGGTCGCTGAGCGGCCCCAAACTCCTTGCGACACAACAAACTCGGAGTGCCCAGGTCGTTGTGGACAGGCGCTTTGAGCCCTAGCCTGCGCGGCCAAGGGGCAGAGCGCCTCGGCAGTCCACCGAAGGAGCCCGTCGTGAACAAGTCCGAGCTGATCGAGGCTGTCACCGAGAAGCTCGGTGACCGGAAGACGGCGACCGCCGCCGTCGAGGGCGTCTTCGACGTCATCACCCGCGCGGTCGCCAAGGGCGAGAAGGTCGGCATCAGCGGGTTCGGCGTCTTCGAGCGCGTCGACCGGGCCGCCCGCACCGCGCGCAACCCGGCCACCGGCGCCACCGTGAAGCTGAAGAAGACCTCCGTGCCGAAGTTCCGTCCCGGCCAGAGCTTCAAGGAGTTCGTCAGCGGCGCCAAGAAGCTGCCGACCGCCACGGCCGGCACCCGTGCCGTGACGGCCCGCGCCGGCAGCGCCGCGTCCAAGGCCGCCGCGGCCCCCGCGAAGGCTGCGGCTCCGGCCAAGTCGGCCGCCAAGGCCGCCGCGAAGGCCCCGGCCAAGGCGGCGAAGGCCGTGAAGAAGGCTGCCGCCCCGGCCAAGAAGGCCGCCCCGGCCAAGAAGGCCGCCGCGAAGGCGCCTGCCAAGAAGGCGGCGACGAAGGCTCCGGCCACGAAGGCCGCCGCGAAGGCGCCCGCCAAGAAGAGCGCCGTGGCGAAGGCTCCGGCCAAGAAGGCGACCACGGCCAAGGCTCCGGCCAAGAAGGCTGCGGCGAAGGCGCCCGCCAAGAAGGCGCCGGCTGCCAAGGCCCCTGCCAAGAAGGCCCCTGCCAAGAAGGCCGCGAAGAAGTAGCAGCCCGCTCGTCCCGAAAGGCCCCGGCACCCGCCGGGGCCTTTCGGCGTCCCGGAGTCCTGTCAGCGCAGGGGATCGCGGGTGTAGGCCGCGTCCACGAGCCGCCCCTCGGCGAAGCTCAGCGCCCACACGCTGCCCTTGCGGGCAGGGACGTCGCCCTCGCCGGTGAGCGCCTCGACGGCGGCCGGGATCGCCCCGCCCTGGCTGCACACGACGGCGTCTCGACCCGTGCCGCCGAGCTCGGTGAGCAGCCGAACGAGAGGCCCTGCGCCCCAGTCGTTCTCGTCCTCACGCGCCTCCCCGGCCGGCATCAGGGGGAGGCCGAGCTGGTCCGCGAGGGGCCGCACGGTGTCGAGGCAGCGTCGCAGCGGCGCCGAGAGCACCCGCTGCGGCGCGTAGGCGGCGAGAAGCGGAGCGAGCGCCTCGGCCTGCTCCTTGCCGGTGGGGTCCAGCGGACGCTCGTCGTCCGGTCCCGCCCAGGAGTCGCGGTCCCCGGCCGACGCGTGCCGCACCAGCAGCACCTGGGTCGTGTCCGGCGGCGCCGCGGCGAAGGCCTGCAGCGGGGCGCAGTCGTAGCCCGCGCTGACCCGCGCCAGCGCCGACTGCAGGGAGACCCAGCGCAGCTGGTCCACCTCGGCGCCCGGCACGAACTCGCCCTCGGTCGCACGCATCGCCCACCACCGCACGGTCTTCTCGGCCTCCCGGCCACCGGAGAGAACGCGGTACCGGCTCTCACCGAGGGTCCGGCCGGGCACGGAGCTGAAGCCGGTCTCCTCCCAGACCTCGCGGACGCCGCCGACGACCGCGGGCTCGCCGGGGTCGAGCTTGCCCTTGGGCAGAGACCAGTCGTCGTACTTCGGCCGGTGCACCAGGGCGATCCGCAGCTCGCCGCCGACGCGTCGCCAGAGCACCCCGCCGGCGGCCTGCACCTGCGGCAGCTCAGGCACCGTCACCGCGCTCGGAGGAGCGGCGCATCAGCTCGGTCTGCGCGTCCCGGGCGGCGATCCCGGCGGCCGGCTGCTGCACCCAGCTGCCGTCGGTCTGGAGCTCCCAGTGCCGGACGTCGGGCGCGAGCAGCCGGTCCAGCACCGAGTCGAGCTGCGCGCGCACCGCGGGATCCTTGGCACGCACGAGGGTCTCGACCCGCCGGTCCAGGTTGCGGTGCATCAGGTCGGCGCTGCCGAGCCAGTGCTCGGCCCGCTCGCCCACGCCGAAGACCATGACCCGGGAGTGCTCCAGGAACCGGCCGACGATGCTGCGGACGTGGACCGTCTCCGACAGCCCGGGGACGCCGGGCCGCAGGGCGCAGATGCCCCGGACCACCAGGTCCACCGGCACTCCCGCGCGGCTCGCCTCGTAGAGCGCGTCGATGACCTGCTCGTCGACGATGCTGTTGGCCTTGATCCGGATCCGCGCCGGCTCGCCGTTCCGGGCGTGCGCGGCCTCCGCGGCGATCCGCTCGACCAGGCCGGAGCGCACGCCGTTCGGGGCGACCATCAGCGTCTGGTAGCGGGTCTGCCGGCTGTAGCCGGTGAGGGTGTTGAAGAGGTCCGTGAGGTCCGCCCCGACCTCGGGATCGGCTGTCAGCAGGCCGAAGTCCTCGTACATGCGGGCGGTCTTGGGGTTGTAGTTGCCGGTGCCGATGTGCGCGTAGCGGCGCAGCCGGCCCTTCTCCTGGCGCACCACCAGCGACGTCTTGCAGTGCGTCTTGAGGCCCACCAGGCCGTAGACCACGTGGCAGCCGGCCTTCTCGAGCTCACGCGCCCAGCGGATGTTGGCCTGCTCGTCGAAGCGCGCGGTGATCTCGACCAGCACCACCACCTGCTTGCCGGCCTGCGCGGCGTCGACGAGCGCGTCGACGATCGGCGAGTCGCCGGAGGTCCGGTAGAGCGTCTGCTTGATGGCCAGCACGTGCGGGTCCGCGGCTGCCTGCTCGATGAAGCGCTGCACGCTGGTGGCGAAGGAGTCGTACGGGTGGTGGACCAGCACGTCGCCCTCGCGCAGCGCGGCGAACACGTCGGTCGCCTTCTCGCCCTCCGCCAGGCGCGGGTGCGTCGCCGGTACGAACGGCTCCTGCTTGAGGTCCGGGCGGTCCGCGGAGTAGAGCTGCCACAGCGACGACAGGTCGAGAAGGCCCGGCACGGCGAAGACGTCGTCGTCGGTGATCTCGAGCTCGCGGACCAGCAGGTCCAGGACGTGCGGGTCCATGTCGTCGACGACCTCGAGCCGCACCGCCGGGCCGAACCGGCGCCGGGCCAGCTCGCGCTCCATCGCCTGCAGCAGGTCCTCGTCGCGGTCCTCCTCGACCTCGACGTCGGCGTTGCGGGTCACCCGGAACGGGTGGTGGGCCAGCACCTCCATGCCCGGGAAGAGCTGCTGCAGGTGCGCTCCGATGAGCTCCTCGAGGGGAAGGTAGGAGATGCCGCCGTCCCGCGAGACCTCCCGGTACCGCGGCACGTTGTTCGGCACCTTGACGCGGGCGAAGTGCTCGGTGCCGGTGTCGGGCTCGCGCACCAGCACGGCCAGGTTGAGCGACAGCCCGCTGATGTACGGGAACGGGTGCGCGGGGTCGACGGCCAGCGGGGTCAGCACCGGGAAGAGCTGGCTGCGGAACTCGTCGTGCAGCGGCCCCTGCTGCTCCGCGGTGAGGTCGCGCCACAGCACGATCCGCAGCCCCGCCTCGGCCAGCGCCGGCCGCACGTCGGAGAGGAAGCAGTCGGCGTGCCGGGCGACCAGCTCGCGGGTGCGCTCGGAGATGCGGGCCAGCTGCTCGCGGGTGCCGAGCCCGTCGGCGCTGCGCACGCCGAGGCCGGTGGACTGGCGCCGCTTCAGCCCGGCCACGCGGACCATGAAGAACTCGTCCAGGTTGCTGGCGAAGATCGCGGCGAACTTCGCGCGCTCGAGCAGGGGAGCGGTGGGGTCCGCGGCGAGGTCGAGCACCCTGGCGTTGAAGTCGAGCCAGGAGACCTCGCGGTTGAGGAACCGTCCCTCGGGCAGGGCGACGTCCTCGGTCGGGGTCGGTGGCGCGACCGGCTCCAGCGTCGCGTCTGCCGCGGCCGAGCCGGCCTCGAGGTCGGTGCTCACCGCACCATCGTGCACCTCTACCGCAGGGCGGGCAGAGCCGCGCACGCCGCGCCGGTCCGCGCACCGACCCCGAGCGCCAGCGCCTCGCGCAGGTCCTCGGGGGTGTCGACGTCGCGCCGGAGGGCCGGCGTGCCCGGCAGCTGCTGCGCCCCCGACGCCGCGTGGCGGTCTCGCGACCCGGGGCCGTACGACGGCGCGAGGGGGGCAGGAGCGGACGCGGCGAGCAGCGTCGTGCCGGTGCCGGCGGAGTCCGCGACGAACGCCCGGCGGCCGGCTCCCACGGCGCTCAGCGCCGTGGCGAGGTCCTCCGGTCGCAGCGCCGGGAGGTCCGAGGAGACGGTCACCACGCCGAGCCCGGGGTGCAGGGACCTCAGCAGCTCGGCACCGTGCGCCAGGGCCGGGTTCAGGCCGTCGTCCGGGTCGTCCGGGGCGACCTGCGCACCCAGCGCGGTCAGCTCGGTGGCGGCGACGTCGTCGTCGGTCACGACCAGGACCCGGACCACCAGCGGGCAGCCGAGGGCGGCCGACACCACGTCGCACGCGAAGGCCAGCGCCAGCTCCTGCCGGGACCGCTCCCCGTAGCCCGCGAGCCGGGACTTGGCCAGCGACAGGCGCTTCACCGGCACGACGACGCCCCAGAACGCCTCCTGGACCCCTGGCGTCGCCACAGGTGAGAGTCTCCCAGTCTCGGAGGTCGGCAGCGGCGCCGCCCTCGACACGGCACCCCGGTGCGGGCGAGGATCGCGAGGGTGGAGGAGGAGCGCGTGCGTCGACGGGTCACGCTGCGGCAGCTCGGCTTGTGGTACGGCGTGGGCGCCGTGATCCTGAAGCCGCTGGCGCTGCTGTTCACGCGGCGTCGCTGGGAGGGCATGGAGCACGTGCCGCAGACCGGCGGGGTCATCCTCGCCGTCAACCACATCTCCCACGCCGACCCGGTCATCGCCGCGGACTACGTCCTCTACGGGTGCGGCCGGCCGGCGCGGTTCATGGCCAAGAGCACGCTGTTCAAGGGCCGCGGGCTCGTCGGCCAGGTCATGCGCGGGGCGAAGCAGATCCCGGTGCACCGGCACACCGCGGACGCCTCCGCGGCGCTGCACGACGCGGTCGCGGCCCTGCACGCGGGGGAGTGCATCGTCATCTACCCGGAGGGCACGGTCAGCCGCGACCCGGACAAGTGGCCGATGTCCGCGCGGACCGGCGTCGCCCGGCTGGCGCTGCTGTCCGGCGCTCCGGTCGTCCCGATCGGCCAGTGGGGGGCGGAGCGCATCCTCGACTCCTACCGCACGAAGGGCCTGCACCTGCTGCCGCCGAAGGAGGTGCACGTGCTCGCGGGTCCTCCCGTGGACCTGTCGCCGTGGCTCGGCAAGCCCCTCAGCACCGAGGTGCTGCGCGGCGCCACCGCAGCCGTCATGGCCGACATCACCCGCCTGGTCGAGCAGCTGCGCGGGGAGAAGGCGCCCGCGACCGTGCACGTGCACCACTCGAAGCGGCACCTGACCGCGACGCAGGACGACGGGCGGAGGACGGCGTGACACGGGCGGCGGTGCTGGGATCGGGCTCGTGGGGCACGGCGTTCGGCAAGGTGCTGGCCGACGCCGGCACCGACGTGGTCCTGTGGGCGCGTCGGCCGGAGCTGGCCGAGGCCGTCACCCGCGACCACGAGAACGCCGACTACCTGCCGGGGATCGTGCTCCCCGGCAACCTGCGGGCGACGTCCGACGCGCTCGAGGCCGTCGCCGGCGCGGACTTCGTGGTCCTCGCGGTGCCGTCGCAGAGCCTGCGCGAGAACCTGTCCGCGGTCGCGCCGGCGCTCGGTCGCGACTCCGTGCTCGTCAGCCTGATGAAGGGCGTCGAGCTCGGGACCATGAAGCGGATGAGCGAGGTCGTCTGCGAGGTCGCCGACGTGCCGGCCGATCGGGTCGCGGTCGTCACCGGCCCCAACCTGGCCAAGGAGATCGCCCTCGGCCAGCCCGCGGCGACGGTCGTGGCCTGCACCGACGACGAGGTCGCCACACGGCTCCAGACCGCCTGCATGACGGGCTACTTCCGGCCCTACACGAACTCCGACGTCGTCGGCTGCGAGCTCGGTGGTGCGGTCAAGAACGTCATCGCGCTGGCCACCGGCATGGCCGAGGGCATGGGCTTCGGTGACAACACGAAGGCCTCCCTCATCACCCGCGGTCTGGCCGAGACGGCCCGGCTGGGCGCAGCTCTCGGTGCGGACCCGCTCACCTTCAGCGGGCTCGCCGGACTGGGCGACCTGGTCGCCACCTGCACGTCACCGCTGTCCCGCAACCGCACCTTCGGCGAGAAGCTCGGCCGCGGCGAGACCCTCGAGGAGATCCTGGGCCGCAAGCAGCAGACCGCCGAGGGCGTGAAGAGCTGCCGGTCGATCCTCGACCTGGCCCGCAAGCACGACGTCGACATGCCCATCACCGAGCACGTCGTCGCCGTCGTCCACGACGGGATGACCCCGACGGACATGGTGCGCGGGCTGATGAGGCGCGACGCCAAGAGCGAGTGACCCGCCGGATGGCAGGCTGGGGGCATGGAGTCCCCGACCTCGCCGGGTGAGAGCACCCGCGCCGTCCACCCCCCCGCCGCCCCCCGCCCCGAGCAGACCCCCGTCGGCCTGCCCGTCTACCGCACCGCGGCGTGGAAGTTCGCCGACGCGCAGGAGTACGCCGACCTGCTGTCCGGCGACCGGTCCGGCTACTCGTACTCCCGGGTGGACAACCCCACCACCGACGCCTTCGCGCAGGCCGTCGCCGCGCTGGAGGGCGTGAACGTCGATGCTGAGGTCGCCGCGCAGCCGTTCGCCTCGGGCATGGCGGCGATCTCCACAGTGCTGATGACGCTGACCCGCAGCGGTGCGCACGTCGTCGCGCCGCGCGAGGTCTACGGCGGGACGTACGGCCTGCTCACCACGGTGCTGGACCGCTTCGGCGTGGCGGCGGACTTCGTCGACCTCACCGACCTCGAGGCCGTGCGGGCGGCGATCCGTCCCGAGACCACGGTCCTCTGGGGCGAGACCCTCGCGAACCCGACCATGAGCGTCGCGGATCTGCCGAGCCTGGCGGCGATCTCGCGCGAGGCGGGGCTGACCTTCGTGGTCGACTCGACCTTCGCGTCGCCGGCCGTCTGCCGCCCGCTGGAGCACGGCGTCGACGTCGTCGTCCACTCCGCGACGAAGTACCTCGGCGGTCACAGCGACGCCACCGGCGGCGTCGCCGTCGGCTCGCCGGAGCTGATGGCGCGGGTGCGCCACGACCGGATCGACCTCGGCGGCATGCTCGCCCCCGACGAGGCCTTCCTGCTCCACCGCGGGCTCGCGACCCTGCCGCTGCGGATGGAGCGGCACTGCGCGACCGCGCTCGCCGTCGCGACAGCGATCGCGGAGCACCCGCGCGTGACCAGCGTCGACTACCCGGGGCTGCCCGCCCACCGCGACCACGCGCTGGCCGGCAAGCTCTTCGACGCCGGCCGCTACGGCGCGATCGTCACGGTGACCCCCGAGGGCGGCCGGGAGGCCGGGCTCGCGCTCTGCGACCGGCTCCGCCTGGTCTCCATCGCCACGTCGCTGGCGGGGACGTCCAGCAAGGTCAGCCACGTGGCCACGACGACCCACCGGCAGCTCGACGACGCTGCCCTGGCGGCCGCCGGGATCGACCCCGGTGCGGTCCGCATCAGCGTCGGGCTCGAGGACCCGGATGACCTGGTCGCCGACCTCGAGCAGGCCCTGGACGCCCTCTGATGGAGGAGCTCGACGTCGTCGTGCTCGGCGCCGGCTCGGCCGGCGAGGACGTCGCCCGCGCGCTGGCCCGGGCCGGCCGGTCCGTCGCGCTGGTCGAGGCCGGGCTGGTCGGCGGGGAGTGCCCGTACCTCGCCTGCATGCCCGCCAAGGCGATGCTGCGCAGCGCAGCCGTCCGGGCGCACGCCCCGGACCTCGAGGCGCTCGGCGCCGTGGTCGAGCGGGGCGACGGCGCCGACGCCTACCGCCTCGCCGCCCGACGTCGCGACGAGATCGCCGAGCACGGCGACGACAGCGGGGCGGCGACCGCCCTGCAGGAGGCCGGGGTCCTGCTCGTCCGCGGCCGCGGGCGGGTGACCCGCCCGGGCGTGGTCGAGGTCGGCGGCCGCGAGCTCGGCTGGCACGACCTGGTCGTCGCCACGGGGTCGACCGCGATCGTGCCGCCGCTGCCCGGCCTCGACACCGCCCCGACGTGGACGAGCGACCAGGCGCTGACCGCGACCGAGCGACCGGCGAGCCTGCTCGTCCTCGGCGGCGGCGCCGTGGGCTGCGAGCTCGCCCAGGTGCACGCCCGCTTCGGCACCCGGGTCGTGCTGGTGGACACGGCTGACCAGCTGCTCGGCCGCGAGGAGGCCAGCATCGCGGCGCTGCTGGAGCAGGTCCTGCGCGACGACGGCGTCGACGTCCGCCTCGGCGTCGGTCTCGACAGCGTGGAGGCCGCCGACGGCGGGGCGCTGTGCCGGCTGTCGGACGGCAGCCGGCTCCAGGTCGAGCGCGTCCTGGTCGCGACCGGTCGCGAGCCGGCGACGACGGACCTCGGCCTCGGGGTGCTCGGCGTGACGCCCGGGGAGAAGGGGGAGCTGGTCGTCGACGAGCGCTGCCGCGTGAGCGAGCACGTCTGGGCAGCCGGCGACGTCACGGGCGTCGCGCCGTACACCCACACGGCCGGCTACCAGGCGCGGGTCGTCGCGGCCAACCTGCTCGGCGAGGACCGCGTCGCCGACTACCGCGCGATCCCGCGCGCGGTCTACACCGACCCGCCCGTCGCCAGCGTCGGGATGGACGCGAGAACCGCTGAGCAGAAGGGCATCTCGGCGCAGACGGCGGTCATGGACCTGGCCGAGGTCGCCCGCACCAGCACCGAGGGGACCGGTGGCGGGCGGCTCGTCCTCACGGCGGCCGACGGGCTGCTCATCGGTGCTGCGGCGATCGGCCCGCACGCCGACGAGTGGCTGTCCGAGGCCGCTCTCGCGATCCGCGCGCGGGTCCCGTTGTCGCTGCTCGCCGACGTCGTGCACGCCTTCCCCACCTTCGGTGAGGCGTACGAGCCGCCGCTGCGGGAGCTGGCCGGGCTGTCCGTCTAGGGTCGGCGGGGTGATCGCACCGTGAGCCGCACCCGCCTGGCCGTCCTGTTCGGAGGGCGCAGCACCGAGCACGCCATCTCGTGCGTCTCCGCCGGCAGCATCCTGGCCGCCGTCGACCGCGACCGCTACGACGTCGTCGCGATCGGCATCACGCCCGAGGGCCGCTGGGTGCTGGCCCCGGACGACCCCGCGCTGCTGGCGCTCTCCGGCCGGGAGCTGCCGTCGGTCAAGGACGGCCAGGCCGTTGCGCTCCCCGGGGACCCGACTGCCGGCGGGCTGGTGCCGCTGGAGGACGGGCCCGCGCTGCTCGGTGCCGTCGACGTCGTCTTCCCCGTGCTGCACGGCCCCTTCGGCGAGGACGGCACGGTGCAGGGCCTGCTCGAGATGGCGGGCGTGCCGTACGTCGGGTCGGGCGTGCTCGCCAGCGCCGCGGCGATGGACAAGGCGGTGGCCAAGAAGCTGCTCGCGGCGGCCGGGATCGACGTGGCCCCCGCGGTCGTCGTCCGCGCCCAGCGCTGGGAGGACCAGCGCGCGGCCGTCGTCGAGGAGGTCCGCGCTCTCGGCCTGCCGGTCTTCGTCAAGCCCGCCCGGGGCGGATCCAGCATCGGCATCAGCCGGGTGGACGACCTCGCCGACCTCGACGTCGCGATCTCGGACGCCCTGCGCTGCGACCCCAAGGTGCTCGTCGAGGCCGCCGTGACCGGGCGCGAGGTCGAGTGCGGGATCCTCGAGGGCGAGGACGGCCGGCCGCAGGCCAGCGTGCCGGCCGAGATCCGCCTGGTGGGCGACTACGCGTTCTACGACTTCGAGGCGAAGTACCTCGACGCGGCGACCGAGCTCGACGTGCCCGCCGACCTCCCGGCGGAGCTCACCGAGCGGCTGCAGGCGATGGCGTGCGTCGCCTTCGACGCGCTCGACTGCGCCGGCCTCGCCCGGGTGGACTTCTTCGTCGGTCCCGAGGGCGAGCTCACCGTCAACGAGGTCAACACGATGCCGGGCTTCACGCCGACGTCGATGTTCCCGCGGATGTGGGCGGCGTCGGGCGTCGACTACCCCGCCCTGGTGGACCGCCTGGTGCAGTCGGCCCTGCGCCACGGCACCGGTCTGCGCTAGCCCGTCGAGGGCTCCAGCGCGGCCAGGATCGGCGCGCACAGCGGGTTCACGATCTCGGCGCCGTTCTCGTAGGCGTCCGGGACGTCGACCGCGACGTTGACGGCCAGGTCGCGGGTCGTCCAGCGGTAGCCCGCGCCGATGTCGCGCACCGACCAGCCGACGCCGTTCACGGTCACCGGCTCGTCCGGCCGGTCCGGGTCGGGCACCCCGCAGGCCAGCGTCACCGGCGGTTCGCCCCACGCCGCCGTGAGCGCGTCGTCGCCGGTCACCGGACGGCGGCGGACACCGGGGTCGACCTCGACCGGGAGCGCGGCCACCAGGGCTGCGCAGGACCGCCGCACCTCGTCGCTCACCGACGGGACCTCGACGTCGACCGGGCCGGTGGCCTGCGGGGCCGGGTCGTCGCCCGAGGAGGTGCAGCCGGTCGAGAGAAGGAGCAGCGCGGCGGCGAGGAGCCGGAGCGTCAGAGGTGGACGACCGGGCACGTGAGGGTGCGGGTGATGCCGTCGACGCCCTGGATCCGCGCGACGACGAGCTTGCCCAGCTCGTCGACGGAGTTGGCCTCGGCGCGGACGATGACGTCGTAGGGCCCTGTCACGTCCTCGGCCTGCGCGACGCCGTCGAGCGCTGCGATGGCGTCGGCGACGGCCGCGGCCTTGCCGACCTCGGTCTGGATGAGGATGTAGGCCTGGACCGGCACGGTGAGGACCCTTCTGGGAGGCTGGCGAGGTGCCGGACGCTACAGCACGAGAGCTCGGCGAGTTCGGGCTGATCGCCCGCGTGACCGAGCGCCTGGGCGGGTCGGCCGCGGTCCTCGTCGGCCCCGGTGACGACGCGGCCGTGGTCGTCGCGCCCGACGGCCGGGTGGTCGCGACGACCGACGTCCTCGTCGAGGGCGTGCACTTCCGACGCGACTGGTCCAGCGCGTACGACGTGGGTCGCAAGGCCG
This sequence comes from Actinomycetales bacterium, assembly GCA_036675425.1. GTDB lineage: Bacteria > Actinomycetota > Actinomycetes > Mycobacteriales > SCTD01 > SCTD01. Next base: position 2,821 of record JAKFFB010000105.1, on the reverse strand, counting down.
CGGCCGCCAGCCTCGCCGACGTCGCCGCGATGGGCGGCACCGCGACCGCCCTGCTGGTAGGCCTGGCCGCTCCGGGCGACCTGCCGGTCGACTGGGCGCTCGCCCTCGCCGACGGGCTGCGCGACGAGAGCGCGCTGGTCGGCGCCGTCGTCGCGGGCGGCGACACCGTCTCGAGCGACCGGGTCGTGGTCAGCGTGAGCGCGCTGGGCGACCTCGCCGGCCGGTCGCCGGTGCTCCGCTCCGGCGCACGTCCTGGCGACCTCGTCGTCCTCGCCGGGGACGTCGGGCGGTCCGCGGCCGGGCTCGCCCTGCTGCAGGCGGGCGAGCGGGACGGGCAGCTGGTCGAGGCCCACCGCCGGCCGGCTCCGCCGTACTCCCTCGGGCCGGTGCTCGCGGACCTCGGCGCGACGGCGATGTGCGACGTCAGCGACGGCCTGCTCGCCGACCTCGGCCACATCGCCACCGCGAGCGGCGTCGGCATCGTGGTCGACGGCGTGCCCCTGCCCGACGGCGTCGACCTCGAGCAGGCGCTGACCGGCGGCGAGGACCACGCCCTGGTCGCCTGCCTGCCGTCCGGCACCGCGCTGCCGGACGGGATCCGCGTCATCGGCCGCGTCGAGGCCGGCAGCGGCGTCACCGCGGTCGGCTTCGACTCGAGAACCGCCGGCTGGGAGCACTTCTCATGAAGCGCGTGCTCACGGTCGCCGGCTCCGACTCCGGCGGGGGAGCCGGCATCCAGGCCGACCTCAAGACGATGCTGGCGCACGGCGTGCACGGGATGAGCGTCATCGCTGCGGTGACGGCGCAGAACTCGGTGGGGGTGCAGGGCTACTGGGAGCTGCCCGTCGAGGCCGTCGTCGCCCAGCTCGACAGCGTGCTGGGCGACATCGGCGTCGACGCGGTCAAGACCGGGATGCTCGCCTCACCGGTACTGGTGCAGGCCGTGGTGGACCGGCTGCGCGGCGAGACCGCCCCGCTGGTCGTGGATCCGGTGGGCGTCAGCAAGCACGGCGACCCGCTGCTGCAGGCCGACGCCGTCGAGGTGCTGCGCCGCGAGCTCGTGCCGCTGGCCACCGTGCTGACGCCCAACCTGCCCGAGGTCGAGCAGCTCACCGGCGTCCGCGTCGACGACGAGGCGGGCCTGCCGAGGGCCGCCGAGGCCGTGCTGGCGCTCGGCCCGCGCTGGGTGCTGGTCAAGGGCGGCCACCTGGCCGGCGAGGCCGTCGACCTGCTCACCGACGGCACGGTCACGCAGATCTTCCGCGCGCCCCGGCTGGACAACCGGCACACCCACGGCACCGGCTGCACCCTCGCCTCGGCCATCGCCTCCCGGCTCGCGCTGGGCGACGACGTCCCGTCAGCCGTCGCGGCCGCCAAGGAGTACGTCACGGGCGCCATCCGCGGCGGCTTCGCCCTCGGCGCCGGCATCGGCCCGGTCGACCACGGCTGGCGTCAGCGCTAGGAGTCGCCTTCCTCCCAGGCCTTGTCCTTGGCGTCCTCGGCCTCGGTGCGGGCCTTCGCCCGGGCGATCGCGGACTCGGCCTGCTCGCGCGTCGGATAGGGGCCGAGCCGCTCCATGTTGGGGCAGCCGGGCCCCTCCTCGACGCGGGCGTGGGTGAGGCACCACCAGAGCTCCATGCCCGGAACGTACCCCGGACGCGACGAGGGCCCCGTCCAGCCGGACGGGGCCCTCGGTCGTGCTGCGGTCGCGGACCTAGATGGGGCGCACCTGGTCGGCCTGCGGGCCCTTCTGGCCCTGCGTGATCTCGAACTCGACGCGCTGACCCTCGTCGAGGGAGCGGTAGCCGTCGGACTGGATCGCGGAGTAGTGGACGAACACGTCCGCGCCGCCGCCGTCGACGGCGATGAAGCCGAAGCCCTTCTCAGCGTTGAACCACTTGACTGCACCCTGAGCCATGTTGCCTGTCTCTCTCTTGCTGGTACGGCCCTGCACTCCGCGGGACCGAGTCGTGCCGGCCCCCGCAGGTCCGCGGGGACAGGCGAAGAACCACGCGGGAAACCGTGCAGGACTTGCGACCGCAGCGAGCGTACACATCGCGGGCAGCACGCAACAGCCCTTCTCGGGCAGATGCGGGGACGAACAGGGGCGAACGGGTACGAGCCGGCTGTCGTCGTTCGAGCGCTCGGCGCTACGCGCGGACGACCTTGCCGGCCTTGAGGCAGGAGGTGCAGACGCCGAGCTTCTTCGGGGTCTTGCCGGAGCGGCCGGTCAGCGCGCGCACCGTCTGGATGTTCGGGTTCCAGCGGCGGCGGGTGCGCCGGTGGGAGTGGCTGACGGACATGCCGAAGCCGGGGCCCTTGCCACACACGTCGCAGGTCGCAGCCACGGTCACTCCAGGATGTCGGGGTCGTTCGGAACGGTCGCGCACGGTCCGGTCTCGCGCCGGACGTCGACCACAGTAGCAGGGCGGATAGCCTGCGCCTTCGCTCCAGACAGAGAGGTGCGCGCGTGCTGCAGGTCCTCGACGCCGCTGCGGTGCGCCGGTGGTGCGCAGCGGCCCTCGAGGGCCTGACCGCTGCCCGCACCGAGATCGACGACCTCAACGTCTACCCCGTCCCCGACGGGGACACCGGCACCAACCTGCTGCTGACGATGGAGTCGGTCGAGGCGGCCGTGCGCGAGGCCGCGCCCGACATGAGCGCGACCGTCGAGGCGATGGCGCGCGGGGCGCTGATGGGGGCGCGGGGCAACTCCGGCGTCATCCTCTCCCAGCTGCTGCGAGGGGTCGCGGACGTCCTGGCCGAGGCGGCCGAGGCCGGACCGGAGCAGCTGCGCCGGGCGATGACCCGGGCGTCCGAG
>JAKFFB010000334.1:0-1616 GCA_036675425.1 Actinomycetales bacterium | reverse complement strand
CAGCTTGGCGGCGTCGAGACGAGCGACCAGCGGCAGCAGGAAGGCGTACGTCTTGCCGGAGCCGGTGCGGCCCCGCCCGAGGACGTCGCGGCCGGCGAGGCTGTCAGGGAGCGTCGCGGCCTGGATGGGAGTGGGGGTGGTGATGCCCTGCTTCTCGAGGATGTCGATGAGCATGCTGGGCACGCCGAAGTCGGCGAAAGACATGGAAGAACCTTTTCGTTGGCGTCTCGCCAACACTTCGCGCTGAGCGCGGCGTGGCCTCGAAGGGGTTTCGAGGTAAGCGGAGGATCCCGCTGCGACTCGGGGCAAGACTGGCCGAGGCGACTTCTCCGCAACCGTAGTGGTCGTGTGGTCGAACCTGCGAATCGGTGGGATGTGACGTCCGCTTCAGGCGCTGTCGCGCCGCACCAGCATCGGCGGGATGATCACGCGCATCGGGCCGCTGCCGTGCCCGTCGACCTGCTCGAGCAGCAGCCGGGTGGCGCGCTCGGCCATCTCCTCGACGGGCTGCCGCACGGTGGTCAGCGGCGGGGTGGTGCGCTCGGCGACGCCGAGGTCGTCGTAGCCCACCACGGCCACGTCGTCGGGCACCCGCCGGCCGAGGGCGGACAGCACCTTGAGCGCGCCGGAGGCCATCAGGTCGGAGGCGACCACCAGGCCGTCGAGGTCGGGGTGCGCGGACAGCAGCGCCTCGGCGGCCCGCTGGCCACCGCTCTCGGTGAAGTCGCCGCGTTCGACCGCGTCATCGGCCTGGCCGGCCGCGGCCATCGCCGCCCGCCAGCCGGCGAGGCGGTCCTCCGAGGCGGTCATGTCGGCCGGTCCGGCGATGGTGCCGATCCGCCGGCAGCCGCGCTCGACCAGCACCTCGGTGGCCAGCCGCTCGCCTGCGGTGTTGTCGACGTCGACGTACGCCACCTGGTCGCCCGCGGCCCAGGGCCGGCCACCGAACACGCAGGGCAGGTCGAGCCGCGCCATGTGCTCGGCCAGCCCGTCGTCACGGTGGTGGGAGACCACGAGTGCGCCGTCGACGTGTCGGTTGGTGAGGTAGCGCAGGGTGCGTGCCGTCGACGCCCCGGGACGGGCGAGCAGCAGCACGAGCTGGATGTCGCGCTCGCCGAGCACGCGGGTCACGCCGCGCAGGGTGCCGGCGAAGAACGGGTCGGAGAAGACCCGGTCGTCGGGCTCGGGCACGACCACGGCGATCGAGTCGGTACGTCGCGTGACGAGGCTGCGCGCGGCGGGGTTGGGGACGTAGCCGAGCGAGCGCACGGCGGCGTCCACCGCGGACTGCGCGCGTGCGCTGACGCGCTGGCCGCCGTTGATGGCGCGGGACGCGGTGGCGCGGGACACCCCGGCGACCCGGGCGACCTCGTCGAGGGTGGGCGTCCCCGGCGTGGAGCCCTTCCTCGTCCCGTTCACGCGGGTCACGGTAGCCACTCGGCTGGGCCGGTCGCGGGCAGACCTCCCTGCCTCGAGACGTCGGCGTACCACCGCGCGCTCGACTTCGGAGTCCGGGCTTGCGTCTCGTAGTCGACGTGGACGAGCCCGAAGCGCTTCGCGTAGCCGAAGGCCCACTCGAAGTTGTCCATGAACGACCACTGGAAGAAGCCGCGCAC
>JAKFFB010000029.1:0-1621 GCA_036675425.1 Actinomycetales bacterium | reverse complement strand
AGGGCCCGGCTCGCGGAGCACCCGGCGCGCTTCGACCTGCGCGTCACCGTCGCGGCGGCCGATGACGACCCGCACGACCCGATGCGCGTCTGGGACGGGGAGCGCGAGTTCAGCGGCGGCATCATCGAGGTCACCGGACCGACCGAGGACCCCGAGCGCGACGGCAACATCGTGGTCTTCGACCCCACGCGCACCGTCCCCGGCATCGAGCTCTCCGACGACCCGATCCTGCGCTACCGCGCGGGCGCCTACTCGGAGTCCATCACCCGCCGGCTGAAGTAGGGGCGCTCCCGTGCGCCGATAGGATCAGCGCCTGTGAAGACTCTCGTGATCGGCACCGGCGGCCGCGAGCACGCGCTCGCGCTGGCCCTCTCCCTCGATCCCGGAGTCAGTGAGGTCCACGCGGCCCCGGGCAACCCCGGCATCGGCGCGGTCGCGACCCTGCACGACGTCGACCCGATGGACGGTGCGGCCGTCACCGCCCTCGCCGTCGAGCTCGGCATCGACCTGGTGATCGTCGGCCCGGAGGCCCCGCTCGTGGCCGGCGTGGCCGACCCGGTCCGAGCCGCCGGCATCGCGGTCTACGGCCCGTCGGCCGCCGCCGCGCAGCTCGAGGGTTCGAAGGCGTTCAGCAAGGACGTGATGGCCGCCGCCGGCGTGCCGACGGCCGGGTCGCGCGTGTGCGCCACCCCCTCCGAGGCAGCCGCTGCGCTGGATGAGTTCGGTGCGCCGTACGTCGTGAAGGATGACGCGCTCGCCGCCGGCAAGGGCGTCGTCGTCACCACCGACCGCGACGAGGCGCTGGCCCATGCGGCCGCCTGCGGACGGGTCGTCATCGAGGAGTTCCTCGACGGCCCCGAGGTCTCGCTCTTCGCGGTCTGCGACGGTCGTACGGCGACTGCGCTGCCGCTCGCACAGGACTTCAAGCGGATCTTCGACGGCGGGCTCGGCGCCAACACCGGCGGCATGGGCGCCTACTCGCCGCTCCCGTGGGCCCCGGCCGGGCTGGCCGACGAGGTCCTCGCGACCGTCGTTCAGCCGACGCTCGACGAGATGAGCCGCCGCGGCGCCCCGTTCGTCGGGACGCTCTACGTCGGGCTCGCGCTGACCGCGACCGGGCCGCGGGTGATCGAGTTCAACTGCCGCTTCGGTGACCCCGACACCCAGCCCGTGCTCGCGCTGATGACCTCGCCGCTCGGTGACCTGCTCAAGGCCGCCGCCGACGGCGACCTCGGCTCGGTGCCTGCTCCGACCTTCGCCGACGGGGCGTCCGTGACCGTCGTGATGGCGAGCGCGGGCTACCCGGAGTCGTCGTCGAAGGGCGACGTCATCGTCGGCACCGAGACCCTCGGCGAGGAGACCGACGTGGACGTGATCCACGCCGGCACGGCCCGCTCCGACGGGCATCTCGTGTCCGCCGGCGGCCGGGTGCTCGCCGTACGCGCCATCGGCACCGACATCGCCGACGCCCGCGCGAAGGCCTACGAAGGCATCGCCACCATCTCGTTCCCCGGCGCCCAGTGGCGCCGCGACATCGCGGCCGAGCCGCTCGGTGTCGTCGAGGGCGCTTCACTGAAGGAATCCTCATGACCGTCCCGAATGTTCTGGCGACCCGCTACGC
>JAKFFB010000284.1:0-1624 GCA_036675425.1 Actinomycetales bacterium | reverse complement strand
CGCCAACTTCGCGCAGTTCACGCTGCTGCTCGTCTTCGCGCTGCGCGAGCAGTTCCACAAGGTGCGGGCCTTCACCTTCGTCGACACCGTGCACGAGGTGACCCACCACTTCACGCCCGGCGGCGACGTCGTCGAGGTGATGGAGAACCTCGCTGCGAGCACCGCCCACGCAGCCCTGTGGGGGCGCACGAACTATGGCCGTGCGTTCACGAAGTTCGCCGAGGAGCACGCCGACGCACTGGGCCCGAAGACGTCCCTGCTCATCCTCGGCGACGCGCGCTCCAACTACAGCGACCTCGCCCTGCCCGTGCTGCGCGACCTTGAGGGCCAGGTCCGCCACGCGTGGTGGCTCAACCCCGAGCACCCCCGCCACTGGGGCACCGGCGACAGCGCAGCGCCGGCCTACGGCGAGATCGTGCCGATGGTGGAGTGCCGCAACCTGACCCAGCTCGAGGAGTTCGTCTCCGCGATCTCGATGGGGACTCAGCCAGCGAGGTAGCCGAGCTCCTGGATGCGCTTGATCTCCGCCTTGAGTCCCGGGTGCTGGGCCTCGTCGGCCGCGCGGCCGCCCGCGACGTGTGGCTGCTCGCCCGCAGTCGCGCCGTCGTAGACCACGGTGACGCGGTTGGCGACGTCGGCGTTGATCAGCGAGCCGAGGAGGGCGACCGGGTCGGCCCGGTCCTCCAGCGAGAGCACGCGCGTCTTCTCCGGGATCGAGGGCACGTGGGCCGACGGGGCGCCGGCGGTGACGACCTGGTCCACCACGAAGGCTCGTGAGGAGGCGGCCGACGCGATCTCGGCGGCCGCGGCTCCGCCGTACGACGAACCGACCAGCATGACGCGAGCGTCGTGCTCGCCCTCGACGGCCTGCTCGATGGCCCGCACGACCTGTCGGACGTACGTCGCATTGTCGGCGCCGACGAGTCGCAGGCGTCCGCCCTCGTGGGCCTTGTTGCCGGGGAGGTAGGCGATGAAGCGGCCGGCGCCGATGCGCTGGACGCTGATCCGGCGGTCGGCGTTGGTCAGCTTGAGCATGAGGTCCTCGATCGAGGACGGGATGATGCCCTCCGCGGCAGACGCCGGAGTCGACCCCGTGGCCGGGAGGTCGGCGAAGCCGGCCGCGGCGTCACGCAGGGCGGAGGCCGAGTCGGCGGGGAACGGGTCGACGCCGAGGGCGCGCAGCCCGCCGCGCGCCGCCGCGGCGCCGCTGTCCGTGGACATCACGCCGGCGGTCAGCAGGGACCGCATCTGCAGGCCCTCGAGCAGCCCACCACCGTCGGTGAGGTGGTCCATCAGCTCGGGGTGGCTCTCGGCCAGCTCGTTGAGGTAGGCCGCGACGCCGCCGCGGTCGAGCGAGTCGGTCTCGATCAGGCCGGCCGAGACGATGGCGCCGCCGAGCGCGACCTCGGGGGCGAGGTAGCCGATGGCGCGCCCCGCGATCGAGCCGAGCGTCTTGAAGGCAGCCGCCTGCAGCTCGTCGATCCAGCGGTAGGTCAGGACGGTGGCGCGGACGACGAGGGCGTCGGCGTCGAGCTCGACCGAGCGGGTCAGCAGTCCCTGCTTGCCGGTCGTGGCCGCGCGGATGTCCTCCTCGGCCTGTGCGTAGGTCGCCTGCGACAGCTCT
>JAKFFB010000294.1:0-1631 GCA_036675425.1 Actinomycetales bacterium | reverse complement strand
GGTGTGGGTCTGCACGATCTGGTCGTGGTGTGACTCGGCGGTGTTGATGTTGTGGTTGTAGGCATCCACGCCGGCGTCCTTGAGCCGCTCGGCCTGGCCTTCCTTGAGCAGGCCGAGACAGGCGCAGACCTCGACGTCGGGGTTCTCGCCCTTGATGGCGCCGACCATCTCGGTCACCTTGTCGATGTCCCGGTCGCTGGGGCCGCGGCCGCTGGCGACCATGCAGACCCGGGTGGCGCCGCCGCGGAGGCCGGCGGCGGCCTGCTCGGCCGCCTCGTCGGTCTTGAGCCACGAGTACTTCAGGATCGGGGCCGTCGAGCCGAGCGCCTGCGAGCAGTAGTTGCAGTTCTCCTGGCACAGGCCGGACTTGAGGTTGACGAGGTAGTTGACCTTGACCGTGTTGCCGAAGTGGGCGCGGCGCAGCCGTCCGGCCGCCGCTACGACGTCGAGCAGCTCCTCGTCGTGCGCTCGCAGCACGGCCAGCGCGTCGTCGGGGGTGGCGGCGCCGCCGGCGAGGATGCGCTCGGCGAGCTGGTCGAAGGTCGTCGTCATGGCTGCTCCTGGAGGGTTGGGGATCTCAGTCGTGGATGCCGCGGGCGTGCAGGGCGTCGCCGGTCGCACGGGCGTGGGCGACGACCCGGATGACGAGGGGCGTCAGCCGGGCTCGGGGATCGCGTTCGAGACCACGCGCGAGCGCGGCGTCGCGGGTCTCGTCGGCGAGCTGGAGGGTGGTGGGTATGCCGCGCAGCAGGAGTGAGAAGGCGAGCGCTACGCCTTCGGCGTCGATGCCCAGGCGCCGCACCGGCCGCAGACCGCGCGTGATCGTGTCGAGCACCTCGTCGATGGGCGTGGTGACCGTCAGGACCGTGGCGAGCAGCACGAGCGTGACGAGGTCGCCGACCGACTCGACGACACGTTCCCACCCCTGCTGCCACAGCAGGTATGCCGCCAGCATCGCGGCCACGAGCAGCAACCCGCGCAGCGACCTGGCCAGGGATCGCCACCCCATCCGGGAGGAGGCGACCACGGCCAGGGTCACGACGAGCTCGGCCACCACGGTGCGCGGGCCGTGCAGGGTGACGACGACGATGCTGGCGAGCAGGAGGCCCACCAGCTTGGCGCCGGCGGGCAGTCGGTGCAGCCACGTGCTGCCTGGCTGGTGGAGGCCCAGCAGGCTCGCGCTCATGCGGGTGTTCATGCCGTCACCCGGTAGTGGTCGACCGCGGCAGCCGCGGGGCCGTCGTACGCGACGCGACCGTCCGCCATCACGATGCCGCGCTCGCAGCGAGCGGCCAGGTCGAGGTCGTGGGTGACCAGCACGAGCTGCTGGGGGAGCGACAGGAGCAGATCGCCGATCCGGCGGGCGTTGGCGAGGTCGAGCAAGGTCGTCGGCTCGTCGGCGACGACCACGTCGGGCTCGATCGCGAGGACGCCGGCGAGGGCGAGCAGCTGGCGCTGGCCGCCCGAGAGCGTGTGGACGCTGCGGTCGCCGAGCCCCTCGAGTCCGTAGGACGCCAGCAGCGTCTCCGCGGCGGCCCGGCGGAGCCGCTTGTCGCGGTGGTGGCGGCGCAGGGACAGGGCGACGTCCTCGGCGGCGGTCGGCATGACCAGCTGGGCAGCGGGGTCGGTGA
>JAKFFB010000165.1:0-1658 GCA_036675425.1 Actinomycetales bacterium | reverse complement strand
GTGCTGGACGGGCTGCCGCCCGGCCCGGGCTGGCCGGCCATCATCCAGAGCATCGGGCTGCTGCGCTTCCGGCACCGGTTCGTGCCGTGGGCGCACCGTCGCTACGGCGACGCGTTCACCGTCCGGCTGCTGCCGCAGGGGCGGCCGCTGGTGCTGTTCACGAGGCCGGAGCACGCGCGCGAGATCTTCGCGGGCGACCCCGAGGTCTTCCACGCCGGCAAGGGCAACGCCATCCTCGGCCCGATGATGGGCGAGCACTCGCTGCTGCTCCAGGACTCCAGCGAGCACAAGCGCGCCCGCAAGCTGCTGATGCCGGCCTTCAACGGCCATGCCTTGCGTGAGTACGCCGCACTCGTGACCGACGTCGCCACGGCGGAGGTGGACTCGTGGCTGCCGGGGGAGTCGTTCTCCGCTCTCCAGCGGATGAACCGGCTGACCCTCGAGGTGATCCTGCGCGTCGTCTTCGGTGTCACCGACGAGTTGCGGCTCGCCGAGATGCGGCCGCGGGTCAACAAGGTCGTCGACATCAGCCCGGCGATCCTGTTCGGCCACGGCATGCCGCGGCTGCAGAAGATCGGCCCGTGGAAGCGGGCCCGGGACAACTCCTTCGAGCTCGACGCGCTGATCTACGCCGAGATCCGCGAACGGCGCGCGGCGTCCGACCTCGCCACGCGGACCGACGTGCTGTCGCGGCTGATCCGCGTCGGCACGGAGGGCGACTCCACCGCTGGCGATGACCGGCTCACGGACGAGGAGCTGCGCGACCAGCTCGTCACCCTGCTGCTGGCGGGCCACGAGACGACCGCCACGGCGCTGGCGTGGGCGCTCCACGAGCTCGGCCGCTCGCCGTCGCTCCTCGCGCGGTCGAGGGCCGCCGCGACCGACGGTGACGACGCGTGGCTCGAGGCGGTGCTCAAGGAGTCGATGCGACTGCACCCGGTGATCCCGATGGTTGTGCGGACCCTGATGGAGCCGGCGACCGTCGGCGGCTACGACCTGCCCGCAGGCACCACGGTCGGACCGTCGATCATCATCGCCCACTCGCGCGCGGACAACTTCGATCGTCCTGCCGAGTTCCGGCCCGAACGCTTCATCGAGGGGCAGCCGGCCACCAACACCTGGATCCCGTTCGGTGGCGGCGTGCGCCGGTGCATCGGGGCGGGCTTCTCGCTGATGGAGGGTGTCGTCGTGCTCCGCGAAGTGCTCTCGAGCTACGCCGTCGAGGCGATGGGCGAGGACCAGCCGAAGGTCCGCAACATCACCAGCGTGCCGAGTGACGGCGCGGTCGTCCGGGTCACTCGCTGAGGGCGTCCCGCACCTGGGCGTCGGTGAGGCCGTAGTCCGCCAGGTCATAGGCGTGGCTCGGAGCGCGTACGCCGCTGCGTGACCGCGCCAGCTCCGCCGACGCCGAAGCCTCGGCCGCGTCGCTCCAGTCGAGCCCCGCTGCGCCGTACACGCCTTGCAGGGTCGAGAGGGGGTCGGCGACGAGGTCGTCGTAGGCCACGTCGATCACGCTGCCCGAGTGCGGGCTCGCCCGGAACGCCGCCTGCTCGCGGACGAGCAGGTCGAGCTGGGTGCGGCCGATGGTGTCGCCGACGAAGACGTCCGAGGTGCCGCGGGTCGAGGCCGCCGCCAGCGAGCACATCGACGCGGTGCAG
>JAKFFB010000318.1:0-1666 GCA_036675425.1 Actinomycetales bacterium | reverse complement strand
GGTCGGCGCCGAAGAGCAGGTAGCTGCCCAGGCCGGTGGCCTGGAAGGTGACCGGCCGGCCGCCGAGCCGGTAGCAGCCGCCCGCCATCGCATGGACGTCCTCCGGGACGAGGCGGCGCTTGCCGCGCAATGGCACCCCGACCAGCCGCGGCTCCCTCTGCGCGCGCTGGGCCGCGACGCGGGCCCGGCTCGCCGCTCGCTGCGCGGGCGTCGTGACGTCCGGTGCGGTCGCGGCCTCGCCGCTGCGGCTGATCGCGTTCTTGGTGGTCGGGTCGTCGTGCACGTGCGCGTGCCCGTCGTCGAGGGCGCTGTCGGCGACCGTCTCGACGCCCGGCGTGCCGGCGTGGGTGTGCGGCCTGCTCTCGGCCGCGACCTCGGCGCGCTGCGCCACCCGGGCGTCGTACGTCGTGGTGAGGTTCGGCGACGCCGGTCCGCCGGGGGAGGCGGAGAGGAGCCCGCCGGTCACCAGCCCACCGGCCGCCAGCAGGGAGATGAGGACGCGCTGCACGGGGCGGGTCGGGGTCACGGCTGCTCCTTGTCGTCTGACGCCTCAACGACGCTGACCCGCGGTGGGCTACGTGCCGAGCGCCCGGCAGGGGTCCTTGCAGGCTTCCTGTGGGTTGACCGAAGAACGCTGACGGATCCCGGTGCCGGGCGTAGCCTCGGAAGCGAACGAGGGGGCTCGGCCGGACGAGGGGTGGGGCATGCGCAGGTGGCTGGTGGTTCTGCTGGTGATGGCTGCCGTGGCGGTGGCGGCGCCCGCCCATGCGCGTCCCGCAGAGGCCGACGCGCGCACGGCCACCTCCGCACTCGGCCGCCTGTCGATCCCGGCGATCGGCGTCAACGCCGGCATCATCGCGGTCGGCGTGACCCGGACCGGCCACCTCGCGATCGGGCGCAGCGTCCGCGACGTCTACCGCTGGCGCTCCGGCGTGCTCCCCGGACAGGAGGGCAGCGCCGTGCTGGCCGGCCACACGTGGTCGAAGGGGCCGGGCGTCTTCGACAACCTCGGCAACCTGCGCCCCGGCAACCTCGTCGTCGTCGGCAAGAACCGCTTCCAGGTGACGCGGGTGCGGAGGGTGACCGGGATGTCGCGCCAGGAGGTCTCCCAGCTCTTCTCCGACCGCGGCAAGGCGCGCCTCGTGCTGATCACGTGCGGCGACCGCAACAACCTCACGGGCGTCTACCGCACGCGCATCGTCGTCAACGCGAAGCTGCTGCCCAACCGCTGACCCGCCGGGTCAACCGCTCGGCGGTCGCCGTGACCGCTGCGGCGATCGAGGCGACGTCGGTGACGGCGTCGCTGGGGAACGTCACCGCGACCCCGGCCACCGGGTGCGCGTTGTGGTCGAGCACCGCCGCGGCGACGCTCTGCAGGCCCGGAGTCACCTCGCCGTCCTCGGTGGCGTGCCCACGCTGGCGGGTCTCGGACAGCAGGGCGCGCAGCGCGCTCAGTGAGGCAGGCCCCTTGCCGTGGCGGTCGACGAACGCGTCACGGTCGGGGTAGAGCGCCCGCACCTGGCTGGCCGGGAGCGCGGCGAGGATGGTGCGTCCCGACGCGGTCAGGTGGGCGGGGAGGCGTACGCCGACGTCGGTGACCAGCGGCGGCCGGCCGGGCGCGCGCTCCTCGATGACGTAGAGCACGTCACGGCCGTGGAGCACCGCG
>JAKFFB010000038.1:0-1678 GCA_036675425.1 Actinomycetales bacterium | reverse complement strand
GAGGGCGCCAACCTCGTCATCGGCCGCCACTACCGTGCCGTCGTCGCCGACTGGGACGTCGAGCGCGCGCTCACCGTCTTCCGCCGGCTGCTCGTCCGCGAGCGCGGCGCCTACTGGACCTTCATCTTCTTCACCGGCGACCGGTTCCTGATCGGCGCGAGTCCCGAGAGGCACGTGTCGGTGAAGGGCGGGGACGTGCGGATGAACCCGATCTCGGGCACGTTCCGCGTCGGCCAGCCCCCGGTCCCGACCGGATCGGCGGCCGAGCGTGCTCTGGTGATCGACCGCCAGCAGGCGGAGATGAAGGAGCGACTCCTCGGGTTCCTCGCCGACGAGAAGGAGATCTTCGAGCTCTTCATGGTCGTCGACGAAGAGCTCAAGATGATGTGCGACGTCTGCCAGGAGGGCGGGCAGGTGCTGGGGCCGTTCCTCAAGCCGATGACGCACCTCGTGCACACCGAGTACCTCCTCGCCGGTCGCAGCGACCGCGATCCGCGGGAGATCCTGCGCGACACGATGTACGCCGCCACCGTCACCGGCGCCCCGGTCGAGAACGCGTGCCGGCTGATCAGCACCTACGAGAGCGAGGGCCGCGGCTACTACAGCGCGGCGCTGGCCCTCTTCGGCCGCGACAAGCAGGGCAACCACACGATGGACAGCCCGATCCTGATCCGCACCGCGGACGTGTCCCCCGAGGGGAACCTCAAAGTGTCGGCCGGCGCCACGCTCGTTCGCGACAGCAGTGCGGCGTACGAAGTGGCAGAGACGCACGCGAAGGCGGGCGGCATCCTCAGCGCCTTCGGGCTGGTCCCGGTCGCGACCGTCGACAGCGACGCGGTCGCGGCACTGGCGCGCGACGAGGACGTGCTGCTCGCGCTCGGCACCCGCAACCAGCGACTGAGCAGGTTCTGGCTGACCGACCAGGAGGGCGCTCCGCCGGACCCGACGCTCAAGGGCAAGAGCGCGGTCATCCTGCACGGCGAGGACGACTTCGTGAACATGCTGCGCCACGTGCTCGGCGTCTTCGGCATGACCTCGACGGTGGTGCGGCACGAGGACTACGCGACCGGGGCCTTCGACGGCGCCGACCTTGTCATCGTCGGCCCCGGACCGGGCGACGGAGGGCGTTGTCGACGGCGACGCGGTCGAGGAGCCGTGGGCGACGATGGGGGCGCCCCGGGCCGCCTCCTACGACGACGCCCCGCCGACGGACACGTTCGACGTGCGCGAGGCGCAGGACGGCGAGATGCTCCCGGTCCGGCGGCCCGCCGACGCCGTCGCGCCCGTCGCGCCCGCCTCGATCCCGGCCCGCGCCCAGGCGCGCTTGCACTTCGTGCTCGGTGCCCTCCTGGCGCTCGGCGCCGCCGGGCTCGTCGTCGCCGCGCTGATCGCCTTCTCCGACGATCGCGGCGCGGCCGGTCCCTCCGGCCCGGCCTGGTCGCAGTGGCGACCCGACGGCGACGCGAAGGCGCGTGTCATGGAGATCGCCGACCGCGTCGGCCGGCAGTACCGCGGCAGCGGCGGCCAGCAGCTGGTCGCCGTGACCGGCGGGCCGCTGGAGGTCGCGGGCCTCCCCCTGACCGTGGCGCTGCGGGAGTCCGCCGAGCAGGGCGGCGACATCGAGCTCAAGGACGGCGACGGCATCCTCTACCGGCTGTGCGGCCTGGGCGAGAAGTGC
>JAKFFB010000127.1:0-1681 GCA_036675425.1 Actinomycetales bacterium | reverse complement strand
CGACGCCCGCACCGGCGAGGCCACCGCGATCGAGACCGACACCGACCTGGTCAACGCCGACGGCCTGGTCCGCCAGGGCAGCCGGCTCACCGTGGTCCGCAACTTCAGCAGGATGATCGCGACCCTGCGGGTCTCGGCCGACGGCACCCGCCTGGTCACCCTCGGCCAGGAGGCCTCCTCGGCCGACCGCGTGCTGACCACCGCGAAGACGCTGCGCGGTCGGGTCCTGTACGTCGACAGCAAGTTCGACGAGGCCGTTGCCTCCGGACCGTACGAGGTCATCACGGACCCGACGCGATGAAGCGCTCCGTCCTGGCCGCCCTCCCGCTCGCGCTCGTCCTGGGCGCGTGCGGGAGTGGCGGCACGCCGGATGCCGGGGAGGGCGCGAGGACCCCGGAGGTCGAGGAGGGCGCGAGGACCTCGGAGGTCGAGGAGGGCGCGAGGACCTCGGAGGTCGAGGAGGTCGCCCCGCGACCGTCTCGAGACCCTGAGCAGCAGGCCGCCCTCGACCAGCAGCTCCGCGACGCAGCCTGGGCGAATGACGTGCCGGCCGCCCGCCGGCTGGTCCGCCAGGGCGCCGACGTCAACGCCAAGGACAGCACCGAGCAGTCGGCGTACCTCGTCGCGACGAGCGAGGGCCACCTCGAGCTGCTCCGGCTCACCCTCCGCAACGGCGCCAGGGTGAACGACAAGGACACCTGGAACGGTACCGGCCTGATCCGCGCCGCCGAGCGCGGTCACGGGCTGGTCGTGGGGGAGCTGCTCCGGGCGGGTATTGCCCGCGACCACGTGAACCGGATCGGCTACCAGGCGATCCACGAGGCCGTGTGGCTCGGCAAGGACACGGCGTCGTACGCGACCACCGTGCGGGTGCTGGCCGCCGGCGGTGTGCAGCTCGAGGACCGTTCGAGCACCGCGGGGCTGACCCCGCTGCAGATGGCCCGCGAGCGCGGGTTCGACCGACTGGAGAGAATCCTGACCACCGTGACCACTGCCCAGCCCCCGGCCGACGCGGACGCGGCCCTGCTCCGTGCTGCCGAGCGCGGCGATGCCGATGCGGTCGCCGTGGCGCTGCGTGCCGGAGCCGACATCGAGGCCCGCGACGGACACGAGCGCACCGCACTCCTGCTCGCCAGCACCCACGACCGGGTCGCCGTCGCCGAACTGCTCGTGGCGATGGGTGCCGACCCGAATGCCCTCGACGACCGGCACGACACCCCCTGGCTGGTCACCGGTGTGACCGGCAGCGTCGCCATGCTCGAGGCGCTGCTCCCGGCACGGCCGGACCTGACGATCCGCAACCGGTTCGGCGGCCTGTCCGTGATCCCGGCCAGCGAGCGCGGCCACGCCGCCTACGTGCGCCGCGTCGTCCAGACCGGCGTCGACCTCGACCACGTCAACGACCTGGGCTGGACCGCCCTGCTGGAGGCGGTGATCCTCGGCGACGGAGGTCGTGACCACCAGGACGTCGTCCGCACCCTGCTCGCGGCCGGTGCCGACCGGACCATCGCCGATGCCGACGGGGTCAGCGCGTTGCAGCACGCCGAGCGTCGCGGGTACGACGAGATCGCGGCGCTGCTGCGGGACTGACCTCCCGGACGTTTGCCGACCTCGCGATCGGCGATGATGACGCCATGTGGGAGCAGTACCAACCGCCCGGCGAGGAGACCGAGCAGCCGCC
>JAKFFB010000183.1:0-1681 GCA_036675425.1 Actinomycetales bacterium | reverse complement strand
CGAGCCGCTGCAGCAGGTTGGTGCGCTCGATCATCCGCATCCGCCACGCGAGTCCGGCCGGCGACGTCGGCCCGCCGAGCTCGTCCAGGGACCGCTCGCCCAGCGTGTCGATGACCACCACCGAGACTCCGCGCGCGGACAGCAGCGCGCTCGCGTTGACGATCGGTGCGTGCAGCATGGTGGACAGCACGTAGACGACACTGCCGCCGGTGACGCCGAGCTCGAGCGTCTGGTCCGAGATCGGCGAGGTCTCCGCCACGATGCGGGTGAGGGTGCCGGTGATGCGGTGCAGGTGCCGCGGTCCACTGCCGAACGGCACGCGCGTGTCACCCGGACCGACCACCCGCATGCCGACCCGGTCGCCGCGCCGGACGTGGTGGTCGGCCAGTGCGGAGGCGGCGCGCACGGTCAGGTCGAGGCTGCTCGCCCGCCCGTCGATGCCGCCCGAGATCCCGATGTCGCGCAGGGCGTCGACGACGATCAGCACCGAGGTGTCCTGCTCGGCCCGCGTCGTGACGACCTGCAGCTCGCGCGTCCGCAGCGACACCGGCCAGCTGATGCGGCGCAGCCGGTCACCGGGTGCGAACGGCCGGATGCCGGCGAACTCCGTCCCGCTCCCGACCCGCCGCGAGCGGTGTGCCCCGACGAGGCCGTCCGGCTGCGGCGCCTCCGCCGTCGAGTCGTACGGCGCAGCCTGGGGCCACACCGTCAGCTGCTGTGGCGTCAGCCGCACCGGGCCGTAGCGGTAGCCGCACCAGGAGCTGGTGACGGCGACCTGCTCGTCGCCCACCGTCGGCCGCCCCCAGCGGCGCGGTCCGAGCTCGACGACGCAGGGCTCCTCGCCGGCCAGCTCACTGACCGCTCCCCAGGCCGGCCTGGTCGCGACGAACGGCACCCGGGTCAGCACCCGGGTGACCTGCTCGACCTCGCCGCCGTCGGTGATGCACAGGGTGGAGGTGGTGCCCTGCCCTTCGTGCAGCCTGCTCACTCCCAGCTCGACGCCGAGCCGGGGCTGCGAGGACGGGCGCCCGATCAGCCCGAGGATCGCCGGGACCAGGAACGGTGCGGCCAGGATCACCAGCACCGGCGAACCGGCCAGGGCGGCGCCGACCAGGGCGGCCGCCGCGACCAGGGCCGCCCGGCTCAGCGCGGGAGTGGGTTGCCAGCCGGTCACCGGCGCTCCAGCGCTCCGGGGGCCGGGACGTCGGACAGCACCGCAGCGACGACCCGCGACCCCGAGGCCTGCGTCATCCAGAGCTCGGGCTTGACGGTGATGCGGTGTGCCAGCACCGACGTGGCGACCGCCTTGACGTCCTCGGGGATGACGTAGTCGCGGCCGCGGATCAGCGCCCAGCCGCGCGCGGCCAGGACGAGGCCGAGGCTGCCGCGCGGGGAGGCGCCGATGAGCACGTCGGAGTGGGCGCGGGTGGCCTCGGCAAGCGCGACGCAGTAGCGCCCGACGCTCCGATCGACCTGGACGCGCTCGACGGCCGCCTGCACCGCGGCCAGCCCGGCTGCGTCGGTGACGGCCTCGACCGACACCTCCTCGCGCTGGCGTTCGAGGCGACGCGCGACCACGTCGTACTCCTCGTCGGCCGTCGGGTAGCCGAAGGCGACGCGCAGCAGGAACCGGTCCAGCTGGGCCTCGGGCAGCGGGTAGGTGCCTTCGTACTCCACCGGG
>JAKFFB010000073.1:0-1683 GCA_036675425.1 Actinomycetales bacterium | reverse complement strand
TCCGGTCGAGGAGCTCCTGCTTCGCGGCGGGGACCTCCCCGAAGCCGCCCGGTTCGGCGCGGCGACGTACTTCGCCGACCACCGGGCCCCTCGGGGTGCGCGACACGTGCGGGTGTGCTCTGGCACGGGGTGCTTCGCCGGCTCCGGGGGTGGGTCCGTCGGCGCGGTGGAGACGGCGGTCGGCGTCGAGGTCGGGCAGTGCACGGCGGACGGGTCGACCTCGCTGCAGGCGGTGCGCTGCATCGGCTACTGCTACGCCGGCCCCGCCGCCCTCGATGGTGACGAGCCCAGGGCAGGGCGGGACCTGGCCGACCAGCTCTCCGGGCGCGCCGAGCCGGTCGACCCGGATGTGCCGGTGGTCGCGGTGACGGCTCCGGTCGTGCTCCGCGGGATCGTGGGTGGTGAGCCCTCGTGGCAGACGTGGTCCTCGCTCGTCACCTCGCCCGGCGGAGGCGAGCGGGTGCTCCGCGAGGTCGCGACGGCAGGGCTCCGAGGTCGAGGTGGAGCCGGGTTCCCGGCTGCACGGAAGTGGGCCGCGGTCCGCGAGGTCGACGACCCCGGTCCTCGGTTCGTGGTGGCGAACGGCGACGAGGGCGATCCCGGCTCGTTCGCCGACCGGCTCCTGATGGAGCGCGATCCGGGCCGAGTGCTCGAGGGACTCGCACTGGCCGGTCTGGCATGCGGCGCCACCGCCGGGTTCGTCTACGTACGGTCGGAGTACCCGCGCGCCCGGGCGTCCCTCGAGCGTGCAGTCGGAGAAGCACGATCGGCTGGTCATGTCGGCACGAACATCCACGGCAGCGGCATCGACTTCGACATCGAGGTCGTCTCCGGCCATGGCTCCTACGTCGCTGGTGAGGAGACGTCGCTGCTGCGGTCGATGGCCGGGCTGCGCGGCACCGTCCGGGTGCGGCCGCCGTACCCGACCCGGTACGGCTTCCTCGGCCGCCCGACGGCGGTCAACAACGTCGAGACCCTCGCCGCGGTGCCGGCCATCCTGGCCGACGGCGGCGCCGGCTACGCCCGGCTCGGGCAGGACCCCGAGACCGGCACGCTCCTGGTCTGCCTGAACGAGCGGTTCGCCCGTCCGGGCGCCTACGAGGTCGAGCTGGGCACGCCCCTGCGCGCGATCGTCGAGGAGCTGGGCGGTGGCCTGCAGGACGGCGCCGAGCTTCGGGCCCTGCAGGTCGGCGGTCCCCTCGGCGGCTTCCTGGCGCCGTCGCAGCTCGACCTGCCGCTGCTGGAGTCCGCTCTCGCGGCGGCCGGGGTCTCTCTCGGGCACGGCAGTCTGGTGGCGATCGACGACTCCGTCTCGCACGCCGACCTGCTCGCTCATGTGTGGCGCTTCGGCGCCAGCGAGTCCTGTGGGGCGTGCACTCCGTGCCGGGAGGGCACCCGCCGCGGCGCGGCCGACCCGGCGCTCACGAGCCGGGACGACGCCCTGCTCGACCTGATGGCCGATGCGAGCCTGTGCGCGTTCGGGCGCCGGCTCCCCGCTGCGGTCCGCAGCCTGATGGGGGTGCCCGCATGGAGCTGAGGGTCGACGGCCGTCAGGTCCGGGTGCCGGAGGGGGCCCGCGTCCTGGATGCCACCCGCGCCGCGGGCGCCGACGTGCCGACGTTGTGCCACGACGACCGCCTTGCGCCGGCCGGCGTGTGCAGGGCCTGCCTGGTGCGCGTGGGC
>JAKFFB010000031.1:0-1685 GCA_036675425.1 Actinomycetales bacterium | reverse complement strand
GACGTGCATCCGCTCCCCCTGCGGCCCGAAGATGGCCAGCACCTCGGCGGGCGTCGGGCCGGGGTTGCCGATCCAGTGGGGGGTGCGGGTGTCGAACTCGACCACCTCGCCGGGCCCGAGCGTCAGGTCACGGGTGCCCAGCACGAGCCGGATGCGGCCGCTGAGGACGTACAACCACTCATAGCCCTCGTGCGTCTGCAACGTCGGCTGCGGATCCTTCTCGACCGGCATCACCATCTTGAAGGACTGCAGCCCACCAGGGCGCTTGGTCAGCGAGATGAAGGTGCGACCGTGCCGCACGACCGGCTTGGAGCGGATCCGCGGGTCGCCGGTCTCGGGTGCGTCGACGAGCTCGTCGAGCGCCACCCGGTGCGCGCGCGCCAGCGGCAGGAGCAGCTCGAGGGTCGGCTTGCGCTGCCCCGACTCCAGGCGCGAGAGCGTGCTGACCGAGATGCCGGTCTCCTCGGCGAGGTCGGTGAGGGTGGCCTCGCGCTCGAGCCTCAGCTGCCGCAGCCGCGGCCCGACATTGCGCAGCACTCCGGCGTCGTTGGTGGGGTCGTCGTCCATGGGTCGCAGTTTGCCATTACGGCAAGGATGTTTGTCAATCCGGCGATCTGTCCGCAGACTCTCCGACATGAGTGAGAACACGAGTCCTGTCATGTACGACGTGGTGGTCATCGGCGGCGGTGCCGCCGGCCTGAGCGGTGCGCTGGCGCTGGGCCGGTCGCGCCGCTCGGTGCTGGTCATCGACGCGGGCGAGCCCCGCAACGCGCCCGCCGCCCACGCCCACAACTACCTGGGCCGCGAGGGGATCTCCCCGCTGGAGCTGCTCGAGATCGGCCGCGCCGAGGTGGCGACGTACGGCGTCGAGGTGGTCACCGACCGCGTCGTCGGGCTGTCCGGAGCCGTCGACGACTTCCTCGTCACGACCGCCGCCGGCCGCCGCTTCGGCGCGCGCCGGGTGCTGGCGACGGGGGGCGTGGTCGACGAGCTGCCCCACGTGCCGGGGCTGGCCGAGCGGTGGGGCATCGACGTGCTGCACTGCCCCTACTGCCACGGCTGGGAGGTGCGCGACCAGGCCATCGCCGTGCTCGGCAGCGGCTCGATGGCCGCGCACCAGGGCCTGCTGTTCAGCCAGCTCTCCGACGACGTGGTCGTGGTCGTGCACGACGGCGTCGAGATCGCGGACGAGGAGATGGAGAAGCTGGGCGCCGTCGGTGTCCGCTTCGAGCACGGCACCCCGCAGGAGGTCGTCACCGACGGCGACGTGCTGGTCGGACTGCGCCTGGCCGACGGGTCGGTGCTCGAGCGGCAGGCGATCGTGGTCGCGTCGAAGCCGCACGTCCGCGCCGACCACCTCGCGGGCCTCGGCATCGAGCCGCAGCCCTTCGAGATGGGTGGCGCCGTGCTCGGCTCGGTGCTGGCCGTGGAGCCGACCGGCGCGACGGCAGTGCCCGGGGTGTTCGCCGCCGGCAACGCGACCGACCTGTCGATGACGCTGATGGCCTCCGCCGCGCACGGCAACCGGGTCGGCGCGTGGGTCAACGCCGAGCTGCTGACCGCCGACGCGACGAAGGCGGTGCAGGACCGTCGCGACGGGTTCTTCGAGCGCCCCGCCTGGGAGGAGCGCTACTCCCACGACTTGGTCTGGAGTGGCCGGGTCAACGTCCAGCTGGCCGCCGAGG
>JAKFFB010000211.1:0-1690 GCA_036675425.1 Actinomycetales bacterium | reverse complement strand
CGCTCGCAGGAGCGGGTGTTCATCTTGTGCGGCATCGCCGAGGAGCCGACCTGCCCCTCCTTGAAGCCCTCGGTGACCAGCTCGTGGCCGGCCATCAGCCGGACCGTGGTGGCGAGGTTGGAGGGACCGCTGACGAGCTGCACCAGGGCGGCGACCACGTCGAAGTCGAGGGAGCGGGGATAGACCTGGCCCACGCTGGAGAGCACCTGGTCGAAGCCGAGGTGCCCGGCGACGCGCCGCTCGAGGTCGTCGAGCTTGTCGGCGTCGCCGTCGAGCAGGTCGAGCATGTCCTGGGCGGTGCCCATCGGGCCCTTGATCCCGCGCAGCGGGTAGCGCGCGAGCAGCTCCTCGATGCGCTGGACACCGATCAGCATCTCGTCGGCGACGGTCGCGAAGCGCTTGCCGAGGGTGGTCGCCTGCGCCGCGACGTTGTGCGAGCGGCCGGCCATCACGGTGAGCTCGTGCTCGGCGGCCAGCCGGCCCAGGCGCACCAGCGCGGCGACGGCGCGGTCGCGCACCACCTCGAGCGAACGGCGTACCTGCAGCTGCTCGACGTTCTCGGTCAGGTCCCGCGAGGTCATGCCCTTGTGGATGTGCTCGTGACCGGCGAGGGCCGAGAACTCCTCGATGCGCGCCTTCACGTCGTGGCGGGTGATCCGCTCACGGGCGGCGATGGAGTCGAGGTCGACCTTGTCGACGACCGCCTCGTAGGCCTCGACGACCCCCTCCGGGACGTCGATCCCGAGGTCGCGCTGCGCCTTGAGCACGGCGATCCACAGCTGGCGCTCGAGGACGATCTTGTGCTCGGGCGACCAGATCGCGGCGAGGTCGGCGCCGGCGTAGCGGGTGGCCAGGACGTTGGGGACGGTCACGGCCACCATTCTTTCATTGTGGGGCGACGAGCCGGCGGGCCGCGTCCACCACGGCCGCGCGGCGCTTGGGTCGGGTGTTGTTGCGGGCCGTCGGGGTGTACTCCGGTGGCAGCGACGCCCAGGTCGTCGCGAGGCTGATCAGCAGGCCCAGCAGCACGTCGGCGGCGAAGGCGTCGGTGACGCGGCCGTCGCGCTGCGCGGCCCGGATCGCGGCGACCTTCGCAGCGTTGGCCTCGAGGATCGCGGCGTGGGGCGGGTCGTCGTCGGAGCGCTCGAGGCGGTACCAGGTCGCGAGTCGCGCGAGTGAGGGGTCGTCCTCGAACTGGTCGAAGATGCGGCCCATCGACTCGGGGAGGTCGTCGGCGTCGAACGGGTCGGCCTCGACCACGTCGTGCATGAGTCCGGCGAGCACGGCGCCGAAGAGGCCGTCCTTGCTCCCGAAGTAGTGGTAGATCTGCGCCTTGTTGGTGCGCGCCGCGGCGGCGATCCTGTCGACGCGGGCACCCGCGATCCCGAACTCGGCGAACTCGGCGGCCGCCGCCTCGAGCAGGCGTCGGCGGGTCGCCTCCGCATCGCGTGGTGCCATGGCCGCGAACCTATCAACCAACCGTCCAGTTGACACTCGGTCCGGGGCGACGTCAGTCGAGCGCGGCAGCGCCCTCGACGGCGCCCAGTGGCTCGGCGGCGATGTCGCGGCGCCACTGGGCGCCGCGGAAGCTGATGCTCGCGACCCCTTCGTACGCCTTGGCGCGGGCGTCGGCGACGTCGGTGCCGATGGCACGCACGGCCAGCACCCGGCCGCCGGCGGTGACGAGGTC
>JAKFFB010000125.1:0-1692 GCA_036675425.1 Actinomycetales bacterium | reverse complement strand
GTGCATGAAGCGGTGGTTCCAGTAGTAGAGGAAGTCCCAGCCGGCGACGGCCAGGGCCCACGGCACCGGACCGCCACCCAGGTCCCGCTCGGCGCCGCCGGCGGCCCACTGCGCCCGGGCGTCGGTGCGGGCGGCGAACGACGTCGTGACCGCGAGCGTGCCGGCGCCGATGGCGACGGGACCGGTGACGCGCCGCGTGCGGCGAGCGATGCGGGCGAGGCGCTGGCGCCGTGTGGGGACGGCGTGCCCGTCGTCGTCGCTCCGGTCCGGTCCGGCGAGCCGGTCGGCGACGGTGGTGGCGATCGCCGCTGCCGCCGCCACGCCGACCAGGACCTTGCCGTGGCGGCCCCGGCCTGGCACGACGTGGCGGACCAGCCTCGGCAGCACGAGCGGCACGACGAGCGAACCGAGGCCCATGGCCAGCGACGTCGCCGTGTCCTGGGGCGTGTAGTCGGCCGGACCGGGACCCTGCTCGGCGGCGCGCCGGCGCAGGTGGCGGTGCTCGGCCGCCATCGTGCCGAAGTAGATCGGGATCGAGGCGACCGTCAGGTCCAACATCTGCGCGAGCGTGACAGACCGGACAGGGCGGCGCCGAGCCGGACCGCGGTCGGATGCGACGGGAGCGCTGCCAGTTCGGGGAGATCTCCCGAACTGGCAGCGCTCCTGTCGCAGGCTGCTCAGCCGCGCCGGACGCGCATCAGGCGCTCACGGATCCGCTTCTCGCTCACCGACTGGGCCGTCCCCAGCTGCTGGGCGAAGAGCTGCACCCGCAGCTCCTCGATCTGCCAGCGCACGTCGTCGAGCCCAGCGGTCAGGCCGTGCACCGCGACGAGCTCGGCGTGCTCGGCCTCGAGCCGGGCGACGGCGCGCAGGCGGTCGAGGTCCTTGGTCGGACCCTCCCGCAGCTTGTCGATGCGCACCTCCATCGCCGCCAGGTAGCGGGGCAGGTGGGCGAGGCGGTCGGTGCCGGTGCTGACGACCATCCCGTCGAACACGAGCCGGGCCAGCTGGCCGGTGATGTCGTCCAGGGGCTCCGACCACGACGCGGGTGCCGGCTGGGCCAGCCGCTCGCGCAGCCGGGCGGCGTGCTGCACGACGTCGGAGAGGGTCGTCACCGCGACCACGAGGTCGTCCAACCAGCGGTCCTGCACGCGACGACGGAGGGCGGCGTAGCCCTCCTCGTCGAACGGCGGGCCCCCGGCGTCGAGCAGGAGGGCGTCGAGCACCCCGTGCAGGGCGTCGTCGACCGCCGCGGTCACGGTCCCGTGCGGCGCCGCGGTGAGGCCGAGCAGCACCCGGGCGTCGAGCCTGCGCTGCAGGGCCCGGGCCGGCTTGCCGAGCTGCAGGGCCAGCAGGCGCCGGACGCCGTTCCAGTGCAGTGCCCGCTGCTGCTCGACCGAGGCGAGGATGCGCACCCCGACCGAGTCCTGCGTGTCGATCACGGCGGGGTACCCCTGCACCGTCAGGCCGTCGACCGTGGACTCCACCACCCGGGGCAGGGTCCCGATGGTCCACGAGGTGAGCCCGCTGCGCTCCAGGTCCGGCGCCTGGGACACGACGGTCGCCCGGACGTGGGCCCGCAGCCGGCGTTCGAGCTCCCGGAGGTCGTCGCCCTCGGCGAGCGTGCGGCCCTCCCCCACGATCCGGTAGCGCGGGCGCAGGTGCCCCGGCAGGACCAGGTCGTCCCACACG
>JAKFFB010000032.1:0-1708 GCA_036675425.1 Actinomycetales bacterium | reverse complement strand
GCGCCTGCTGCGCAGCCGCTGTGACGCGGGCGCGGCCGGGGTGCTGGTCACGCACGAGGCGCGGCACGCTGCCTGGGCCGACCGCGTCGTCTTCATCCGCGACGGCCTGGTCGTCGACGAGTCCGGCGCCGACACCGCCGAAGAGCTGCTCGAGGTCACGCCGTGAAGGGATGGCGCCCCGCACTGAGGCTGGCCTGGCGCGACGCGTGGAAGGCGAAGGGCCGCAGCATCCTCGTGCTCGTCATGATCACGCTGCCGGTGCTCGCGATCACCGCCGCAGCGGTGGTCCAGCGGACGGCCGACGTCGACAGCATCGACGGCATGCCGCGCACGCTGGGCTCGGCCGAGGCCAGGATCACGCCGATGGGTGGCGCCATCGTGCAGGCGCCGGACCCTGATGAGGGTGCTGGCTCGATGACCGCCGGTGAACGACCGACGCTCGCCGACCTCGCCGAGGTGCTGGGCGATCGTGAGGTCAGCACCATCGCCAGCGGCTTCGCCGAGGTGCCGCTGGGCAACCGCCTGCTCCTCGTCACGCCGACCGAGGTCGACCTGCGCAACCCCCTGACCGAGGGCATGTTCGACCTGCGTGTCGGCGAGCTGCCGGCGCGACCGGGCGACGTCGTCATCAACGACGCGTTCGGCGAGCGCGGTGTCGAGATCGGCGACACCCTCGACGTGCTCGGCCACGACGTGACCGTCGTCGGCATCGGCCGCGACGCGACCTACCGCGACAACCTCAGCATCATCGGCCCGCCGGGCAGCTTCGGCGCCGGCTTCAGCGGCGACGGCGCCGAGACCGAGTGGCTGGTCGGGGGTGACCCGGTCGAGTGGTCCGACGTGCTCGCCCTGAACAAGCAGGGCGCCACGGTCCGCTCGCGTGCCGTCCTCCTCGACCCGCCGCCGGTGCGTGAGCAGGCCGAGGAGATGGGCTACGACACCGGCTACGAGGGCTACATCGCCGTCGTAGCGCTGATCGTGACGATGGCCCTGCTCGAGGTCGTGCTTCTCGCCGGCCCCGCCTTTGCGGTCGGCGCGCGCCGGCAGGCGCGGACCCTGGCCCTGATGGCCGCCTCCGGTGGCACGCCGCGCCAGGCGCGTCGGGTGGTGCTCGCCTCGGGCGTCGTCCTCGGTGCGGCCGCGGCCCTCATCGGCGCGGTCCTCGGCGTGCTCCTCGGGCTGGCGCTGCTGCCCGTGGTCCAACAGTTCAGCAGCGCGTGGTTCGGCCCGGTCGAGGTCAACTGGCTGGCCGTCGTGGTCGTGGCCGCCTTCGGCCTGCTCAGCGCGCTGCTCGCCGCGGTGGTGCCGGCCTGGCTGGCCTCACGACAGGACGTCGTCGCCGTACTCTCCGGACGCCGCGGCGACCCGCCGCCGTCCGCCCGCACGCCGGTCTTCGGCGTGGTGCTGCTCGGCGTCGGCATCGCGTTGTCCGTGTTCGGCGTCAGGGGCGGCGAGCTCGCAATCGCTCTCGGCGCGGTCGTCGCCGTCTTCGGGATGATCTTCATCGTGCCGCTGGTGGTCGGCGTGATCGCGCGGCTGTCGGGCCGGTTGCCGCTGGTGATGCGGTACGCCGCCCGCGACGCTGCTCGTCATCGCACCCGCACCGTGCCCGCGATCGCAGCCGTCGCGGCGACCGTGGCCGGCGTCGTCGCGCTCGGCATCGCCAACAGCAGTGACGAGGCGCAGAACCGCGAGACCTACACGCCGA
>JAKFFB010000081.1:0-1709 GCA_036675425.1 Actinomycetales bacterium | reverse complement strand
GGGTCCTCGGTCTGGCGCGTGGCGACGGTGAAGTAGAGGGAGCAGCCGGTCTCGTAGACGTGCGACACGTGGCACAGCACGAGCGCCCCGTCCCCGAGCGCGGACCGCAGCGCCTCCTTCACGTCCGAGTAGAGCCGCGAGCGGTTGGACCAGAAGGTGGCCGTCTCGAGGGTCTCGACGAGGACGCCGTGGTCGAGCAGCGAGTCGCGCAGGTAGGGGGCGTTGAAGCGGCCGTGCACCCACGTGTCCCCCGGCTCGGTGCCCAGCGGCGTGCCACCGAGTCCCTCGAGGACGGCCGTCACCGCGGCGCGCCTGGCCGCGACCTGCTCGGCGGCGCCCTCGTAGCCGGTGATCATCAGGCAGCCGGGGTCGTCGGCCCCACCGATCGACGACGGGTCGGCCAGGTTGATCGCGGTCTCGGACTCGTCCGAGAGCCGGATCACCGTCGGCAGCACCCCGGCCTGGGCCAGGGTGCGCATCGCGTCGGAGCCCGCGTCGAAGGACGGCCAGCGCCATCCCTCGTACGTCGTGACCTCGGGCACGCGACGCACGCGGACCGTCACCGAGGTGATGACGCCGAAGGCGCCCTCGGAGCCGAGCAGCAGCTGGCGCAGGTCCGGTCCGGCGGCGTTGGCCGGGGACGAGCCGAGGTCGAGCGAACCGGTCGGGGTCGCCGCGGTGAGGCCGACGACCATGGCGTCGAAGCGGCCGTAGCCGGCGCTCGACTGGCCGCTGGAGCGGGTCGCCGCGAAGCCGCCGATCGAGGCGTGCTCGAAGGACTGGGGGTAGTGGCCCAGGGTCAGGCCGTGCTCGGCGAGCAGCGCCTCGGCCTCGGGGCCGCGCAGCCCGGGCTCGAGGGTGGCGGTCATCGACTCCTTGTCTACGGCCAGCAGCCGCTTCATCCGGACCAGGTCGAGGCTCACGACGCCGGCGTACGCCGCACGCGCGGCGACGAGGCCACCGGTGACCGACGTCCCGCCACCGAAGGGCACGACCGCGAGCCGGTGGGAGCCGGCGACGGCGAGAAGCGCCTCGATCTCGGCCGTGTCGGCCGGGCGCACCACCACGTCGGGGGCATCGGTCAGGTCGCCGGCACGCGCCCTGAGCAGGTCGGACGTCGACTTGCCACGCGTGCGCAGCGTGCGGGTCGTGTCATCGACGAGGACCTGGTCGGCACCGACGGCGGCCGCGAGCGCGGCGAGCGCGGCGGCGCCGATGACGGGAGCGGGCGGCGTCGCGCCGGCGACGGTCGGCTGCTCGACGATCCCGAAGGCGAGCTCGATCAGCCCTCGGGCTGATTCCGGCAGGGACGTGGCGGCCGCGGGGTCTCCCCAGCGCTGCGCGTGCATCTCGATCTGTTGGGTCATATGTTACAGTGTGACACATGACGTCACTTCGTCACAATGACTCCACGAGGACGGCTTCGACCGATGCCTACCTCGACGCCGCCCGCGACTGCATCCTCGACGTGGGCTGGCGGCGCACCACGCTGACCGAGGTCGCGCGACGGGCCGGCGTGTCCCGCATGACCATCTATCGGTCCTGGCCCGACATGCCCAAGCTGCTGGGCGACCTGATGACCCGCGAGTGGGCCGCGGTCGTCGCGGCGAGCGATTCCGACTCCGGCATCGCCGACCGGGTCTTCGCCACGGTCCGGGCCCTGCGCGACAACGAGCTGTTCCTGCGGATCGTCGAGCTCGACCCCGAGC
>JAKFFB010000143.1:0-10377 GCA_036675425.1 Actinomycetales bacterium | reverse complement strand
CTCCGAGCGGAAGGCTTCGGCGCAAGCAGCCTCATGCCGATCTGCTGCGCCCCCCTAGCCTGCGCGGATGGGACGTGATCTCGACGCGCTGCTGGCAGCGCTGACCCTCGACGAGAAGGCCGCGCTCACCGCGGGCCTCGACATGTGGACGGTTCCCGGGCTGCCCGCGCACGGCGTCCCGGCCGTGACCGTGACCGACGGGCCCAACGGCGCGCGCGGCGCGGCGCTGCTCGGGGCCGGTCGCGTGAGCGCGCTGTGCGTGCCGTGCGGCTCCGCCCTCGGTGCCACCTGGGACCCGAAGCTCGTCGAGGAGGTCGGCGCCGCGCTCGGAGAGGAGGCGCGTACGAAGTCCGCTCGCGTGCTGCTCGCTCCCACCGTGAACCTCGTCCGGTCGCCGCTCGCGGGCCGGACCTTCGAGTCCTACTCCGAGGACCCGCTGCTCACCGGCGAGCTCGCGGCCGGCTTCATCCGCGGCGTGCAGAGCCGGGGGGTCGCCGCCTCGGTGAAGCACCTGGTCGGGAACGAGGCGGAGTTCGAGCGCACGACCATCAGCTCCGACATCGACGAGCGGACCCTGCGCGAGCTCTACCTGGTGCCGTTCGAGCTGGCCGTGAAGGAGGCCGGCGTCGCCGCGGTGATGACGGCGTACAACCGGCTCAACGGCAGCTGGTGCGCCGAGGACAGGCAGCTGCTGACCGACGTGCTGCGGGCCGACTTCGGCTTCGACGGCGTCGTGATGACCGACTGGTTCGCGGTGGCGGACACCGTTCCGGCGGCTCTCGCCGGGCTCGACCTGCAGATGCCCGGACCGGACCGCTTCTACGGCGCTCGCCTGGCTGACGCCGTCCGCGCCGGGGACGTGCCCGAGGCGACCGTCGACGCGATGGCGCGGCGCTGGCTGCAGCTGATCGACCGGCTCGACGCGTGGGACGACGTGCCCGCGCCCGAGCAGGCCGTCGACCGCGACGACCACCGCGCGCTCGCCCGACGCGCCGCGTCGGACGCGACGGTGCTGCTGCGCAACGACGGGCTGCTGCCGCTGCGCGGTGACGAGAGCGTCGCGCTGATCGGACCCGGCACGACGCTGACGCAGATCATGGGCGGCGGCTCCGCCCAGCTGCGCGCGCACCGGAGCGCCTCGCTCGCGGAGGTGCTACCCGCGCGCTGGACCGGCGACGTCACCGCCGAGCAGGGCTGCTTCGCCGACGCGACGGTCCGGCCGATCCCCGGCCCGCTGACCGCGACCTTCCGCGACGTCAGCGGTGCCGTCGTCGGCGAGACGACCGAGCGCGACGGCCGGTTGCTCTGGTTCACCGAGCCCGTCGAGGGGCTCGACCCGGACGCGTTCTCCTTCACCGCGCGCACGACGCTGCGGGTGACCGAGAGCGGCGCGCACCTGTTCACCGTCACCCAGGCCGGCCGGGCGCGGCTCTCCGTGGCCGGCGCGGTCGTCGTGGACGGCTTCGTCCACGTGCCGCCCCCCGGGACGACGCTCTTCGGGCTCGGCTCGCAGGAGGTGCAGGCGACGGTCGAGCTCACCGCCGGCAGCGACGTCGAGGTCGTCGTCGACTACAGCAGCGAGGGGTCGGTGCTGCTGCACGGCGTCGTGGTCGGCCACCGCCCGCCGGAGGTCGACGACCGGATCGACCGCGCGGTCGCGGCGGCCGCGTCCGCCGACGTCGCGGTGGTCGTCGTCGGCACCAGCGACGAGTGGGAGACCGAGGGCCACGACCGCGACTCGCTGCACCTGCCGGGCGACCAGGACGAGCTGGTCCGCCGGATCTGCGCCGCCAACCCGCGCACCGTCGTCGTCGTGAACAGCGGCGCCCCCGTGCAGCTCGACTGGGCGGAGGAGACGGGCGCGCTGCTGCAGGCGTGGTTCGGCGGGCAGGAGATGGCCGAGGCCGTCGTCGACGTGCTGCTCGGCGACGCCGAGCCCGCCGGCCGGCTGCCGATGACGATGCCGCTGCGCATCGAGCACACGCCGGCCTACGGCGCCTTCCCCGGCGCGAACCACCGCGTCTCCTACGACGAGCGGCTGCTGATGGGCTACCGCTGGTACGACACCCGCGCCCTCCCGGTCCGCTACCCGTTCGGGCACGGGGGCTCGTACACCTCCTTCTCCTGGGGCGAGCCGAAGGTGGTGCGGAACGGCGACGACGTGGTGGTCGAGATCGAGGTCACCAACACCGGCGACCGGGCCGGTGCCGAGGTGGTGCAGGCGTACGTCGAGCCGCCGCCGGCGCGGCTGCCCCGACCGCGGCGCGAGCTCCGGGCGTTCGCCAAGGTGCGACCCGGTCCGGGAGAGACCGTCGTCGCGCGGCTCGTCCTGCCGCCGCGCGCGTTCGCCTACTGGGACCCGGGCTCGACGGAGACGGCGCACCTCGACGCGCGGCGCGGCGACTCGGTGCTCGTGCCCGGCGACAGCGGTCCGGTGCCTCGGTCCGATCCGGGTTGGTACGCCGAGGACGGGGCCCATCTGGTGCACCTCGCGCGGTCGGTCGCGGACGTGGTCGCGACGGTCGAGGTGGCTGTAACGTGTTCTAGTACGGATCCGGGGAGGCTCGAGTGAGCGGCAGTGCAGTCGAGGTAGACCTGCTGGTGGTCGGCGCTGGCCCGTGCGGCCTCTACGCGGCCTACTACGCGGGCTTCCGCGGGCTGTCGATCGCGATCGTCGACGCGCTCCCGGAGGCCGGCGGGCAGATCACCGCGCTCTACCCGGAGAAGCTCATCTTCGACATCGCGGGCTTCCCGGCGGTGCGCGGGAAGGACCTGGTCGAGAACCTCGTCCGGCAGGCGTCGCCGTTCCGCCCCCGCTACCTGCTCGGTGAGCAGGCGGTCGGCTACGAGCTGGTCGGCGACCGCGCCGTCATCACCTGCGCGTCCGGCACGACGGTGTCGGCCGGCGCCGTGGTCGTCACCGGCGGCATCGGCACCTTCACGCCGCGCCCGCTCCCGGGCGGGGCCGACTGGGAGGGCAAGGGGCTGGCCTACATCGTCCCGACCTACGTGCCGTACGCCGATCTCGACGTGGTGGTCGTCGGCGGCGGCGACAGCGCGGTCGACTGGGCGCTCGGCCTCGAGGGCGTCGCCCGCTCGGTGACGCTCGTGCACCGTCGGGACGAGTTCCGCGCGCACGCGCACTCGGTCAAGCTGCTCAAGGACTCCTCGATCCAGCTGGTCACACCCGCGCAGGTCGCCGCCATCTCGGGCGACAGCCGGGTCACCTCGGTCACCGTCAAGGACGTCAAGACCAAGGAGCTCACCGACCTCCCCGCGCAGGCCGTGGTCGCCGCGCTGGGCTTCTCCGCCGACATCACCCCGCTGGAGAGCTGGGGGCTCGACGTGCACGAGCGGCACATCGTGGTCGACACCCGGATGGCCACCAACCTGCCGCGGGTGTTCGCCGCCGGCGACATCACGGAGTACCCCGGCAAGGCGCGGCTGATCTCCGTAGGGTTCGGTGAGGCGGCGACCGCGGTCTGCAACGCCGCCACCGTCCTCGACCCGGAGGCGACCGTCTTCCCGGGTCACTCGACCGAGCAGCTGGAAGGGCCCGCCGCGTGACGTACGTGATCACCAGCACCTGCGTCGACATCAAGGACATGTCCTGCATCGAGGAGTGCCCGGTCGACTGCATCTACGAGGGCGACCGCAAGCTCTACATCCAGCCCGCGGAGTGCATCGACTGCGGCGCCTGCGAGCCGGTCTGCCCGGTCGACGCGATCTACCCCGACCGCCGGCTGCCCGCCGACAAGGTCGAGGACAAGGCCGACAACGCGGCGTTCTTCGCCGAGGTGCTGCCGGGCCGGGACGCTCCGCTCGGCGCCCCCGGCGGGTCGATGAAGACCGGCGAGATCGGCGTGGACACCCCGCGCACCGCCGACTTCGTCAAGCCGGACGAGGACTGACGTGGGCGTCAACCAGCGGGCGTCGATCACGATGACCGACGACGAGATCACCGCGTACGTCGAGCGCAGCCGCAACTGCACGCTCGCGACGATCGGGCCTTCCGGGCAGCCGCACCTCGTGGCGATGTGGTACGCCGTGGTCGACGGCCAGCTGTGGTTCGAGACCAAGGCGAAGTCGCAGAAGGCACGCAACCTCGGGCGCGACGACCGGGCCACCGTGCTCATCGAGGACGGCGACACCTACGACACCCTGCGCGGCGTCTCGTTCGAGGGACGCGCCGTCGTGGTGGACGACCCGGACGCGCTCTGGAAGGTCGGCGTCAGCGTGTGGGAGCGCTACACCGGGCCGTACACCGACGAGATGAAGCCGTTCGTGGAGATGATGCTCAACAAGCGGGTGGCTGTGCGCCTCGACGTCGAGCGGACCCGGTCCTGGGACCACCGCAAGCTGGGCATGGACCCGATGCCGGTCGGCGGTTCGACCGCCCTCTAGACCAGGCCGACCTCGCGCTCGGACCACTCCCACAGCCGGGCGGCCGCGTCCGCGTCCATGGCCCACGGCGCGTAGCCGGCGGAGCCGTCGCCCGGTGTCGGACCGGCGATCGCGCAGTCCTCGAGGTAGAGCCCGCCCCGGCCCTCCAGCGAGGGCGACGTCGCCGCCCAGACCTGCGTCGCCGCACCGGTCGGCACGTCGACGACGGTGAAGCGGCCGCCGCCCGGGCGGGCACCGGACGAGAGCGCTGCGACGTCCTCGGGCGACATGTGCCGGGAGAGCTCGGTCATGATGACTCCCGGGTGCAGCGCGTAGGCGTGCACCCCCGAAGGCCCCCAGCGACGCTCCAGCTCGACGGAGAAGAGCACGTTCGCGGTCTTGCTCTGGCCGTACGCCTTCCACTTGTCGTAGTCGCGCGTGCGCCAGTGCGGGTCGTTGAAGTCCATGCCGGCGCGCAGGTGGCCGCGGGAGCTGACGTTGACCACCCGCGACGGCGCGCCGGCGACGAGCGCCGGCTCGAGCAGCCGGGTGAGCAGGAAGTGGCCGAGGTGGTTCGTGCCGAGCTGCAGCTCGAAGCCCTGCGCCGTGCGCATCAGCGGCGGCGCCATGACGCCGGCGTTGTTGATGAGCACGTTCAGCTCCGGGGCGAGGTCGAGGATCTCCCCGGCTGCTCGTCGTACCGACTGCAGGTCGGCCAGGTCGAGCTCGACCAGCTCGACGTCCAGGCCGTCGAGCGCGGTCTTCGCCTTGCCGAGGTCGCGCGCCGCGCCGATGACGCGCGCCCCGACCGAGGTCAGGGCGCGCGCCGTCTCGACGCCGAGCCCGGCGCTGACGCCGGTGACGAGGACGGTGCGACCGGTGATATCCAGACCGGCAATGACCTCGTCGGTGGTGGCCATCAGTAGCGGATGATGCCGCGGAAGTTCTTGCCGTCGCGCATGTCCTGGTACCCCTGGTTGATGTCCTCGAGGGCGTACTCGGTGGTGATCAGCTCGTCGAGCTTGAGCTTGCCGGCCTTGTAGAGCGCGAGCAGCGTCGGGATGTCGACCTGCGGGTTCGCGTTGCCGAAGATGCAGCCGACGAGCTCCTTGCGCTGCATGGCGAACTCGAAGAGGTTCAGCTTCACGTCGTCGTCGAGCATCGGCGACACCGACGTGATGACGCCGCGGCCGGCCTTCTTGATGATCGACATCAGCTGGGCGACGTGCTCGCCCGCGGCAGTGCCGACGCAGAGGATCGCCTTGTCGGCCATCGCGCCATTGGTGAGCTGCTGGACGAGCAGGAAGCCGTCCTCGTGCGAGGCGGCGGTGTGCGTCGCGCCGAGCTCGAGGATCTTCTCGCGCTTCCACTCGACAGGCTCGATGACGACCACCTGCCTGGCACCGGCCAGGGCCGCGCCCTGCACGGCCGCCGCGCCGATGCCGCCGACGCCGTAGATGACGACGGTCTCGCCGGGCTGGACGTCGGCGGCGTAGACCGACGAGCCCCAGCCGGTGGTGACGCCGCAGCCGACGAGCGCGGCCTTCTCCAGCGGGATCTCGGGGTCGATCTTCACGCAGGAGTCGGTGGAGACGACGGTGTAGGGCGCGAAGGTGCCGAGGGCGACCATCGTGCCGAGGTCCTTGCCGTCCTTGCTGTGGTGGCGTGCGGTCTGGTCGGTGAACTGCCGCCCGCCGAGCAGGAACGCGCCGAGGTCGCACAGCTGCGACTGGCCCTTGCGACAGGACTGGCACTTGCCGCACGACGGGATGAAGGAGAAGACGACGTGGTCGCCGACCGCGAGGTCGGTCACGCCCTCGCCGACCTCCTGGACCACGCCGGCGCCCTCGTGCCCGCCGATGACCGGGAACTGGCTGATGCCCATCAGCTCGGCGATGTCGGCCGGGAGGGCCATGTCGCCGGTGACCATGTGCTCGTCGGAGTGGCACAGCCCCGAGGCGGCCAGCTTGACGAGGACCTCGCCCTTCTTGGGCGGGTCGAGCTCGATGTCCTCGACGCTCCAGTCGGTGTGCGGCTCCCAGAGGATGGCGGCGCGCGTCTTCATGTCAGGTGTTCCTCACGGTCGGAAGGACGGGGGCTGGGTCAGTCGATCAGACGACGGGCACGCCGGGCACGGTGGTGCCGGCCGGCAGCGAGATGGACTTGCTCTCGAGGTAGGCCGAGAGGCCCTCGGGGCCGAGCTCGCGGCCGAGCCCGCTGCTCTTGTAGCCGCCGAACGGGCCCGCGAACTCGAGCGCGAAGCCGTTGACGGTGTACGTGCCGGTGCGCACCTGGCGCGCCACGTCGATGCCCGCGGCGACGTCGGAGGTGAACACCGAGCCGGACAGGCCGTACTCGCTGTCGTTCGCGATCCGGATCGCGTCCTCGGGGGAGTCGTACGCCAGCACCGACACGACCGGGCCGAAGACCTCCTCCTGCGCGATCGTGTGCCCCGCCTCGACGTCGATGACGATGGTCGGCTCGACGTACCAGCCGGTGCTCTGGCTGCTCGGGCGTCCGCCGCCGACGGCGACCTTGCCGCCCTCCTTCTGCGCGGTCGCGATGTAGCCCTCGACGCGCTCACGCTGGCGGGCGGCGACGAGCGGGCCGATCGTGGTGCTCGGGTCCATCGGGTCGCCGACGACCTCCTTGCGGGTGTGCTCGACGAGCGCCTCGACCACCTCGGAGTAGCGGTCGCGCGGCGCCAGGATGCGGGTCTGCGCGACGCAGGCCTGCCCGTTGTTCATGAAGCCGGAGCCCAGCGCGGCGGGGACGGCGACGGCGAGGTCGGCGTCCTCCATGAAGATCGAGGCGGACTTGCCGCCGAGCTCCAGGGTGACCCGCTTGAGCTGCTCGCCGGCGGCGGCGGCGATCGTGCGGCCGGCGGCGGTCGAGCCGGTGAAGCCGATCTTGTCGATGCCCGGGTGGCGGACCAGGTGCTCGCCCACCTCGCGGCCCGCGGTGACGATGTTGACGACGCCCTTCGGCAGGCCGATCTCCTCGAGGCACTCGGCCAGCAGGTAGGCGTCGAGCGGCGTCTCGGGCGCGGGCTTGAGCACGACGGTGCAGCCGGCGAGCAGCGCGGGGGCGATCTTGAGCATCGCGGTGAAGAGCGGCACGTTCCACGGCACGATCGCCGCGGCGACGCCGACCGGCTCGCGGCGGATGAGCGCCGGCCCCATGACGCCGTTGCGCACCTCCTCGAACGCGAAGGTCTGGGCGAGCCCGGCGTAGTAGTCGAGCACCATCGTGCTGGCGAAGACCTGGCCCATCTGCGAGAAGACGAACGGCGAGCCGTTCTCGCTGGTGATGCAGCCGGCGAACTCGTCCATCCGGGTCTGGATCGCGACCGACAGGGCGCTGAGCTTGGCGGCGCGCTCGGCCGGGGTGGTGCGCGACCACTCGCCGTCGAAGGCGGTGCGTGCGGCCGCGACGGCGCGGTCCATGTCGGCGGTGGTCCCCTCCGGCACCCGGGCGATCACCTGCTCGGTGTGCGGGCTGATGACGTCGATCGTCGCCGTCCCCGCCGGCGCGACGAACTCGCCGCCGATGTAGAAGTGCTCGCGCGTCTGCACTGCCGTCACGTCCGTGACCTCCTGTCGCAACGCCGCTGCAGTGCTGCAGCGACAGCCCGCAGTATGGAACACGTTCTACCGAAGCGCCAGGGTTGTTGCGCACTAGAACGTGTTATAGGTTTCGCGTCCCATGACGCGGCCCGCGAGGACGGACGGCCGCCAGCCGGTGCTGGCCGTCGAGCTGCTGTCCGACCCCGACTACCGCCGCTACTGGCTGGGGTCCACGGCCTTCGCGCTGGGCATCTGGGGCTTCCTGGT
Source organism: Actinomycetales bacterium (assembly GCA_036675425.1). Lineage (GTDB taxonomy): Bacteria > Actinomycetota > Actinomycetes > Mycobacteriales > SCTD01 > SCTD01. Next base: position 2,161 of record JAKFFB010000143.1, on the reverse strand, counting down.
CAGCATGGGCGTGAGCGCCCGGGTGCTCACCGACTCGCCGCTGCGCATCAGCCTGGTGTCGGTCGCGTACTTCCTGCCGATGTTCCTGCTGGCGCTGCCGTCCGGCGTCCTGGCGGACACCGTCGACCGTCGGCTGACGGTCATCGTGAGTCGCTCCGTCAGCGCTGCCGGCGCCCTGGTGCTCGCCGCGCTCACCGCGTCCGACCGGCTCGGCTACGGCGCCCTGCTGGCGCTGTGCGCGCTGACCGGCGCCACCGTCGTGAGCGAGGTGGCGGCGCGTCAGGCGTACGTCACCCAGGTCGTACGACCCGACCAGGTCGTGGGCGCGACGGCCCTGGGGTCGGTGCAGGGCGGCATCGCGCGGGTCGTCGGACCGCTCGTCGCCGGCTGGCTGATCGGGCAGTGGGGGCAGGCCGCGGGTTACCTGTTCTTCGCCGCCGCGAACCTGGCCTGCGTCTGGGTCTTCCTGCGCATCAAGGCCTCCGGCGTGCCGATCCGCTCGGGGGGCCGCCCTCTGCCGGAGCTGGTCGAGGGAGTGCGCTACCTGTGGCGGACCCCCGACGCGCGGGCCGTCGCGGTGATCAGCATCGGCACGGGCGTCGTCGGCTGGGTCTTCCTCGCGCTGATGCCGCTGGTGGTCACCGACCGGCTCGGCGGCGACGCCTTCACCTTCGGCCTGCTGAGCACCGCGGTCGGCCTCGGCTCCGTCCCGCCGTCGATCGCGCTGGCGATCCGCAGCGGCCGGCTCGCGGGGGAGGCCCGGCTGTTCTACCTCTCGACCTTCGCCTGGGCGGGTGGCGTGGTCGTCTACGGCATCACGTCGTCGACGGCCGTCGCGTTCGTGGCTCTCTTCGTCGCGGGTGCGGGCAACGGCCTGCAGCAGGTGCTGATGCGCACCCTTCTCATCCGGCTGACCGACCCGGCCTTCCACGGCCGGGTGCTCGGCACGCTGATGCTCACCTGGGGCGCCAACGTCGTCGGCACCCTCGGCGGCGGCGCGCTCGCGGAGGCCGTCGGGGTGGGTCCGGTGATCGTGCTGTCGGGCGTGCTCATCGCCGCCGTGGCCGCCGCCGTCCTGGTGGCCCGCCCGTCGACCTGGCGCCTGTGACCCCTCCCTGCTGATCCTGCTCAGAACGGTACGGGCCGACGCTCGATCGAAGCAGCACGAGCAGGGAGGGGGCCGATCAGATCCCCTGCTTCGGGGCGATGAAGATGCCGGTCGCCTCGGCGAGGGTCTCGCCGCGGAGGCTGCTGCGCCCGGTGACGACGACCTTGCGTCCCTCGTGCGACGACACCTCCGCCTCGTAGTCGATCCGCTCGTGCAGCGGCGTACGGGCGACCAGCCGCACCGACAGCGTCCCCGTGAAGCCGGCCGTCCCCGACGCCGCCTGCGCGACGCCGAGCAGGTCGTCGAAGGCGGAGATCACGTAGCCGCCGTGCACGGAGCCGGGCGGCCCCTCGTACGCCTCGCCGTAGGTCGCGTGGCCGAGCGTCCGGTCCCCGTCGAACTCGAGAACGAGAGGAGCAGCCAGCGCGTTGCAGCGCCCCGACAGCGGGCTGCGCTCGAACAGGCTCGCGTCGCCCCGGTTGCCGTAGACGCCGCCCTTGCCGCGGATGTCGGGCAACGCCGCAACAGCCTTGCGCGCCTCGCCCAGCCGCGCCTCCGCGTCGGCGAGGTGGTCCTCGTCGACGTTCTCGACGTCGAGGTAGAGCACGTCGGCGATCAGCGCCCGGACCTCCTCGGCGAGCGCGTGCTTGCGCAGCCGCCGCGGGCTCGGGTCCTCGTCGACCGGGAACCAGACGCGCCGGCTCACCTGGCGGCGATCAGGTCGCCGAGCCGCTCCAGCGAGCGCAGCGCGCCGCCGAGGCCCAGCTCGTCGACCTTGCCGGCGAGGAACCAGCGGTGCAGCGGGAAGGAGACGTCGACGCCGAGACCGCCGTGCAGGTGCACCGCCGAGCTCGTCACGCGCTGCACGCCGTCGGCCGCCCAGAAGGCGGCGATCGCGGTCTGCTCGCCGGCGGGCAGGCCCTCGTCGATGCGCCAGACCGCCTGCTGCATGGTCAGTCTCATCGCCTCCACGTCGATCCACATGTCGGCGACCCGGCAGGTGACCGCCTGGAACGCAGCCAGCGGCTTGCCGAACTGCTCGCGGGTGGACAC
>JAKFFB010000179.1:0-1723 GCA_036675425.1 Actinomycetales bacterium | reverse complement strand
ATGCAACGCGGCATGACCCTGCGCGAAGTCTCCGCCGAGGCACGGGTGAGCCTGGGCTACATCTCGGAGATCGAGCGCGGCCAGAAGGAAGCGTCCTCGGAGCTGCTCGCGTCGCTGTGCATGGCGATGGACCTGCCGCTCTCCGACGTCTTGCGCGAGGTCTCCGACGCGGTGGCGATCGAGGAGCGCGAGCTCGGTCTGCACAGCGTCCAAGCGACGCCGATCGCGGCTGCTCGCCCCGGTGCCGGCGCCGTGGTGGCGTCCGCCGCCTGAGTCAGCCCGCGGATTGCGGCTGGCAGCCGGGGCACCAGTAGGTGGCGCGTTCGCGCCCGGGTTCGCCGCGCATCGCGACCATGATCGGGGTGCCGCACCGACGACACGGTGACGCGTCACGCCGGTAGACCCACATGCGTTCGCGTGGGCGCAGGTTGCCGGTCGTGGACTGGATCGCGCGTTCGGCGTTCTGCTGCAGCATCAGCCGGGCCCTCCTGAGGAGCCTGGGCAGGTCGCTGACATCACGCACCGGGCAACTCGGGTGGATCCCGCTGGTGAAGCAGAGCTCCGCGGCATACATGTTGCCGATTCCGGCCAGGTTGCGCTGGTCGAGCAGCGCGGCAGTGAGGTCGCGGTCGGGGTCGGCGCGCAGCCTCCGCACGGCCTCGGCCTCGTCCCAGTCGGGGCCGAGGAGGTCCGGCCCGAGGTGGCCGACGACCTGGTCCTCGTGGGTCGTCTCGATGAGCTCGACGACCCCCAGGCTGAACCCCACCGCCGTGACGTCGCCGGCCTCGAGCAGCACCCGCACCTGGCTGGCCGGCCGCCGCCATCTCTCGCCGAGTCGGTAGACCTGCCAGGACCCCTCCATCTTCAGGTGGGTGTGGAGGGTGAAGCCGGTGTCGGTGCGGGTGAGGAGGTGCTTGCCGCGCGCGATCGTCGCGGTCACGGTCGCGCCGCTCAGGTCGGCGGTGGCGTGTTGCGGCACCCGGAAGTCGGTGCGGGTCAGCACCCGGCCGGACAGCGTGCGGTCGAGCAGGCGAGCCGTCCGCAGGACGGTGTCGCCCTCAGGCACGCATCCTCAGTCCCTTGGGAGTGGAGACGAAGCCGGCGGCGTTGAGCGCCTGGCGCAGCGGCGTGTCGCCGCCGCCGAGCAGTGCCGTGCCGTCGGCCTTCTCCACCGTCAGCTTGCCGAGTGCTCCTCGCCGGGTCGCGTCTGCGAGCGCGGCGGCCGCGAGGGTCAGGCGCGCGGTGTCGTCGCTCCACGTCAGCAGCGTGCGGCCACCGCGTTCGACGTACAACGTCAGGGAGCCGTCGACGAGGACGACCAGTGCGCCCGCCTTGCGGCCGGGCCGGTGTCCGCCGTCGCCGCTGTTGGCCGGCCAGGGCAGCGCGGCGCCGTAGGGGTTGGCGGGGTCGGTCGCGGCGAGCGCCAGGGCGACCGGCTTGGACTCCTCGGGCTCGGAGAAGGTGCGCAGCCGGTCGATCGCGCCGGCGGTGCCGAACTGGGCCGCCCCCAGGCCCTCGATGAAGTAGCCGCGGCGGCACCGGCCGGTGTCCTCGAACGCGGAGAGCACCTTGTAGACCCCCGCGAAGCCGCCGACGATCCGCTCCTGCATGACTGCACCGCGTGTGACCACGCCGTGCCGTTCGAGCAGGTGCTCGGCGGTGGCGTGCGCCCGCCTGGTGGCGTCGGCGTCGCGGGCGGGCAGCACGCTCCATCGGCCCGCAG
>JAKFFB010000321.1:0-1725 GCA_036675425.1 Actinomycetales bacterium | reverse complement strand
GACCGCGAGGCGGAGCGCCCGCGCCATCGCGACCGGGTCGTCGGCCCGCGTGACCGCGCTGGCTGCCAGGACCGCCGCGCAGCCCAGCTCCATGGCGAGGGCGGCGTCGGAGGCGGTGCCGATGCCGGCGTCCAGCACGACCGGGACGTCGACAGCGGACACCACGGCCTCGATCGCGTGCGGGTCGAGCACTCCCAGCCCGGAACCGATCGGCGACCCCAGCGGCATCACCGCCGCGCAGCCGACGTCGACCAGGCGGCGGGCCAGCACCGGGTCCGCGGGGGCGTAGGGCAGCACCGTGAACCCGTCGGCCACCAGCGTCTCGGCGGCCTCGAGCAGCTCGATCGCGTCCGGGAGCAGGGTGCGTTCGTCGCCCACCACCTCGAGCTTGACCCAGCTCGTGCCGAGCGCCTCGCGGGCCAGCCGGGCGGTGTGGACGGCCTCGCCGGCCGAGAGGCACCCGGCCGTGTTGGGCAGCACCCTGGCCCCGACGTCGCGCAGGATGCCGAGCAGTCCCCCGGGAGCGCTTCCGGACGTACGCCGCATGCTGACCGTCACCAGGGCGGGACGCGCCGCCTCGAGCACCGGCCGCACCAGGTCGGGCCGCGGCAGGCCGCCGGTGCCGAGGAAGAGGCGCGAGCCCAGGGTCTCGCCGGCGATCACGAGGGAGCTCATCCGCCCGCCACCGCCTCGACGACCTCGATCTCGTCGCCGTCGGTGACGGGATGGCTGCGGTACGCCGATCGCGGCACCACTTCGCGGTTGACGGCGACCGCGTGGCCGGCCGGAAGGTCGCCGAGCAGCAGCGCGACGGTCGAGGCCGCGGTCTCGACGACCGAGCCGTTGAGCGTGATCCTCATCAGTCCTCCTGTGGGGTGTGGGCAGCGAAGCGGCGCGGGTCGAGCGTGGGGTCGGGGGCGGCCCCCTCCACGGCGTCCGCCAGCAGCCGCGCGGTGAGCGGCGCGAGCAGCACGCCGTGGCGGAAGTGCCCGGCGGCGAGGAAGATGCCGGGATCCCCGGTCGGGCCGACGAGCGGGCGATTGTCCGGGGTGCCGGGACGATCACGGGCGAGCGCCTCGCACAGCTCGGCCCGGTCGAGGCCGGGCACCAGCTCGGTCGCGGCAGCCAGTAGGCGGCGTACGCCACCGGCGGTGACCACCGGCGGCCCGTCGTGCTCCTCGGAGGTCGCGCCGACCACCACCTCGCCACCGGGACGGGGCACGAGGTAGACCGGCTCGCCGCGCACCCATCCCCGCACCACGCGACCCAGCCCGATGTCGCCGCGGAGCCGCAGGATCTCGCCCCGCACACCGCGCACCAGCTGGGTGTACGGCGCCGGCAGCCGCGCGCCGGTGGCGATCACCGTCGCGTCGGGCCGGCCGCTCGGCGGCCGCGCCACGACGCGCGACCCGAGGCCGGACAGCAGGGCCGCGACGACGGCACGGGGGTCGACCGCGCGGTCCTGCGACAGCACCGCCGCAGCGGTGACCCGCCCGAGGGCAGGTTCGAGGCCGCGGGCCCGGCGACCGTCGAGCACCTCGACCTCCTCGCCGTGGGTGGCGAGGAGTGCCGCCTGGCGCTCGACCTCCTGGCGGTCGCCGGCGTCCACGCCGACCAGCAGGGTGCCGGTGTCGTGCAGGGGCACGGCCAGCGCTGCGGCGTACGACGGCCACAACCGGGCGGAGGCGACACCCAGCGCGTGCAGGGCGGACTCCCCGTGCCAGG
>JAKFFB010000303.1:0-1736 GCA_036675425.1 Actinomycetales bacterium | reverse complement strand
TGGCGCTTCGACCCCACGACCATGGACTTCCTCGCCGCAAAGGACAACGACACCCGGGGCCTGTCGTACTCGATGACCTCCCTCGAGCCGGACTACGGCACCGACGGCAGGTACTTCCTCAACTCGCGAACCGGCGACGTGTCCGAGGAGGTCCTCGAACTCCCCCGCGGCGTGCCCGCCATCGTGCGGGACCTCGCCCGCAGCGTCACCGCACCTGCGTCGAGCGACTACGAGAGCGCGCTGCTGCTGCAGCGCTGGTTCCGGCGCGACGGCGGCTTCCTCTACGACGTGAGCCGCGCCCCGGACGGCACCGGCAACGGCACCTTCGAGGCGTTCCTCTCCCCGCAGGGCCGGGTCGGGTACTGCGAGCAGTACGCCTCGGCCATGGCCGTGATGGCCCGCACGCTCGGGATCCCCGCCCGCGTCGCGGTCGGGTTCCTCGAGCCGACTCCCTTGGGCGACGGCCGCTGGGAGTACAGCAGCCATGACCTGCACGCGTGGCCCGAGCTGTACTTCTCCGGCACCGGCTGGGTGCGCTTCGAGCCCACTCCGTCCGAGCGGGTGGAGGACGTGCCGGACTACTCGCGCGTCCCCGTCAACGGGATCGGCGAGGAGCCGTCCATCCCCACCAACAGCACGGCCCAGAGCTCGAGCGGTACGGCGACCGTCGCCCCGACCACGCGACCCGCCGATCCCAACGCGGAGGACCCGAACGCCGGGCAGGACGAGAACGACGGTCGCAGCACCCTCCAGCGCGTGCTCATCGTCCTCGGCGTCCTCGCACTGGTCCTGCTGCTGATCGCCGGGCTCCTGTTCGGTCCGCGGTCATTGCGGCAACAGGCACGGCGCAGCCGGCTGGACGGCGGTCCTGACGACGTCTGGTCCGAACTGCGCGCGACCGCGACTGACCTCGGCGTGCCCTGGCCCGACGGCCGCTCACCCCGCGAGGTCGGAGCGGTCCTCGTCGAACACCTCGCCGACCCCGACGGACCTGCCGAGGAACGCCCGCGCACCGGACCGGACGTGGCGCCCGACGCTGCCCAGGCCCTCGAGCGCCTCGTGCTGCACGTCGAGCGGGCCCGCTATGCGCGCCCCGGAGCGATCGCGACCCTGGAGCGGTCCACGCTGAGCACCGACGCCGAGATGGTGGCAGCGGCGATCGCCGCAGGAGTGACCCCGCGGGAGCGCCGACGGGCGCAGTGGTTGCCGCGCTCGATGTGGAAACGGAGGGGCTGAGCCGGCAGCGCGGCGAGAGGCGTCGCCGGCGAGCTTGCTCGCCCGTCTGACCGCCGAACACGCGCTCGGCCAGTCAAACTCAGAAGCCCCCGCGCTCCTTGCGCCTGCGCCAGCGGGCCTGGAGCGTGTCCATGAAACCGGACGACGACTTGCCCGAGCGGGCCTTGTTGCTCCGGCCGCCGTGGACGACGCCGAAACCGGACGGGTGGGCGGCGACCTGTGGGTCCGAGCTGCCGCGGTGGCCACCGAGCGCGGTGAGGAGCACCGTGGCCGAGGCAAGCATGATCACGAAACCGGCGACGCCGACCGGCCAGTAGCCGCTGACGGCACCGGTCATCATCACGGTGACACCGACAGCGAACACCACTCCGGCCAGAATGGCGCGCCGACGAGCTGCTTGACGCAGTGAAGTGCCGCGCAACGTCGAGGCGAACTTCGGGTCCTCCTCGCTGAGGGCGCGCTCCATCTGCTCCAGCAGTCGCAACTCCTCGTCTGAGAGT
>JAKFFB010000154.1:0-1742 GCA_036675425.1 Actinomycetales bacterium | reverse complement strand
GCCGATCATGCTGCGGCCACCGATCCGGTGCAGCACCTTCGGGGTCTTGGACTTCATGCGGGTGCCCCCGCCGGCGGCGAGGACGATGACGGTCAGCTGGTCGGTCACGACAGCCACCCTAGGTGGTCCGTCCCGACGAACGCGCCTCGACGGTTCAGCGCCCGTCGAGCCAGGCGAGCACCGCCAGCACGCGACGGTTGTCGTCGGCCGCGGGCGGCAGGTCGAGCTTCGCGAAGATGTTGTTGGTGTGCTTGCCGATCGCCTTCTCGGTGACGACGAGGCGGGCGGCGATCGCGGCGTTGGTGCGTCCCTCGGCCATCAGGGTCAGCACCTCGCGCTCGCGATCGGTGAGCCGGTCGAGCGGCCGGCTGCGGGCCGACACCAGCGCGGCGACGACCTCGGGATCGAGCACGGTACCGCCGCCGGCGACCTGTCGGACCGCCGCGAGGAATGCGTCCACGTCGGCGACCCTGTCCTTGAGCAGGTACCCGACGGCACCCTCCCCGCTGGCCAGCAGGTCACGGGCGTAGAGCGGCTCGACCCACTGGCTCAGCACCAGGACCGGCAGGCCCGGCCGGGCAGCGCGCGCGGTGGTGGCCGCTTCGAGGCCCTCGGTGCTGAACGTCGGCGGCAGTCGTACGTCGACCACGGCGATGTCGATGTCCTCGCGGGTCAACGCCCGGGCGAGTGATGGCGCGTTGTCGACCGCCTCGACGACCTCGATGCCGCCGGACTCGAGGATCCGGGTCAGCCCGACCCGCAGCAGCGCCTGGTCCTCGGCGAGGACGGCGCGCATCGGGGGTCCGTCGCTCAGTTCGTCCGGCACGGAACCTCCAGCTCGATGAGGGTCGGACCGCCCGCAGGGCTCAGCACCCGCAGGTCACCGTCGAAGGCGTCGAGTCGCCGGGCGACACCCGTGAGGCCGGAGCCGGCTGCGTCCGCGCCACCCCGACCGTCGTCCCCGACGGTGATCCGGAGCCGGTCGCCGTCGTACCGACCGGTGACCCAGGCGCGCCCGGCGCGGGCGTGCTTGACCGTGTTGGCCAGGCACTCCGCGACAGCGAAGTAGGCCGCGGACTCGACGGGTGCGGGCAACCGGGGCACCTCGATGGCGACCGAGGTCGGGACCGGCAGCGCGAGGGTCAGCGCCTCGATCGCGCCGGCCAGGCCCTTGTCAGCGAGGACGGGCGGGTGGATGCCGCGCACCACCCCACGCAGGTCCTCGAGCGCATCGATCGTGGTCTCGCGGGCCTCGCGCAACAACGCGGCAGCGGCGTTCGGGTCGGTGTGGACCAGCTTCTCGGCGAGGCCGACGTTCATGCCGACCGACGCGATCCGGGCCTGCGCACCGTCGTGGAGGTCGCGCTCGATCCGGCGCACCTCGGCGGCCGAGTGGTCGAGGGTCTCGGCGCGGGACTCCTCGACCCGCTCCACGCGCTCCTCGAGGTCGGCGACGCGGGAGCTCCCGAGCATGCCGCGCTCGGCACGGGCCCGGGCCTGCACGAGCGGCGGGGTCACGAACCACCACGCCACGTAGGCCGGGCCGCTGAGCAGCAGCAGGAGCAACCAGATCCAGCCGGACGCGGTGATCGCGAGGACGAGCCAGGTCAGCGGCAGGGTCAGCAACGCCACGGGGAGCAGCGACATCGCGAACCCGCCCGACGCGGAGAACCACAGGAAGCCGAAGTTCCGCCAGCGTGCCGGGTCCCGCATCCAGCGCAGCGGCCGCACCAGCACGGGCG
>JAKFFB010000314.1:0-44655 GCA_036675425.1 Actinomycetales bacterium | reverse complement strand
CCCCCTTCGCCACCCTGGTCGGCGGGCTCGGCCGGCTGCCGCAGGTCCTGGCGCGCGCCGCCGCCGCCGAGGTGCGGCTCCGCACCACCGTCCGCGAGCTCGCCCGCACCCCCACCGGCTGGCGCCTGGTCACCGGCAGCGCCGCCGACCCGCAGGTGCTCGAGGCCGATGCCGTCGTGCTCGCCGTCCCCGCGGCCCCGGCCGCCCGGCTGCTGGCCGGCCTGGTGCCGACCGCCGCAGCCGAGCTGGCCGGCGTCGACTACGCCAGCGTCGCGCTGGTGACCCTCGTCCTCGACGCCCCCGTCGAGGGCCCCGGCAGCGGGTTCCTCGTGCCCGCGGTCGAGGGGCGTACGACCAAGGCGGTCACGTTCTCCAGCCGCAAGTGGCCGCACCTGCCGGCGCAGCCGTTCGTGCTGCGGGGGAGCGTCGGCCGGGCGGGCGAGGTCGCCGACCTGCAGCGGACCGACGAGGAGCTGGCCGCCGTGGTCCGCGCCGACCTCGAGGCGATCACCGGCCCCCTCCCGCGCGTCCTGGCGACTCGCGTCTCGCGCTGGGGCGGCTCGCTGCCGCAGTACGCCGTCGGCCACCTCGACCTGGTCCGCCGCGTCCGGGAGGCGGTCGCCGGCCAGCCGCGCCTCGCCGTCGCCGGTGCGGCGTACGACGGCGTCGGCATCCCCGTCTGCATCCGCTCCGGGCGCGGTGCCGCGCGCGCGGTCCTCGGGCAGAATGAGGCCCATGTCTGAGGCCCCCAGCGCGCGCGAGCTCAACGACCAGCTGCTCTACACGATGTACGCCGTCTTCAAGGCGACGACACCGCTGCCGGAGGACCGCTCCGCACTGGCCGACGATGCGCAGCAGCTCCTCGACACCGCGCTCGAGAAGGACGTCTACACCCGCGGCACCTACGACATCGCCGGGTTCAAGGCCGAGGCCGACCTGCTGGTCTGGTGGACCTGCCCCGACGTCGACGTGCTGCAGGAGACCTACAGCCGCTTCCGGCAGAGTGCGCTGGGGCGCCACCTGAGCCCGGTCTGGTCGAGCATCGGCATCCACCGGCCGGCGGAGTTCAACCGCAACCACATCCCGGCCTACGTCCGGCGCGAGGACCCCCGCAAGTACGTCTGCGTCTACCCGTTCAACCGCTCGCTCGACTGGTACCTGCTGCCGGACTACGAGCGTCGCGGCATGCTCGCCGAGCACGGCATGCAGGGCCGGGAGTACGAGGACGTCCGCGCGAACACCGTCGCCGCCTTCGGGCTCGGCGACTACGAGTGGCTGCTGGCGTTCGAGGCCGACGAGATGCACCGCATCACGGACTGCCTGCGCCACCTGCGCAGCTCGCGGGCGCGGCTGCACACCAAGCTCGAGACGCCGTTCTGGTCGGGCATCCGCAAGCCGATCGCGGAGATCGTCGCGAGCCTGCCCTAGTCCTCGACGCCCCGCGGCCGCGGCAGCAGCACCCGGTCCACGGGGAGCTCGAACCAGACCGCCTTGGCGTACGGCTCCGCCGCGTCGTCGCAGCCCCAGCGGCAGGCCATCGCGGACAGCATCCGCAGCCCGCGGCCGGTGGCCGCCGACACCTCGTGGCGCCGCAGTCGCGGTCGGCGTCGGGAGCCGTCGCGCACGCGCACCCGGACGACCGTCTCGGTGTGCTCCACCTCGACGGCCAGGTGGGTCCGCGCGTGCAGCACGGCGTTGGTGACCAGCTCGCTGACCAGCAGGACGGCGGGCTCCTCGAGGTGCTCGAGCCCCCAGTCGCGCAGGGCGCCGGAGACCAGCTGCCGGGCGCTCCGCACGCTCGCCGGGGCACCGGGCAGCTCCAGCCGGACCTGCAGGGCGCCGCCGTTCACACCGGACCTGTGCCCACCTGCACCGGCTTCATGTCGGCCGTTCGGCCTCGTCCTGCGCGGCGACCAGCCGCAGGCTGACGGAGTTCATGCAGAAGCGCTCACCGGTAGGTGTCTGAGGGGCGTCGTCGAAGACGTGCCCGAGGTGGCTGCCGCAGCGCGAGCAGAGCACCTCGACCCGGACCATGCCGAGCGAGCGGTCCTCGCGCAGCTCGACGGCGTCACCGTCCTTGGGGGCGTAGAAGCTCGGCCAGCCGCAGTGCGAGTCGAACTTCGTGTCGCTCCGGAAGAGCTCCTGGCCGCAGGCGCGGCAGGAGTAGACCCCCACCGTCTTGGTGTCGTTGTACTCGCCGGTCCACGGCCGCTCGGTCCCCGCCTGGCGGAGCACGGCGTACTCCTCCGGGGTCAGCTCGGCACGCCACTGCTCGTCGGTCTTGGTCACCTCGTAGGTCATGAGGGGTGCAGCGCGGACGGGCTGCGTACTGTTCCGCGCATGCCGTCGCCGTTCGTCGAGATCGAGGTCGACACCCCCTCCGGCGAGCGCGTCGTGAAGGTCACCAACCCCGAGAAGACCTACTTCAGCGGGCTTCCCGAGGGTCGTGGCCGCAAGCTGGACCTGATCGAGTACTACCTCGCCGTCGGCGACGGGATCGTCCGGGCGCTGCGCGAGCGGCCCACCGTCCTCAAGCGCCACCCCGGCGGTGCGGAGACGGAGGCGATCTACCAGAAGCGGCTGCCCGAGCACGCGCCGCCGTGGATCGAGGGCGTGACCGTGTCCTTCCCGTCCGGAAGGAGCGCCCGGGAGCTGTGCCCGGTCGACGTCGCGCACGTCGTGTGGGCGGCGACGCAGGGGACCCTGGACTTCCACCCCTGGCCGTCCCGGCGGGCTGACACGGAGTGCCCGGACGAGCTGCGCATCGACCTCGACCCGATGCCCGGCACCGACTGGGACGACGTCGTCGAGGTCGCCTTGGAGGTCCAGCGGTTCTTCGACGAGCTCGGCGTCGTGACCTACCCCAAGACCTCGGGGTCGAAGGGCATCCACGTCTACCTGCGGATCGAGCCCCGGTGGACCTTCACAGAGGTGCGGCACGCGACCGTCGCGGTCGCCCGCGAGATCGAGCGCCGCCGGCCCGAGATCGCGACCGCCCGCTGGTGGCGCGAGGAGCGCGGCGAGCGCGTCTTCCTGGACTACAACCGGATGGCGCGGGACCAGACGATCGCCTCCGCCTACAGCGTGCGCGCCTCGCGCTCCGCCTACGTCTCCGCGCCGCTCACCTGGGCCGAGGTGACCTCGGCCCGGGTGGAGGACTTCGACATCTGGACGATGCGCGAGCGCTTCGCCGAGCTCGGGGACGTGCACGCCGCCATCGACGACGTCGCCCACGACCTGACGCCCCTGCTGGAGCTGTACGAGAGCCAGGGCGAGGGCGAGGCGCCCTTCCCGCCGCAGTTCGCCAAGCAGGAGGGCGAGCCGCTGCGGGTGCAGCCCTCACGCAAGCGCCGCCAGCGCGGGGATCCTCCGGACTGATCTTTCCGGTTTCCCCAGCACCCTGATGCTGGGGAAACCGGGAAGATCAGGCAGGAGCACGAGCGGTTCGCGGCGAATGCCCCGGTCATGCGTCGCCGTCTGCTGCCCCTTGCCGCCCTGCCGGTCCTCGTCGCGCTCGTCGCGGCGCCCGGGCTGACCACCCCGGTGTCCTCCGCGGCCCCCGTCGTGGCGCCGCCGCTCGCCGGCATCAGCGCCTCCGGCCTGGAGGCCCTGCTCGACCCGGCCGCGGAGCCGGGCGACGCGATGCTGGCGGCTCGCGGCGGCACGGTGCCGGTCGGCGCGTTCGAGCGCGCGTCGACCCAGGCCGCCGCGGTGGCGGCGAAGACCACGGCCAGCGACCCCGCGCTGGCGAAGGCACGCTGGCAGCTGCGCGGCCCGACCAACATCGGCGGCCGGGTGCTCGACGTCGTCGTCGACCCCAAGCGCCGCAACGGCGTCTACGCCGCCACCGCCAGCGGCGGCATCTGGCACAGCACCGACGGCGGCCAGCGCTACCGCTCGGTCTGGCCGGACCACCTCACCCAGGCGATCGGCGCGCTCGACGTCTCCAAGAGCGGGGTGCTGTGGGCCGGCACCGGTGAGGCCGGCCCGGGCGGCGGCTCGATCACCTACGGCGGCACCGGCGTCTACCGCTCGGCCGACGGCGGCAAGAGCTGGAAGAACATGGGCCTGAAGGGCAGCGACCGCATCGGGCGCATCCTGGTCGACCCGCGCAACGAGAACGTCGTGTGGGTCGCGGCGAACGGCCCGCTCTACACCCGCGGCGGCGAGCGCGGTCTCTACAAGACCACCAACGGCGGCAAGACCTGGACCCGCGTGCTCGAGGGCGCCAACGACACCACCGGCGCCGTCGACGTCCAGCTCGACCCCACGAGCAGCAACGTCGTCTACGCGACCATGTGGGACCGCATCCGCGAGCCCGACCGCCGGCTGTACACCGGCGTCGGCAGCGGCGCGTTCAAGAGCACCGACGGCGGCAAGACGTGGGCCCGCATCGGCGGCCCCAGCCTGGCCTCGAACCCGCTGCTCGGCCGGCTGGGCATCACCGTCGCCCCGAGCGACCCGAACCGCGTCTACATCCTCGCCTCGACCGAGGCCGGCCTCACCGCGGGGCTCTACCGCTCCGACGACGGCGGCGCGACCTTCACCCCCGGCGTCGACCTGCCGCTGGTCACCGGCGGCTTCGTCTACGCCTGGTGGTTCGGTCGGGTCTACGTCGACCCGAAGGACCCCGACCACGTCTTCGCGACGGGCGTCAACATGAGCGAGAGCACCGACGGCGGCCTGACCTTCGGGTCCAGCCCCGGCCTGCACGCCGACCAGCACGGCATGGCCTGGGACCTGCGTCAGCCGGGTCGGGTCTACGTCGGCAACGACGGCGGCACGTACACCTCCGACGACAACGGCGCGAGCTTCGAGCACGGCGAGTACATGCCGTGGAACCAGCCGTTCTCGGTCGCGGTGAGCCAGCAGAACCCGAAGAAGATCCTGGTCGGGCTGCAGGACAACGGCGGCAACCGCAACTACCTCGGCGACGACGAGCCGGGTGAGGACCAGTACAACGACATCACCGGCGGCGACGGCACCGAGATGGCCTTCGACCCCACCGACGACAGCATCGTCTACGGCTGCAGCCAGTACGGCGTGTGCGCGCGCAGCACGAACTCGGGCGACGGCATGAGCAGCTTCGAGAGGGAGATCGTGGGCAGCCGCAAGAACTGGTTGTCGCCGATCGAGTTCGACCCGCTGGACCCTGATGCCGTCTACACGGCCAGCGAGATCGTGCACCGCTCCACCGACCGGGGCGCGACCTGGACGCCGATCAGCCCCGACCTCACCGGCGGGCCCGGTCGCGAGACCAACCCGCTGTTCCGCAACTACGGCACCGTGACGACCATCGCCGCCGCCGAGGTGGAGTTCGGCACCATCTACGCCGGCACCGACGACGGTCGCGTGCAGTACACCCACGACAGCGGAACGACGTGGACGAGGGCGACCGGTCTGCCGACCGACTGGGTCACCTCCGTCGCCATCGACCGGCGCGACCCGGCCAACGTCGCGTACGCCTCCTTCTCGGGCTTCCGCAGCGGCAAGCAGAAGTCGCTGGTGTTCCGCACCGCGGACGGCGGCAAGACCTGGAAGGACGTGAGCGGCAACCTGCCGCAGGCGCCCGTCAACGACGTGCTGCCGATCGGCGACGACCTGGTGGTCGCCTCCGACGTGGGCGTCTTCGTCACCCGCGGGATCGGCAAGGGGATGGGCAGGAGCTGGCTGAAGGTCGGCACCGGCCTGCCCAACGCGCCCATCACGTCGCTGGACTGGCAGGCCAAGACCAAGACCCTGCTGGCCTCCAACTTCGGCCGCGGCGCCTACTCCGTCCCGCTGCCGGACCTGGGGAAGTCGGCCGCCGCCCGCAGCCGTGCCGGATCGGGCAAGGGCGCCGCTCCGGTCGCTCCGGCCGTCGCGGTGGAGCAGGCACCCGCCGCGACGTCCGTGCCGGCTGCGGCCGCCGCTCGGGGCGAGGCCGTGGCGACGCGGGCGGTCGCCGGCAGCAGCTCGCTGCCGACGCAGGCCTTCGCCGCTCTGGCAGGACTGGCGCTGCTCGCGCTCGCCGGCGGGCTCGCGCTGCGGCCCCGCCGGCGCTGACCGCTCAGCGGCTGGGAGTGCGGAGCAGCCCCTCCTGGACGACGCTCACGGCCAGCTGGCCGTCACGGGTGTAGATGCTGCCGCGGGCCAGTCCGCGGGAGGCGCCCGCCCAGGGCGACTCCTGGTCGTAGAGCCACCACTCGTCGGCGCGGAACGGCCGGTGGAACCACATCGCGTGGTCCAGGCTCGCGCCGACGACATCGCCTGCACCCCAGGCCAACCCGTGGTTGAGCAGGGTGGAGTCGAGCAGCGTCATGTCGCTGGCGAAGGTCATCGCGCAGACGTGCAGCAGGGGATCGTCGGGCAGCGTGCCGTCGGCGCGCATCCACACCTGGCTGGTCGCGGCCCGGTAGCCGGTGTCCTTGGCCACCCGCGGCGGGTCGCCGACGTAGCGGACGTCAATCGGGCGGCGCCGGCTGTACCAGCCGCCCATCTCGTGGTGGTAGGGCCGCATCCGGTCCTCGAGCCGCTCGAGCGTCTCGGGTGCCGGCACCTCCGGCATCGGCGTCGCGTGCTCGATGCCGGTCTCCACGAGCTGGAAGGACGCGGAGAGGTTGAAGATCGGCTTGCCGTGCTGGATGGCGACGACCCGTCGCGTGGTGAAGCTGCGCCCGTCCCGGATCCGGTCCACCTCGTAGACGATCGGCACCTCGGGGTCGCCCGGACGCAGGAAGTAGGCGTGCAGGCTGTGCACCGGGCGGTCGCTCGGGACGGTGCGCCCGGCGGCCACCAGGGCCTGGCCGGCGACCTGGCCGCCGAAGACGCGCTGCAGCGCCTCGGTCGGCTGCTTGCCCCGGAAGATGTCGACCTCGATGGTCTCCAGGTCGAGCAGGTCCACGAGCTTGTCGAGCGGGGTCTCGCCCTGGGTCCTCAGCGTCACGCCGCCGAGTCTCCCAGGGGCTCAGCGCGGACCGACCGCCGCCTCCTGCCGGAGCGGGAGGGTGAGCACGAACGTCGTACGTCCGTCGCGTCGCAGTGCGAGGTCCCCACCGTGGGCGCGGGCCAGCTCGCGGGAGATGTAGAGGCCCAGGCCCATGCCGGGACCCGGACGTCCGAGCCGGCTGAACTTGCCGAACAGCTCGGCCTCTCGCCCCGCCGGGACACCCGGCCCGTCGTCCGCGACGGAGATCTCGACCGCGTCCCCGACCAGCCGCACGGCCACCCACGCCCGGGTGCCGTAGCGCACGGCGTTGCCGAGCAGGTTGGCGATCACCTGCCGGACGCGCACCGGGTCGACGGCGGCGACCACGCCGTCCGGGGCCTCCACCTCCACCGGCGGCCAGGCGTGCGAGGCGCACAGGTCCGACACCGCGGAGCGGACGAGCTGGCCGACGTCGGTGGTCTCCGGCATCACCGGGAGCTGCCCGTGCGAGGCGTGCCGGGCGTCCGAGACGACGTCGAGCAGGTCGGACATCTGGCGGGCGTTGCGCAGCCCGGCCTGCACCAGCTCGGCGGTCGTCGCCGAGGGCAGCACGTCCATCCGGTCCCGCAGCGTGGACAGCATGCCGGTGATGACGGTCAGCGGGGTGCGCAGCTCGTGCACGACCATGTCGTTGTCGAAGGCCAGCCCGCCCGCGGAGTCAGGGTCCTCAGGCGTCGGCTCGTCACCAAGCCCGCGGTCCGGGAACAGCCGGGACAGCTCTGCCACGAGGGCCGAGAGCGCCTGCCCCTTCTCGAGGTAGGCATGAGCGCCGCGCTGCAGCGCGGCGTCCTTCATGCGCGACTCGTCGAAGCCCGAGAGCACCACGATGCGCACGGCCGGGCAGACCCGCAGCAGCTCGGGGATGGCCTGCAGGCCGTCCATCACCGGCATCGACAGGTCGAGCACGACCGCGTCCGGCTGCAGCTGCTCGGCGAGCGCGACCGCTTGAGCGCCATCGGCCGCTTCGCCGACGACGTCGAAGCCGACCTCGGTCTTGAGGTTGAGCCGCAGCAGCAGGCGGATGTCGTCGGCGTCGTCGGCGAGCAGCACCCGGAGCGCGCCGGCCCGGGCCGCTGACGGCTCGGGCGGGGTCTCGACCAGCGACCCCGCGTGCGCCGAGCCGCGGACCAGCTCACCCGGCTGGAGCTCGCCTGCGTCGCCCGCCTCCAGCAGCAGGTCGCTCATCATGCTGCGGGCGGCCTGCAGGGTGTGCTGCACGGCCCCGTGGGCAGCCTCGTGGCGGCCGAGGTCGAGCAGGTAGACGACCGACGCCAGCCCCTGCACGACGTTGTCGTTGATCTCGAGGGCGTGCCGGCGGCGGACCTCCGCGTCGTGCACCTGGAGCGCGAGCGCCTCGGCCTGCCGGCGGTCGGTGACGTCGCGCAGGAAGGCGGCGGTGACCTCGCCCTCGTCGGCGGCGACGCGGCTCGTGCTGATGTCGACCGGCACCTCGGTCCCGTCATGGCGCCGGGCCGTGGTCTGGCCGTCGACCAGGCCGCCGGGGAGCACCTCGGTCACCGAGCGCCCGACCAGCGCGAGCGGGGACCAGCCGAGCACGGTGGTGAGGCGCTCGTTGGCCTGCAGCACCTTCCCCTCGTCGTCCAGGACGAGCACGACGTCCGGGGCGGACTGGATGAGCTGCTGGAAGCGCTGGCTGCTGCGCTGCAGCGCCTCCGCGATGGCCTTCTGCTCCGTGATGTCCCAGCAGATGCCGACCATCCGCGCCGGACGCCCCGCCGCGTCGGGGACGACCTCGCCCCAGCTGGCGAGGGTGCGGACCTGGCCGTCCGGCCAGAGGATGCGCTCCTCCATCTCGTAGGTGGAGACCTCGGCCAGCGCCTTCTGGTGGACGGCGAGGATCGTCTCCCGGTCGTCGGGGTGCACCATCGACAGGAAGCGCTCGTACGACGCGTTGAAGGCGCCGGGCTCGCGGCCGTAGATCCGGTAGAGCTGGTCGCTCCAGTCGTTGGTGTTGCTGGCGATCTCGAAGTCGTAGCTGCCGACGTGCGAGATCCGCTGCGCGGCGACGAAGTGCTGCTCGCGACGCCGCAGGCGCGCGATCTCCGCCTCGGCCTCGTCCAGCCGATGCCGGAGCTGGTCCTCGCTGTCGTTCATCGTCCCCCGATGGTCGGCCCTGGCCGTGCGCGCGACCATGGCCCCGAATGACTACACGAACGGCAGCACCAGCGTGCGCGTCACCGCGACCGCGTCGAGCAGCCGCCGGTCGTGGGTGACCAGCAGCAGCGTCCCCTCGTAGGCGTCGAGGGCGGCCTCGAGCTGCTCGATCGCCGGCAGGTCGAGGTGGTTGGTCGGCTCGTCGAGGACCAGGCAGTTGACACCCACCGCCTGCAGCAGCGCCAGCGAGGCGCGGGTGCGCTCGCCGGGGGAGAGCGACCCGGCCGGCCGGCTCACGTGGTCGGCCTTGAGGCCGAACTTCGCCAGCAGGGTGCGCACGTCCGCCGGAGTCCACGCCGTCCGCCGTTCGACGACCTCGACGACGGACTCCTCGCCGGTGAACGCCGAGCGGGCCTGGTCCACCTCGCCGATCCGGACCCCGGGTCCGAGCGACTGCCGGCCGGAGGTCAGCGGGAGCCGACCCAGCAGCGCTTCCAGCAGCGTCGTCTTGCCGGCGCCGTTCGGTCCGACGACGGCGACGCGCTCGCCGTAGGAGACCTGCAGGTCGACCGGGCCGAGGGTGAAGTCGCCGCGCTGCACGACCGCTCCCGACAGCACGGCGACGACCTCGCCCGAGCGCGGCGCGGCCGCGATCGACATCCGCAGCTGCCACTCCTTGCGCGGCTCCTCGACCTGGTCGAGGTGACGCAGCTGGGACTCGATGTTCTTGACCCGTGAGGCCGCGTGGGTCGCCGCCTCGATGCGCGCGCCCTTGGCGGTGCGGTCGTTGTCCGGCATCTTGCGCTTCGCTCTCAGTGCTCCGCGCACCGACTGCTCCCGCTGGCGCTGGGCCTGGTCCACCAGGCCGGCGCGCTTGTCGTCGAACTCCTCGTACGCCTCGCGGTGCTGCCGGCGTCGGCGGTCCCGCTCCTCGAGGTAGGCGTCGTACCCACCGCCGTAGAGCGTCGCGGTGCGGGACGGCTCGTCGAGGTCGAGGACCGAGGTGATGGTCCGGGAGAGGAACTCGCGGTCGTGCGACACGACGACGAGCCCGGCGCTCAGGCTGAGGACGAACTGCTCCAGCCGCTCGAGCCCGGCGAAGTCGAGGTCGTTGGTGGGCTCGTCGAGCAGGAAGACGTCGTAGCGCGACAGCAGCACCGACGCCAGCGACGCGCGGGCGGCCTGCCCGCCGGACAGCGTCGTCGTGTCGGCCGACAGCAGGTCGGTCGACAGGCCGAGGTCGGCGCATACCTGCTCGGTGCGCACGTCGAGGTCGGCGCCGCCGAGGTCGAGCCAGCGGGTGAGAGCGGCGTCGTAGTCGGGACCGTCCCGGCCCTCGGTCATCGCGTCGAGAGCCGCGTCGAGGTCGGCCTGGGCCGCGGTGACACCGGTACGGCGGGCCAGGAACGCCGTGAGCGTCTCGCCAGGACGCCGGTCCGGCTCCTGCGGGAGCAGGCCCACGGTCGCCGTCCGCGGCGACAGGGACACCGACCCCGTGTCGGGCGGCAGCTGACCGGCGAGGGTTGCGAGCAGCGTGGACTTGCCGACGCCGTTCGGGCCCACGACGCCGATGCGCGCGCCTGGGGCGACCGTGAGCGACACCCCGGACAGGACCAGCGAGGGTCCGCGGACGACCGTGACGTCGGTGGCGGTGAGCGTGGCGGGCACGAGCCGCGACGCTAGCCGTCACTCCTTCTTGAGCCCCAGCAGGTTGTCACCGGCCCAGGTGACCGCGCTGATGATGAGCGATGCGATCACGGCCGGACCGACGCCGTCGATGGACAGCCGGTCGGTGAGAAGCGCTGTCAGGCCGAGCATCGCCGCGTTGATGACGATGAGGAACAGGCCGAGGGTCAGCAGCAGCAGCGGGAACGACAGCAGCTTCAGCACCGGCTTCACCAGCAGGTTCACCGCCGCGAAGATGAGCGCGATGACGAGGTAGCTGACCACCCCCTCCTGCACGGTCACCCCGGGCACGTAGGCCGCGACGATCCAGACGGCTCCGGCGATGACGAGGAAGCGGGCGATCAGGCGCATGGCCGGATCATGCCCCCAGGACGCTGCCCAGGTCGAAGAGGACAGGCCGGTCGAGCTGGGCGTACGTGCACGAGGCCGCATCGCGATCGGGCCGGAAGTGGCGCAGCTGCGCGGTGTGCCGGAAGCGCGCGCCCTCCATGTGGTCGTACGCCACCTCGGCCACGAGCTCGGGTCGCAGGGGGACGAAGCTCAGGTCCTTGCCGCTGTTCCAGCGACTGCCGGCCGACGACGTGGGCGCCCGCTCGGACATCAGCTCGCCCAGCCAGGGGTGCTCCTCGCCGTCGGCGAGCAGGTAGGGCGCGAGCTCCTCGACCAGCGCCTGCCGGCGCGCCATCGGGAACGACGCCGCGACCCCGACGTGCTGCAGGCGACCTTCCTCGTCGTAGAGCCCGAGCACCAGCGACCCGACGACGGGGCCGCTCTTGTGCCAGCGGTAGCCGCCGACGACGCAGTCCGCGGTGCGGGCGTGCTTGATCTTCAGCATCGTCCGCTTGTCCTGGACGTACGCGCCGCTCGCCGGCTTGGCGATGACCCCGTCGAGACCCGCGCCCTCGAACACGGTGAACCACTCGCGCGCCACGTCCGGGTCGGTCGTCACGGGTGTCAGGTGGACCGGGGGAGTCGCGGCGGCGAGGGACTGCTCGAGCAGCTGCCGGCGCTCCGCCTGCGGCCGGTCGACCAGGGACTCGTCGCCGAGCGCGAGCAGGTCGAACGCGACGAAGGAGGCGGGCGTCATCTCGGCGAGCATCCGCACCCGGGAGTCGGCCGGGTGGATCCGCTGCAGCAGCGCCTCGAAGTCCAGCCCCTTGCCGGCGGCGATGACGATCTCGCCGTCGACGACGCAGCGCTCCGGCAGGTGAGCCCTCACGGCCTCGACGACCTCGGGGAAGTAGCGGGTCAGCGGCTTCTCGTTGCGGCTGCCGAGCTCCACCTCGTCGCCGTCGCGGAAGACGATGCACCGGAAGCCGTCCCACTTCGGCTCGTAGAGGTAGTCGCCGGTCGGCACGTCGGGGACCGCCTTGGCCAGCATGGGCTTCACGGGCGGCGTCACGGGGAGGTCCATGCCGGCATCCTGCCGTCTGGTCAGCAGGCGCCGCTGTTCACCAGCTGCTCGCGGTCGACCGGGGAGTCGTTGAGCCAGTGCCAGTCGGTGGCGGGTGGTCCTTCGCCGGCGGGGACCCACGGGGGCAGGTCGTCGTCGTCGCGCGGGGTGAGCTGCTCGAGGTCGAGGGCGTGGAGGTCCTCGGGGTCGGGGACGGTGATGTCGCCGAGCCAGCCGTCGTGGTCGGGGTCGATGCCGGGTGGTGCGGTGGATGCCCGGTCGGTCTCGATGGTCTGTCCGGCGGGGCTGATCCAGATGGTGGAGGTCGGGGTGCGCAGGGCCGTCCAGCCGTGGTGCTTGAGCAGGTGGGTGCGGCGGCCGCGGGCGACGAGGTTCCAGGCGGCTGTGGGTCCGGTGGGCCAGGGGTCGTCGTGGTCGAGGTCGGCCTTGGCGGCGGGGATCCAGCTCTGGGTCGGGCCGTCGCAGAACCGGTCGCGGAGCTGGACGTAGCGGGCGAGCTCGATGCTGGGGTCGTGCTGGGGCTCCTCGCGCCAGGCGGGGTCGTCGTCGGGTGGCCCGCCGGGGTCGGCGTCGGGATCGGGACCGCGGCCGAGGGTGAGGTCGTCCAGCACCATGTCGAGGACGGAGCGGCGGAGGCCGGCCGGAGTGGGGTCGGGGCGGACGAGCCGGCCGTCGACGGTGACGAGCTGGCCGGTGCCCGCTTGGACGCACAGGCGGCGGAGCTCGGCGTCGACGAGCAGCAGTCGGCAGGTCGGTGCGCTGATCCAGCCGTAGCCGTCGAGCCAGCCGGGTTCGTTGCTGAGCCCGAGGCTGGTCTCGACCGGGACGGTGAGGTTGGCCGCGACCGGCCGGCTCCGGCGGCAGTCGGTCGAGGCGGGTTCGACGAAGCCCGGCCGGAGCCCGAACGCCGAGATCGCGGCGTCGTCAGCAGCCGACGCCTGGGTCGGGGTGCTGGCAGGCGCGGTCGGGTCGGCCGGGACGTGCACGGCGCAGGGGAAGCTGCCGACGGCCAGGTCGAACCGGAGCTGGTCCAGGGTGCGGGGGTCGCCGGCGGCGCGGAGCGCGCGGGCGCGGCGGTCGAGCTCGCCGTGCCAGCGGACCAGCGGCACGGCGGGGCCGGTCAGGATGACGGTGGCCTGGTCGTCGGCGTCCGGGACCAGCTCGACCCTGCGGCTGGCGTTCTTGCTCGCGGCGCGGGCCGCGACGGCCTCGGCGTCCAGCCGGGCTGCGGCGGCGCGGACCTCGTTGCCGATCCGGGTCGGTGTCCAGCGGCCGACCTTGTGCCCGAGCACCCGGTCGAGCTGGGCGGCCAGCCGGTCGTCGAAGCCGTCGAGCTCGCGCAGGAACGCCTGCGCCCGGTGGGCCGGCAGCACCCCGGCGTCGAGCTGGCCGAGAGTGACCCTCGCGATGCCGACGAGCCGGACGGCATGCCGGATCCGGCCGGTCGCGGCCCGGTCGGAGATCGACTCGGCGACGGCGACCTCGCGGGTGAACGACACCCAGGGGGAGGCGCCTCGCTCGTCGCCCTTCAGCCGCGGGACCTGTGCGGCCAGCCCCGCCAGCAGCCGGGCATCGGCGGCGAACCGGCGCGCCTTCTCCGCCGTCGAGTCCCGCAGCCCGGCCAGGTCCGCGCGGAAGCGCTCCTGGGTCCAGGGCGCGAGCAGCTCGATCGCCGCGAGGTCCTCCGCCCGTCCCATGCGCACATCCTCGTCGAACACCAGTTCGAATGTCAAGGCTTGTCGCGGACTTCTTCTCGAGTCAGCCCCGCAGCACGCCGGCGCGCTGGACGGCCTGCTTGAGGTGGGTCTGCCGCCGTACGAACGCTTCCTGCATGCGCTGCTCGTGCGCGTGCTCCGCGGCGCCACGGGCGATGTCGAGTCGACAGCCCTCCATCCAGGCGAGCAGATCAGGCGCCCCGCGCCAGGCCCGCGCCGCCTGGAGGGTGGTCAGGGTGACGCGGATCCAGTCGAGCGCCTCGGACGGCGGCGGATTCGGCGGGCAGAGCGCGTTCTGCTCGTCGACGTCGTCCCGATGCGCCTCCACCCACGCGCACAGGGCCGCGCCGAAGGTGGGCGAGCACTGCCTCACGTACTGAACCGCCACGCGGTCCTCGGTGAAGACGGGGACGGGCGGCAGTGCCGGCAGGCCACGGGCTGAGCAGTCGATCACCAGCGCGTCAGGCGACAGGGCGACCTCGCCGTCGGTGAGCACCAGTCGGTCCGCCTCGACCCCGCGGACGTGACCCTTGCGCACGACGCGCCGGAGCGACCGCAGCCGCCCGAGCTCGGCAGCGTCGACGAAGGCGCAGCGGAAGCCGGTCGGCACGACCTCGCCGTCGAGACGCAGCAGGCGGCCGCTCGCCTCCAGCCGGGCGAACAGGTCCTCAGGCGACGTGGCGAGCGCGAGCGCCTCCAGGTCGAGCGCCATGCCCTCGAGGACGGAGGCCACCTCGTCCAGCGGCTGGATGGAGGCCCGGTCGAGCAGCCACATGTCCCGTGGCCGGACCCAGGTGATGACGTCGGGGTCGACGCCGGTCTCGAGCAGCCAGAGACAGGCGTCCATGCCCGTCTTCCCCGCACCGATGACGCAGTACGAGGAGGCCTCTCCGGCGACATCCGGCAGCTCGCCGACGCGGACCCAGCGGGCTCCGGCAGCGACGTCGTACGACGGGGCCGCCGTGGCGGGGACCTGCCCCGACAGCCGCGTCGCGTCGACGACCTTGCGGCGGACGCGCACGTCGGTCGTCGTGCCGGTCGCCAGGTCGACCAGTCGGGGCGGACCGACGAGATCGGCTCCCGTGCCGCCGAGGAAGCGCACCCGCCCCGACGGCAGGAGCACCTCCTCGAGCCCGCGGCGGAGGTGGTCCAGCACCTCGGCTCCGGTCGCGCGCTCCTGCTGCCCGTCGACCACCCTGCTCTGGCCCAGCGGGAGGGACGGGAGCCCGTACGTGACGGAAGGCTGGTGCAGGCGCACGAAGGGGTAGGCGTCGTTCCAGTGCCCGCCGACGTCGGGCCTGCGGTCGACGAGGAGCACGTCGGCGTCGCTCTCGGCGACGAGCACGTCCGTGAAGGCCAGTCCGATCGCACCGGCTCCGACGACCAGGTAGTCGGTCTCGAGCACCCCCATGGGGCGGAATCTACGGATGCCGTCCAGACTGCGCGGGTGAGACTCCGCGCCGCATCGCCCTACCTCCTCGCCGGACTGCTGATCGGCGCCGGTGCGACGCACTTCCTCAAGCCGGAGTTCTACGACCCGCTGGTGCCGCCGCTGCTGCCCGGCGACACGCGCGCCTGGGTGCACGGCAGCGGGGTCGTGGAGCTGGCGGTCGGGGCTCTCGTCGCCGCGCCGAGGACCCGCCGCCGTGGCGCTCTCGCGGCCGCTGCCCTCTTCGTCGCCGTCTTCCCCGGCAACGTGTGGATGGCGCTCGAGCCGGGTGACGTCCCGCGCTGGGTCGCCCTGGCGCGGCTGCCGTTGCAGGTGCCGCTGGTGCTGTGGGCGCTGAAGGTCGCGAAGGACGAACGGGACTAGACGGCCCGGTCCGCCAGGGTCGTGCGCCCGATCTCGACCAGCGGGCCGATGCGCTCCTCGAAGCCCTCGAAGCCGTCGCCCAGCATCGCGCCGCCGCGCACCCGCGCGACGATCCCGGCGCAGACGACGGCGAGCTTGAAGGCGGCGAACGCGGCGTACCAGGGGAGCGGGGTCAGGTCGAGCCCGGTCAGCCGGGCGTACTGCTCCGCCACCTCCTGACGGGTCGGGAAGCCCGGGAGGACGGTCGCCGCCGGGACCACCAGCGCCTGCGTGCGGGCGCCGCCGTCGTCGGCCTGCGACCAGTAGCCGAGCAGGATGCCGAGGTCGGCCAGCGGGTCACCCAGGGTCGACATCTCCCAGTCGAGGACGGCCACGATGCGCCCCGGCTGCCCGACGTCGAGGATCGTGTTGTCCAACCGGTAGTCGCCGTGCACGATCGTGCTGCGCTGGGTCGCGGGTACGGCGCTCGCCAGGTCGGCGGCCAGCCGGTCCAGCGCCTCGTGGCCCTCGATGCGCGTGGCGTCCCACTGCTTCACCCAGCGGCGCACCTGCCGCTCCAGGTAGCCGTCCGGACGGCCGAACCCCTCGAGCCCGACGGCAGAGGGGTCGACCTCGTGCAGGGCTGCCAGCACCGCGACCAGCCCCTCGCCGATCGCCCGACGCTGCTCCGGCTCGTCGGCGTAGCCGGCCGGGAGCGAGTCCCGGCAGATGTGGCCCTCGACCAGCTCCATCACGTAGAACGGCTGCCCCAGCACGTCGGGGTTGGTGCACAGGTGCAGCATCCGGGGGACCGGCACGGGGGTGTCGGCCAGCGCCTCCATCACGGTGTGCTCGCGGACCATGTCGTGGGCGGTGGGCAGCACGTGACCCAGCGGCGGGCGACGCAGGATCACCGACTTCCCGCCGGCGTCCACGCGGAAGGTCAGGTTGCTCTTGCCGCCCGCGATGAGCGTGACGGAGCAGGCCTTCCAGGTGCGGTCGGCGAGGGCCTCGGCGAGGTACGGCCCCACGACGGAGGGGTCGGCACCGGCAGTCGTCGTCATGCGCTGCACCCTAGGCTCATCCCTCGTGCCCGCCTCCCGCCTGGTCGACCGCGCGCCGGTCGTGCCGGCGGACACCCTGGTGGCCGGCATGGTGCCGCCGCCCCGCTTCGACGGCGCGCGCTTCGAGACCTACCTGCCCGATCCGCAGCACCCGTCGCAGGCCCGCGCCGTCATGCTGCTGCGGGAGTTCTCCACGACGCTCGAGCCGCCGCGGAAGCGCCTGCTGGGCAAGGCCAAGGCGCCGTCGCGGCGACCGGGCGTCTACCTCGACGGCGGCTACGGCGTGGGGAAGACGCACCTGCTCGCGTCGCTCTGGCACGCCGCGCCCGAGCCGCGGGCGTACGGCACCTTCGTCGAGCTCACCCACCTGGTCGGGGCGCTCGGCTTCGGGGCGACGGTCCGGGCGCTGAGCGGGCACCGGCTGCTCGCCGTCGACGAGTTCGAGCTGGACGACCCGGGCGACACGGTGCTGGTCTCGACCCTGCTCGGCAAGCTGGTGGACGCGGGCGTCCGCGTCGCCGCCACCAGCAACACGCTGCCCGGGGCCCTCGGCGAGGGCCGCTTCGCCGCGCAGGACTTCCTCCGCGAGATCCAAGGCCTCTCAGCCCATTTCGAGCCGATCCGCGTCGAGGGCGAGGACTACCGGCACCGCGGCCAGCCCGCCGCACCGCCGCCCGTCGACGAGACCGTGGTCGTGGAGCGGACGGCCGCCGAAGAGGCAGCCACCTGCGACGGGTTCCACGCGCTGCTCGACCACCTGGCATCGCTCCACCCGTCGCGGTACGGCGCTCTCGTCGACGGCGTCACCCTCTTCGGGATGACGGGCGTGCAGCCGGTGCACGACCAGGCAGCAGCGCTGCGGCTGGTGGTGCTGGCAGATCGGCTGTACGACAGGGACATCCCGGTGCTGGCCTCGGGGGTGCCGCTGGACCAGCTCTTCCCGGCGGAGCTGCTGGAGGGCGGCTACCGCAAGAAGTACCTGCGTGCGGTCAGCCGGTTGACCGCGCTCGCGCGACAAGCCGGGTAGCCGCCAGGTCCTCCACGAGCCCGTCGTCGGTGCGCACCAGCCACACCAGCGGGCAGTCCTGCGGACCGGTGACGTCGAGCTGGCAGAGCGTGCAGGGGTCCCCCGGCCGCAGCGGGCACTTCGCATCCGGTCGGGTGCGTGCCTGCTCGCTCACACGGACAGTGTCGACCGCCGATGTCCGGTGCGACAGAGGCTTTGGTCCCGGGTCAGGCCCGCCGGCGGCGCAGCAGGAGGGCGGTGCCCACGGCCACAGCGCCGAGCAGCCCGGCAGCGACGCCGCCGCCGGTCGCGGGCAGCGAGCCGCCGGACGGAGCCGCGGTGTCGGGCGCGCTGGGCGGTGCGACCACGGTGGGCGCAGCGCCGAGGGCGGTCCGCGCGGTGAGGGCGTGCGTGCAGCGCAGCGCCTCGACGGTGTCGACCATGCCGTGGCCGGAGTGGATGTCGACGCCGGGAGCGAGCAGGTCGTCCGCGGTCGTCTCGAGGCACCGCTCGGCCTGCGCGGGGGTGAGGTCCGGCTTGACCTGCTGCATCAGCGCGACGACGCCCGCGACGTGCGGGGCGGCCATCGACGTGCCCGAGATGCAGTAGTAGAGCGGCTCTGCCGGGTCGAGGCACTCGGTCAGCGGCGTGAGCACCGACACGGGGGAGACGGGCGCGAGGATCTGGTCGCCCGGGGCCGCGACGTCGACCTGCGGGCCGGTGCCGTTCGCGGCGCCGCGGCTGCTGAAGCCGGTGATCTCGCCGGCCGGGCAGGAGCCGCCCTGGTCCTCCTCGATGCCCTTGCAGGCAGCGGCGACGGTGATCGCCGACGGGGCACCGCCCGGGTCGAGGTTGATCGAGCCCGGCTCGGGGCCGTCGTTGCCGGCCGAGAAGACCATCGTGATCCCGGCCGCGCTGGCGGCCTCGACGACCGCGTTGGCGGCGTCGAAGTCGGTGGGCTCGCCACCGGGAACGGAGCTCGGCTCGGTCTCCAGCAGGCCCCAGCTGTTGTTGGTCAGGTTGACGCCGAGGTCGCGGTGCCGGATCAGGTAGTCGATGGCGGCGAGGGCGTTCTCCTCGAAGCCGACGTCCTCGACCACGCCGTTCGCGGCGCTCGCGATCTTCAGCGAGACCAGGGAGACGTCGGGGGCGACACCGGACAGGTCGCGGTCGGACTGGGCGCCCTCACCGCTGCCGCCGACGGTCCCGGCGACGTGCGTCCCGTGGCCGACCTCGTCCTGGAGCGCCGAGGCCCCTGTCGTCTCGGCGTACGCGTCCCACTGCCCGGCCGGCACGACGCCGCTGTCGACGAGCTCGGAGAACTCGAAGTTCAGCCCGGTGACGACGCGGCCGCCGAAGCCGGGGTGCTCGGCGAAGATGCCGGAGTCGATGATCCCGACGGTCACGCCCTCCCCGGTCACGCCAGGGCGCTCGAAGGTCTGCGTGCCGGAGCGGTAGCGGTCGGCGGCGGACACGCCGAGCGCCTTGATCTGCTCCTTGGAGCGGTAGAGGTGGAGCTCCAGCCGGCGCTGCGGCACGACCGCCTGCACGCCAGGCAGCTCCGCGACCAGCGGCACGGCAGCGGCGGGCAGGGTGAGCGCGACCGCGTCGATCGTCGGCAGCTCCAGGCCGCGCACGACGCCCACGGACTCGAGTCGCTCGCTGAGGGCCGGGTCGAGGTCGCCGTCCAGCGAGGCGATCACCTTGACCAGCTCTGTCGAGCGCGCCGGTGCGGCAGCGCCGGCCGGGGTCGACAGCGCGGCGGGCACGGCCAGCGTCGTGGCCGCGAGCAGGGCGGCGGCGAGCGAGCGGGACCGGGTCATCGAGCAGCTCCTGGGAGTCGGGGTACTCCCCGCAGGCTTCGACACCGCAGCGGTGGCACCTGCCCCCGGGGGCGAGACGCCCCTCACAGCAGCGTCAGCCGACCTCGACCACGACGACGGACTCCGCGGCCAGCTCGACCTTGTCGGCCGTGCACCGCGGGTCCTCGGCGCTGAAGAGCAGCACCCGATCCGCGCTGCCGTCGATCGGCACGGCCAGGCGATCGCCGGACAGGTTGCAGACGACGGCCACAGCACCTCGCTGCACGACGATCCAGCGGCCGTCGGGGTCGTGGGCGACCCGGACCCGGTCGCGCCGGCCGTCGGTCAGCTCCGGCCGCGACCGGCGGAGTGCGATCAGGTCGCGGGTCCAGCGGAGCAGACCTGCGTGGCGCTCCTGGGCGAGCTCGGCCCAGTCCAGCCGGCTGGCCCGGAAGGTCGACTCCGCCTGCGGGTCCGGGACGTCCTCGGTGGCCCAGCCGTGAGCCGCGAACTCCTCGCGCCGTCCCTGGCGGACCGCCTCGCCGAGCTCGCCCTCGTGGTCGGAGAAGAACTGCCAGGGGGTCCGCGCGCCCCACTCCTCGCCCATCCAGAGCATGGGGGTGTACGGCGAGGTCAGCACGAGCGCGGCGCCGACCTTGAGCAGGCCGTCAGACAGCGTGGCGGAGATGCGGTCGCCGGTCGCGCGGTTGCCCACCTGGTCGTGGTCCTGCAGGTAGACGACGAAGCGGTGGCCGGGCACCGTCGCGGGGACGGGCCGCCCGTGCGCGCGCTCGCGGAACGACGACCACCCGCCGTCGTGCAGGAAGACCTCCCGCAGCACCTTCGCCACCTTGTCGAGCCCGACGAAGTCCGCGTAGTAGCCGGCGGACTCACCCGTCAGCGTCGCGTGCAGGGCGTGGTGGACGTCGTCGGCCCACTGCCCGTCGAGCCCCCAGCCGCCGGCCTCGCGGGAGGTCACCACCGAGGCGTCGTTGAGGTCGCTCTCGGCGATGAGGAACAGCGGCTTGCGCAGGTGGGCGCCCAGCGCCTCGACCTCGACCGCCAGCTCCTCGAGCAGGTGCGTCGCGCGCTCGTCGACCAGGGCGTGCACGGCGTCCAGCCGCAGCCCGTCCACGTGGTAGTCCCGCAGCCACATCAGCGCGTTGTCGAGCACGTAGCGCCGCACCTCGTCCGAGCCGGGACGGTCCAGGTTGACCGCCGGACCCCAGGGCGTGGCATGCGCCTCGGTGAGGTACGGGCCGAACTCCGGCAGGTAGTTCCCCGCCGGGCCGAGGTGGTTGTAGACGACGTCCATCACGACGCCGAGCCCGCGGGCGTGGCAGGCGTCCACGAAGCGCTTCAACCCGTCCGGGCCGCCGTACGGCTCGTGGACGGCGAACCACGCCACGCCGTCGTAGCCCCAGCCCCACCGGCCGGCGAAGGCGTTGCAGGGCAGCAGCTCGACGGCATCGACGCCCAGCTCGACGAGGTGGTCGAGCCGCTCGATCGCGCCGTCGAAGGAGCCGGCCTCGGTGAAGGTGCCGACGTGCAGCTCGTAGAGGACGCTGCCCTCGAGCCGGGCGCCGCGCCACAGGTCGTCGGTCCACGGGAAGGCGTCGTGGTCCACGACCCGGGACGGGCCGTGGACGCCGTGCGGCTGCCAGGCGCCGCGCGGATCCGGCCGGGGAGGTCCGCCGTCGAGCACGAAGGCGTAGTCCGTCCCTGCCGGCAGCGGCGGCGCGGACCACCAGCCGCCGGCCTCCGCGTGCATCGGCGTCCGCTGTCCGGCCACCTCGAGCTCCACCCGCTCGGGAAGGGGGGCCCACACCCGCGTCTG
Organism: Actinomycetales bacterium; assembly: GCA_036675425.1. Classification (GTDB taxonomy): domain Bacteria; phylum Actinomycetota; class Actinomycetes; order Mycobacteriales; family SCTD01; genus SCTD01. The sequence goes on along the minus strand of JAKFFB010000314.1, from coordinate 23,257 downwards.
CCTCATGACCGGAGCCTGCCCCGCCGCTCGCCGACTAGTCGACGGCTGGCTCGATCGGGTCAGATCTCCCCGATCTGTGCGCCAGACTGTGGTTGAGGTCACTTCGTGTCGAGGTAGAACGGACCGATCGACGGAGGACGACATGGCACTGGGCTCACGGCGCGGTCTGCGGCGTCACGCCGGCCTGCTCGTCTCCGGCGGGCTGGTCGCCCTGATCGGCGTGCTGGGCCTGGTCGCCGGGCACACCGCCGGCAACCAGGCGCGGGAGGTGCACCGCGACGACCGGATGGCCCTCCAGCTCAACCTCGCCGGCCTGGTCGAGCAGTACACCCTCGTCTCCGCGGCCGAGGTGAGCGATGCCGCCACCGCCGACGGACCCTGGAGCACCACCCGAGGCGACCCCGCCAGCGTCCGCCGGCTCAAGGGCGTGGTCGACACGACGCGCTCGCTGGACGCGGGCGCAGTGCTCATGAGCCCGCTCGGCACGCCGTTGGCCGCCTGGACCGCAGGACCGGTCCTCCCGGAGCCCGACGACAGCGGCTGGGTCCCGCTGCGCGCCGCGGCCACGTCCGGCAAGGGCACCCTCCCGCTGTCCGGCGTGCTGTCCGCCGGCCGTGAGGACCTGCTTGCGATGGGACTGCCGGTCCCGCTGGCGGACGGCACCCGCGGGTTGCTCATCGGGCTCTGGAAGGCGCGCGCCGGCGGTCTGCAGACCTACGTCTCCAAGCTGAAGTACGGCGAGACCGGCCACGGCTACGTCGTGGACGGCGACGCGCGGGTCATCGCCGGGCCGCGGCCCGAGCTGGTCGGCACCGTGCTGCCCCTCCCGTCCGTCCGCGAGGCCGTCGAGAGCTCGCCCCAGGGGATCGTCGACGGCGACGGCCTGGTCAGCTCCTACGCGCGCGCCGGCAGCACCGGCTGGACCGCTGCCACAGCGCAGGACCGGGACGAGTTCGAGGGCGTCCTGATCCGCTCCGGTCAGCGGGTCGAGGCGGCCGTCGTGGCTCTGCTCCTCATCGCCGGCGCCTCCCTGGTCTTCATGAACCGCAAGCGGGAGGCCGCCCTCGAGAGCGTCGCCCTGCGCGACGAGCTGACCGGCCTCTACAACCGCCGCGGCTGGTTCGTCCTCGCGGAGCACGAGCTCGAGCGCGCCCGCCGGGCGCACAGCGCCCGGGTGCTGCTCTTCGTCGACCTCGACGGGCTCAAGCAGGTCAACGACAAGCTGGGTCACCGCGAGGGCGACCGCGCCATCGCCGACGCTGCCCGCGTGCTGCAGTCCGCCTCCCGGTCCTCAGACATCGTCGGGCGGCTGGGTGGCGACGAGTTCGTCCTGCTGCTCGGCGACGACGGCCAGGCCGAGGGTGCCCGCCGTCGGCTCATCACCGGGCTGGACGAGCACAACGCGCGCTCCGGCGCGGGGTTCGAGCTCCGCCTGAGCATCGGCGCCGAGGTGTGGTTCCCCGACGAGGCCTGCTCGCTCGACGAGCTGGTGCGGCGCGCCGACGAGGAGATGTACGCCGAGAAGGCGAGCCGCCCGCAGCGCGGCGACGGGGTCATCCGGCTGCCCGACCAGCGGGCCGGCGCTGCCGAGGTCCCGGCGGGTCGCTAGGCCCGTCGCAGCACGGCAACCGGGAAGTCCCGCAGCAGCGCGCTGAGCTGCTGCGCCCCACCGGCGTGCTCGTTTCCCGTGAGCACGTCGACCCAGGCGCCGTCCGGCAGCTGCACCGCGTCGTCGCCCCACCCGGCGCGCTCGACCTGCAGCGCGCGCGTCGGCGCCACGGTCACGACCCGCCCCGCTCGGACGAACGCGACCGCGCGGTCGCCCGCCTCGAGCGGCTCGTACGACGAGCCCGCCAGGAACGCCTCCGGGTCCTCGCGGCGCAGCCGCAGGAGGCGGGCGACCAGGTGCAGCTTGGCCGTCCCCGTGGCGTCGACGGCGGGGACCCCGCTCAGCTCGCGCAGCAGAGACGCGCGACGGTCGTAGTCGACCGGCCTGCGGTTGTCGGGGTCCACCAGCGAGAGGTCCCAGAGCTCCGTGCCCTGGTAGGTGTCGGCGACGCCCGGCATCGTCAGCTGGACCGCCTTCTGGGCCAGCGAGGTGGCCTGCCAGGACGGACCGAGCCGGTCGACGAAGGACTCGATCTCGGCGACCAGCGCCTCGTCGGCGAGCACGCCGAGCACGAACTCCCGTACGGCGTCGTCGAACTCGGGCTCGGGGTGGATCCAGGAGGTGTGCGCCTTCGCCTCCCTTGTCGCCTTCTCTGCGTAGGCCACGGCGCGGTCGGGGGTGAGCGGCCAGGCGCCGACCAGCGTCTGCCAGAGCAGCAGCTCGGTGGCCGGGTCGGGGCCGGCCGCGCGGCGGTAGGGCGCCGCAGCGGCCCGCCAGCGGGTCACGGCGTCGCCCCACTCCACCGGGCACTGCGAGAGGAGCACGAGCCGGGCACGGACGTCCTCGGACCGCTTCGTGTCGTGCGTCGACAGGGTCGTCATGGACACCGGCCAGTCGCGCTGCTGCTCGGCGCACGCCTCGTGGAAGTCCTTGACCGGCAAGCCGAACCGGCTCGGGTCGCCGCCGACCTCGTTGAGCGCAGCCAGGCGGAGGTAGCGGTAGAACGCGGTGTCCTCGACGCCCTTGGCCATCACCGGGCCGCAGGTCTGCTGGAAGCGGGTCACGAACTCGCGGGCGTAGACCTGGACCTCGGGGGAGTCCGGTCCCTCCGCCAGGACCAGCCGGCGCACGACGTCGATCTCGGCCTCGCGCCGCGGCAGCACCCGACGAGCGCGCGCGACGGCGGCATCGACGTGCGCCCGGGCCGTCTCGTCCGCCGGACCGTCGGGGGCCAGGTAGGCGCGGTAGACGTCGAAGCCGGCGAGCACCTCCACCAGCGCCTCCTCGAACGCCCGCGGCGGGGTGTCCTGCAGCGCCGGGTCGCTCGCGCAGACCCGCAGGCCCAGCTCGGTGAGGCGGTTGACCTCGGCGGCGAGCACCTCGCCGAGGACGAGGTGCTTGGTCTCCTCGACGACCTGGGAGAACGTGGCGTCCGACCCGGTGAAGGACGTCCACAACGAGGTCAGCGGGATCTCGCCGTCGGGGTCGACGAACAGCCCCAGCACCCGGTTGAGGGCGTCGTACCCCGTCGTGCCGGCCGTCGCCCACGCATCGGGAAGCTGCTCACCGGGCTCGAGGATCTTCTCCACGACGACCCATGCGCCGCCGGTGACCTCCGCGAGCCGGTCGAGGTAGCCGGCCGGGTCGGCAAGCCCATCGGGGTGGTCGATGCGCAGCCCGTCCAGGACCCCGGAGCGCACCTGCTCGACGATCAGCGCGTGCGTGGCGTCGAAGACCTCGGGCACCTCGACGCGGACCCCGGCGAGGGTGGTGACGTCGAAGAACCGCCGGTGGTGCAGCGACTCCCCGGCCAGCCGCCACGACGACAGCCGGTAGTGCTGCTGCTCCAGGGTCGCCAGCACGTCGCCCTCGACGCGCGTGCCGGCGGCGATCGGGAACTCGTGGTCGTGGTAGCGGATCCGGTCGTCGAGCAGCTCCAGCTCGTCCAGCACCTCGCCGAGCGGCCCGCCGAGGACGGGGACCAGGATCTTGCCGGGGTTCTCGGGGTTCTCCCAGTGCACGTCGAACCACTCGACGTAGGGGGAGTCGCGGCCCTCGCGCAGCAGCGACCACCACTGGGCGTTCTGCGACTCCGGCGCGGAGACGGCCATGTGGTTCGGCACCACGTCGAGCACGATCCCGAGACCAGCGCTCCGGCAGGCCTCGACCAGCCGCGTGAACGCCTGCTCGCCGCCGAGCTCGCGGTTGAGCTGCGAGTGGTCCACGACGTCGTAGCCGTGCGCCGATCCGGGCGCCGCCTGCAGGTACGGCGAGCAGTAGAGGTGCGTCACCCCCAGCTCGGCGAGGTACGGCACGACGGCCGCGGCGTCGTCGAACCCGAACCCCGGGTGGTCCGGTGCGGGCGGCCGGAGCTGGACGCGGTACGTGCTGACCGGGACGGGCCTGCCGGGAGCGGGCAGGTGAGTCACCTAGAAAACCTTCCGCAGGACCTGCACCGAGCGGGCCTCGACCTCGAGCGGCTCGCCGGTCTTCGCGCTCTGCGGCTCGACGTCGCCGAGCATCGGCGCGGCGGTGTCGATCTCCACCTGCCAGCGCTCGCCCGCACCGAGGTCGGGCAGCGTGAACGAGATCGGCTCGTGGTGGCCGTTGAAGAGCAGGAAGAAGGACTCGTCGGTCACCCGCTCGCCGCGCGCGTCAGGCTCGCGGATGCCGTCGCCGTTGAGGAAGACGGTGACCGACTTGGCGAAGCCGCTCTCCCAGTCCTCATCGCTCATCTCGTCGCCGGAGGGCGTGAACCAGCCGATGTCCTCGATCGCGCTGCCCTTGACCGGCCTGCCCTGGAAGTGCCTGCGGCGCCGGAAGACCGGGTGCTCGCGGCGCAGCTTGGAGAGCCGCGACACGAACTCGGTGAGCACCTCGAACTCCTTGGCGCGATCCCAGTCGACCCATGCGATCTCGTTGTCCTGCGCGTAGACGTTGTTGTTGCCGTGCTGGGTCCGGCCGAGCTCGTCGCCGTGCAGGATCATCGGCACGCCCTGGCTGAGGAACAGCGTGGTGAGGAAGTTCCGCTTCTGCTGCTCGCGGAGCGCGATGACCTCGAGGTCGTCGGTCTCGCCCTCGACGCCGCAGTTCCAGGACGAGTTGTGGCTCTCACCGTCCTGGCCGCCCTCGCCGTTGTCCTCGTTGTGCTTCTCGTTGTAGGACACCAGGTCGTGCATCGTGAAGCCGTCGTGCGCGGTGACGAAGTTGATGGAGGCGTAGGGCCGGCGCCCGTCCTCCTCGTAGAGGTCGGCCGACCCGGTCAGCCGTGAGGCGAACTCCGCCAGCGTCTCGGGCTCGCCGCGCCAGTAGTCCCGCATCGTGTCGCGGTACTTGCCGTTCCACTCGGTCCACAGCGGCGGGAAGCCGCCGACGTTGTAGCCGTCGTAGCCGATGTCCCACGGCTCGGCGATGAGCTTGGTCTGGCTGACGATCGGGTCCTGGTGCACGAGGTCGAAGAAGGCCGAGAGCCGGTCCACCTCGTGGAACTGGCGGGCGAGCGAGCTGGCGAGATCGAAGCGGAAGCCGTCGACGTGCATCTCGGTGACCCAGTAGCGCAGCGAGTCCATGATCAGCTGCAGCACGTGCGGGCTGCGCATGAGCAGCGTGTTCCCGGTGCCGGTCGTGTCGTAGTAGTGCTTCTGGTCGTCGTCGACGAGCCGGTAGTAGTTGGCGTTGTCGATGCCGCGGAAGGACAGCGTCGGGCCTAGCTGGTTGCCCTCGGCGGTGTGGTTGTAGACGACGTCGAGGATGACCTCGAGACCCTCGGCGTGCAGCGCCTTGACCATGGCCTTGAACTCCTGGACCTGCTGGCCCAGCTGGCCCGAGGAGGAGTAGTCGTTGTGCGGCGCGAAGAAGCCGATCGTGTTGTAGCCCCAGTAGTTCCGCTTGCCCCTGTCGGCCAGGTGGCTGTCGTGCACGAACTGGTGCACCGGCATGAGCTCGATCGCGGTGACGCCGATCTTCCTGTAGTGCTCGAGCATGACCGGGTGGGCGAGCGCGGCGTACGTCCCGCGCACCTCCTCCGGGATGTCCGGATGGGTCTGCGTCAGCCCCTTGACGTGCGCCTCGTAGATGACCGTCTCGGCGTACGGCGTGCGCGGGCTGCGGTCGTTGTCCCAGTCGAAGAACGGGCTGATGACGACCGACTTGCTCATGTGCGGGCCGGAGTCGGCGTCGTCGTAGGAGTCCTCGTCGCCCCAGGTGTAGGAGAAGCACGCCTGATCCCAGTCGATGTCCCCGTCGACCGCCTTGGCGTACGGGTCGAGCAGCAGCTTGCTGGGATTGCACCGGTGCCCGTTCTCCGGGTCGTACGGCCCGTGCACCCGGAAGCCGTAGCGCTGCCCCGGGCCGACGTTCGGCAGGTAGCCGTGCCAGACGAAGGCGTCCCGCTCGGGCAGGGCTACGCGCGTCTCGGTGCCGTCCTCGTCGAAGAGGCAGAGCTCGACCCCGTCGGCGACCTCCGAGAAGAGCGCGAAGTTCGTGCCGGTGCCGTCGTAGGTGGCACCGAGGGGGTAGGCCGATCCGGGCCAGACGCGCATGGGGCTGCTTCCTCGAAGGGGTCAGGTCGTGCTTCCCGTCAGTCCTACCCCCCTCGGGGCGCGATCCATGCACCACCTCGACGAGCCGAACGTCTCACTCGCCGGGCGGGCCGGTCACGGGCTCCACCGGCCCCGGACGCCGGTGCTGGCAGTAGCACCAGGTCTTGCCCGGGCAGCGCTCGTGCTGCTGCTCGCGGCAGGGCTCGCAGATGAGGTTCATCGGCTCCGTACTACTCGCACCTGCTCGGCCCGTCGAGAGCGCAGCCGGGCGACGCCGAGCGCGGAGGCGCCGCTCATGCCGAGGGCCAGCAGCGCGAGCGCCCTCAGCTCCTCGCTGCGTCTCCGGTCGACCATGGCGAGCTCGCTACCCGGGGACGGCCGCTCGTCCGCGAGCAGGGCCAGCGCCAGCTGGAGCTCCTCCTGCTGCTGCAGCGCAGCGGCGGTCAGCGGCTGCACCTGGGCCTGCGCCTGCACCTGGCTCTGCACCTGGGCCTGCGCCTGGGCCTGGACGACGGGGGGAGCCGGTGCCGGGGCAGGCGGGGCCTGCGCCGGCTGCGCCGGTGGGGCGGGCTCGACCGGCGGTGCATCCGGGCGCGGAGGGGTGACCCGTGCGGGCGGGACGGGGGTGCAGGTGACGTCGATCCTGGCGGTGGCCACGGTGTAGCCGCGCAGCGTCGCTCCGATCTTCGACGTGTAGCTGCCGGCGGCGAGATCCGCGCACGACACGGTGACGCGGAACGGCAGCCTGTGCGGGACGGTCACGTCGAGGTTCGCGAGCCCCGCCGCAGAGATGCCACCGATCACGTCGGCGTCGCCGGAGGGCACCAGCGACACGCTCTGCCGATCGGCCAGCGTCTGCACCAGGCGACCCATGACGTTGCTGAAGTTCGAGGCGGTGTCGCAGACCAGCGGTGCCCCGCCGGGCTTCACGTTGAAGTCGCCGCAGTCGATCCCGCCCGGCGGCACGTACGTGCCGGTGAGCTCGGACAGCCTGGCGAGGTCGGCGATGGATGCGGCGCCGTCGTCGGTAGCGAGCCCGATGTGCTCGATGCCGTTGTCGTTGAGGATCTTGGCCACGGGTTCGTGGAACGGCTTCCCGTCGCGGGTGGGAGTGCCGTAGGGCACGTCGAAGGCCTCGTCCGCCGCGTGGACGACGATGTGTCGAACTCCTTCGGTGCGGCGGAAGCCGGCCTGCTGCCGGGGCGGAACGAGGTACCGGGGCACGAGCTCCGAGCTGCCCTCCTCGAGCAGCCCCTCGCCCGTCACCATCTGCTGCAGAGCGATGAGGTTCCCCTCGGCCGGCTTGCCCCGCCCCTGCTGCGGGGTCTTCACCGGCTGCAGCGCGTCGACCGCGGCTCGCAGCTCCGGACCCGGCGGTCCGATCCGCTTGCGGAGCTTGTAGAGCTCGGGCTTGACGTAGCCGGGACGCGTCGGGTCCGACTCCGGGTACGGCGGCTCGCCGTCCCGCGGGCCTGGCCCGAGGGTGCCCAGACCGATGGCCACGTCTGCCCCGCTGGCCGCGAGATCCGACACGAGCCGGTTGAGGTTGCTCTTGAGGTCCTTCATGAACTGCCCGGACGAGTCCGAGTTGTCGACGAGGAAGAAGACGTCGACAGGCGTGGGGCTCTTCTTCAGCGCCAGCGTGAGGGCGACGTCTCGGCTCTCGCCGACCGGCATCCGCACCGACGTGCTGCTCGGCGAGATGCTGCCCGGCGGCGGTGGTGGAGCTTCCAGACCGGCGCTCACCGGTGGCGGAGGCGGAGCCTTGGGCGGGAGGGGGTCGACGTAGCGGAGCAGCGAGTGCCCGGCAAGCGCGTGGAAGCTCCCACCCGACGCCCGGTCGCCCCGCGCGCTGCCTGCAGTGCTGGCCACCCCCGTGTCGAGCGGGCGGTTGGCGCCCCGCCCCCGTGCCTCGACGGCGTGCAGCCGACCCCCGGCCTCGACGACGACGAAGCTGCTGCCCGGGCGGTGCGCCAAGGACGTGCCGCCGGCCGGAGCCGGCCGGCCGACGTACTCCCGCCCTGCGTTCCTGCTCCACAGCAGCTGCCCGCTGCCGACCAGGATGCTGACCTCGCCGGGGTCCATCGGCTCGACGGCGGTGACCCCGCTGAGCTGCGGGTCGACCTCGAGGCTGCGTCCGCCGTCGCGGGAGACCACGAAGCGCCCGCCGGCGACGCCGTAGAGCAGGTTCGGGTCCGCGGCGTCGACGGCCAGCGCGTCGAAGCCGGACGCTCCCGACGGCAGCGCGCCGGCGGTCGTCCGCAGCTCCCAGCTCGACCCGCCGTCGGTGGTCGCGTAGAGCAGGCCCGCGGGCTCGCCGGTCGGCGAGCCGACACCGGGCACCGTCGGCAGGGTCCCCCCGTTGCCGCCGCTCGCGTCGGTCGTCGGGCTCAGGGACAGGTAGGCCGTACGCCCGTCGGACGCCGGCTCCAGGAGCCGCGGGCTGCCCTGCGGCGGCAGGCCGCTGCTGGACTCCGCCCAGCCACCGGACCCGCCGTTCCCGCTGCGGACCACGTGCGGGCGGCTCGCCGCCCCGGTGCCCTCCCGTACCGCAGCCAGGGCCGGTCCGCTCGGCAGGTGCGCCACCGCGACGATCGTGGACGTGACGCCGGAGAGCGGGACGCTGCCCGATGCCGACGCCTCGAGGACGAGCACGTCGTCCCAGGCGCAGCCGTGGCTGGTGGAGAGCTTGACGGTGTTGCCGTTGGTCGCGAGGACCCGCTCGGGCCGCCTCTCGTCCAGCGCGTAGCCGGTGACGACGTCGCGGGTCTGCACCGAGGCCACCCCGCGGAAGGCCTCGATCGGGAGGCGCTGGAAGAGCCCCGCCTTCGACGCGGCAGGGCACGTCAGCGGTCCCGAGGCGGCGTCCGCGCCGACCGGACCGATCAGGAGCGGCGCCGCGACGGCGGCCGCGAGGGCGGCGCGCAGGCGACGGCGGGGCACGGTCAGGTCCGTGCGGGCGTGCGACCGCGTGGCGCCTTGCCGGCGGTCTTCGGGGCGGACTTCGGCACGGTGGTCGAGCGACGGCGGCGCTGGACCGGGGGAGCCGCCGCGGCGCGGTCGAGCGCGGTGAGCAGCGGCGCGAGCGCCTCCTCCAGCACCTCGCCCTCGAGGGTCTCCTCCTCGTCCAGCCGCACGGCCAGGGAGTCGAGCTCGCCCCGGTGCGCCTTGAGCACCTGGGTGGCCTCGTCCTGGGCGGCGGTGATCAGGCGGCGGACCGCCTCCTCGACGTCGCGCTGGGTCTCGGGGGACAGGTCCACCAGCGAGCTGTCGTCGCCGAGGTAGCCCTCGCCGGCCTTGACCTGCAGCCGGACCGGGCCGACCTCCTCGCTCATGCCGTAGCGCGTGACCATGTCGCGAGCCAGGTCCGTGGCGTGCTCGAGGTCCTGCTCACCGCCGGTCGAGCCCTCGCCGAGCACGAGCTCCTCAGCGGCGATGCCACCGAGGGTCGCGACGAGCTGGGCGTGCAGCGCGCTCTTGGTGAGCAGGGTCGCCTCGGTGTCGGCGAAGGTCGCGGCGGCGACGGTGCGGCCGCGGGACAGCACGGTCACGCGGTGCACGTCCTCGTGCCGGCCGAGCGCGGCAGCGACGACGACGTGGCCGATCTCGTGGTAGGCCGCGCGCAGCCGCTCCTCGGGCGTGAGCACCCGTCCGCGGCGCTGCGGGCCCTCGAGGACGCGGACCACCGCCTCCTCGAACTCCTTCATGGTGATCGTCGTGCCCTTGCGGCGGACCGTCAGCAGCGCGGCCTCGTTGACCGTGCTGGCCAGGTCGGCGCCGGTGAAGCCGGGGCAGCGGTCGGCGATGCGCTTGAGGTCGACGTCGGGCGCGAGCGGCTTCTTGCCGGCGTGGATGCGCAGGATCCGCTCGCGGCCCTCGGCGTCGGGGCGCTCGACGGTGATGTGCCGGTCGAAGCGGCCGGGGCGCATGAGCGCCGGGTCGAGGATGTCCGGGCGGTTCGTCGCCGCGATGACGACGATGCCGGTGGAGACCTCGAAGCCGTCCATCTCGACGAGCAGCTGGTTGAGCGTCTGCTCGCGCTCGTCGGAGCCGCCACCGCCGCCACCGGAGCCGCGCTTGCGGCCGGCGGCGTCGAGCTCGTCGATGAAGACGATCGCCGGGGCGACCGCGTTGACGCGGCGGAACAGGTCACGGATGCGGGCCGCGCCGACGCCGACGAGCGACTCGACGAACTCCGCGCCGGCGACCGAGAAGAACGGCACGCCGGCCTCACCTGCGACGGCGCGGGCGAGCAGCGTCTTGCCGGTCCCGGGCGGCCCGAACAGCAGCACGCCCTTCGGCGGCGTGGCGCCGAGCGCCTTGTAGCGGGCGGGGTCCTTCAGGTAGTCGCGCACCTCCGCCAGCTCGGTCACGGCCTCCTCTGCGCCGCCCACGTCGGCGAACGTGACGGACGAGCCACCCGTACGACTGCCGTCGTCCACGCGACCGAAGTCCGTGACCTCACCGATCGCGGAGGACCCGCCGCCCTTGCCCACGAAGAGCAGGCCGAACAGGTTGGCCAGGATCATCACCGGCAGCAGGAACTCGGTCGCGATGCGCACGCCGGCCTGGAAGCTCTGCGGGTCGACCTCGACGGTCGCGCCGGTCGCGGCGACGGCGTCGGACAGCTTCACGGTGACCGACCCGCTGCTCGGCAGCGCGGTGCGGACGACGGCCGCCTCGTCCGGGACGCCGTCGACCGATGCGGTCGAGGCGTCCGGGGTGGTGGCCGGGGCGTCGGCGGCCGGCGGCTCGGCCGATCGCGCGGCGGCCTCCTGCGCGGAGCGCAGCTCGAGCACGACCTGGCTGTCCTCGTCGAGGAAGCGCGCCGCCTCGACCCGGCCGGCCGTGGTCAGCGCGGCGACCTGGTCGAGCGTGACCTCGCGGCCGTCCGGGTCGCTGTAGAGGTAGGTCAGCGAGACCGCGAAGAGGGTCAGCAGCACCAGCAGCGAGGCGACCAGCGCCAGGAACAGCTTCGGGCTCTTGGCGCCCGTGGCCGCGCGCTCGCGACGGCGCATCTCCAGCGCGGTCTTGACGCGGGCGACGAGCCCGCGCAAGCCGCCCTCCGGGACGTCGGCAGCACTCGAACGGGGGGCCTGGGGGCTGGCCACTGGGTCCTCCTCGCCGGTCTCCCGGCACACGTGGGGGAGCCCACCCCGGACGCGGGGCGGCTCGTTGACCGAGGACTTCGCCGCGAGGGGGTCGTACTCCTGCCGAGCCTCACGACTGCTGGGGAGTGATCTGCGCGGCTGCCCGCGACGAGGGCTCCCCAGCGGTGGCTCCGGACATGACGAAGCCCCCGCGGCATCCGCAGGGGCTCGTCGTCAGGGTGGGCGATACAGGACTTGAACCTGTGACCTCTTCCGTGTCAGGGAAGCGCGCTACCAGACTGCGCCAATCGCCCGTGTGGAGTTGTCGTGCGGGGAGGCCGGGGCGGGAATCGAACCCGCGTACAGGGCTTTGCAGGCCCTTGCCTAAGCCACTCGGCCACCCGGCCCGGGACCCGGCTGGAGCCGGGACGGCCCGACGCCCGAGGGCGCCTACCGAGCGGACGACGGGATTCGAACCCGCGACCCTCACCTTGGCAAGGTGATGCTCTACCACTGAGCCACGTCCGCGTGCGCCGGACCCGCGAGGGGCTTGGCGACGAGCCAGAACCCTAGCAGAGGCGCTGGTCCCGGCGCGGTGCCGGTCTCAGGTCTCGGGCTCGGCCCAGAGCAGCAGTGCGAGCTCGGCGTCGACGTCGACGTGGTCGCTCTCGGCGCCCGTCGGGACAGCCTGGTAGGTCCGGCCGAGGAACTCGACCAGGTCCGTCAGCGGCACCTCGAACAGCGCCCGCCCCGAGGGGGAGCACAGCGACAGGCAGACGACGCTGGTGCCGCCCGCGGAGGACGGCCAGACCTGGACGTCGCCCTCGCCGGCGGGGACGGTGACGCCGTCGCTCAGCAGCTGGCGGGCGAACGTCCACTGCACGACGTCGGTCGGCGCCCCGCCACCGGCACCGCCGGTGTGGAAGGACACGGTCACGGCGTAGGGGTCCGTCACGTCGTAGTCGAGGCCGGCGCGGACGGGCAGCGAGGCGGCCCCGGGCACGACGAGGCGCAGCTGGAGCTCCGAGCTGACCGAGGTCGGGCGGGTGGTCATGTCTCGTGCCTCCGTCTGCGGGGGCCACGACGGCCCGTCTGTCCTTGTGGGTCCCCGCTCTCGGACCGGGCTAACCAGCGCTGCCCAGGATGTCCGGTTCTTTTCACCCGGACGGCGGGCTGCCGGGCCGTTGCCTGGCGGCAGGCGGTGCGCCGCCGTAGCGTGTGACCCACGACGCGGGCGCCGGCCCATCCGTCGACCGGCTTCGTGCGAACGCCCTGTCGTGAGGACCTCGATGACGCTTCCCCGCGGCAGTGCGGCGGACCCGGCGACCGGCGCGACGCCGACCGCCGGCTCCGCTCCGTCGTACGACGGACTCGACGACCGCGCGCTCGTCGCCCGGGTCACCGAGGGCGACGGCGGGGCGCTCGAGGCGCTCTACGCCCGCTACGGCCGCGCCTGCTACGGGCTGGCCCGCCGGATCCTGGTCGACGAGCAGCTGGCGCAGGACGCCGTGCAGGAGGTGTTCCTCGCCGTCTGGCGCGACGCCTCCCGCTTCGACGCGAGCCGCGGGGGCTTCTCCACCTGGCTGCTGTCGATGACCCACCACAAGGCGGTCGACAGCGTCCGGCGCGAGGAGAACCTCCGCAAGCGGCGGACGACCGACGACGTGCTCGAGACCCGTGAGTCCGAGTCGCCGCAGGTCGAGGACGCCGTCTGGTCGCTGCTGCGGCGCGAGCGGGTCCGCGAGGTCCTGCAGACGCTCCCCGACGCGCAGCGCGAGGCGCTCACGCTGGCCTACTTCGGCGGCTACACGCAGCGCGAGATCGCCGGGCTGACGGACACGCCGCTCGGCACGGTCAAGACGCGGATGCTCGCGGGGATGCGCCGCATGAAGGAGTCGCTGGACGGCCTGTCCAACGCGGCAGGGAGCCTCGAACCGCCGGACGCCTCGTCCGAGCCCGACCGGAGGAACGCGCCGTGACCCGCCCCGACCCCCACGCGCGCTTCGAGGAGCTCGCCGCGGGACACGCGCTCCACGCGCTCGAGCCCGAGGACGAGCAGGCCTTCCTCGCCCACCTCCCGGGGTGCGCGCGCTGCGAGGCCGACCTCGCCGAGCACACCGCGACGCTGGCTCACCTCGCCTACGCCCCCGCCCCCGCCGACCCCCCGCCGTCGCTCCTGGACGGGATCCGGGCCGGGGTGCTCGCCTCCGGCCGCGAGGTGAGCTTCCCGGAGCAGGCCGCGCCGGTCGAGGCCGTCGACGAGCTCAGCCGCGCTCGTGACCGACGCCGGATGCGCCGCGCGACGACCTGGATGGGCATCGCGGCGGCAGCCGCGCTGGTGATCTCGCTCGGCGTCTGGAACACCTCGCTGCGGCAGGACCGCGACGAGCAGGACGCCTGGGGCGAGCGCATGCGCCAGGCCGTCAGCCAGCTCCGCGACAACGACACCGACACCGTGCCGCTGCTCGGCGACGACGGCCAGGTCGTGGCGGTCGCCCTCGTCCGGGGCGACGAGATGTCGCTGGTCGTGGACGGCCTGCCGGTGAACGACGCCGGCACGACCTACGTGCTGTGGGGCGAGAGCGAGTACGGCGACAAGCGCGCCGTCGGCGCCTTCGACGTCACCAAGACCGAACTCGACGTGCTGGCCGGCATGCGGGTGCAGAACGGCGTGAGCGACGTCCGGCGCTTCATGGTGACCCGGGAGCAGGGCGACGCGGCCCCGCCGATCCCGACGCTGCCCGTGCTCGCCGTGGGTGAGGTCTGACCGGCACCCGCCGCGTGGGGCAGGATGCTCCGGTGGCCCGGTCCTTCCTCTCTCCGCTGTGGGAGTGGAAGCGCCCGATGCGCCGCACCCCGGGCGGCGCCCACGCGGTCAAGGTCATCGTCTTCTTCGCCGGCCTGCTGTTCATCCTGCTGGGCCTCGCCCTCGCGGCGCTGCCGGGCCCGCTGACGATCCCGCCGATCCTGCTCGGCCTCTACATCTGGTCGACGGAGTTCGCCTGGGCCGACCGGCTGCTCGACCGTGCGAAGCGCAGCGCGCTGGAGGCATGGGAGAAGGCCAAGCAGAGGCCGGTGGTCACGTCTCTCATCACCGTGAGCGGCCTGATCGCCTTCGCGATCGGCGTCTGGCTCGTGCTGACGTACGACCTGCTCGGCCGGGTGAAGGACCTGGTCGGGCTCGGGTAGTCTCGCGCCCGCACCAGGACGTATAGCTCAGTTGGTTAGAGCGCACGCTTCACACGCGTGAGGTCGCAGGTTCGAGTCCTGCTACGTCCACTCTCTGCGCTCACTCGAGGAGCTGACGGGAGACGCTCGTCGGGTGCCAGCGACGGCCGGTAGGGGACAGCAGTCCCTGCGCGTTCAGGGCGGCTGCCATGGTGGCCACGGACGCATGTCCTCGTAGCGAGGCCACCACGGCCCGGACCTGCGCTGCGTGATCCGGCCGAGAGGCGGCAGACGGTCGGTCAGCTGCCGCGGGATGCAGGGAGTCCGGCGGTCCGGGACGCGCGAACACGTAGCCCTGGGCGAGATCGACGCCGAGCATGCGAACGGCGTCTGCCTCGGGCTGCGTCTCCACCCCCTCCGCCACGATCATCGCGCCGGTCGCGTGGGCGAAGCCGGTCAGTGCCTGGCACAGTGAGCGCTTGGCAGCGTCGGTGTCGATCCCCCGCACCAGGCTGATGTCCAGCTTCAGCAGGTCAGGCTCGAGCAGCAGAGCGTGACGCATGCTGGCGAAGCCGGCCCCCGCGTCGTCGATCGCCAGGCGCAGGCCAGCGGCCCGCAGGGGCGCCAGGGCAGCCTGCAGAACCGGGTAGTCGCCGACGATCTGGTGCTCTGTCAGCTCCAGGACGACTCGGCGCAGCGGCAGCTCGTGGAGCAGCGTGCCCGACGCCGGGTCGAGCAGCGCCGCCGGCGACAGGTTGACGTGGACATCCATGCCGGCCGGCAGCTCAGGGAGCTGGTCGCGCACTGTGCGCACGCACGCCAGCTCGAGCTCCGTCCCGACCCCGACGGCAGCGGCCTCCGCGAACCAGCCGGCCGTGGTGCCCCCCAGGGACCGGGGGAAGCGGGCCAGTGCCTCGGCGCCGACCGTCCGCCCGGTGGCCAGGTCCACCACGGGTTGGTAGGCCATCTCGAGCCCGCCATGAGCGAGCAGGTTGCTCACCCGCTCGGAGGCGGCCTCGCGCACCCGTTGGGCAGTCTGGTCGGCCCCGATCGCCCGCGCGACTGAGTCTGCGACCAGGCCCATGACCGTGCCGGTCTGCTCCGTCAGGTCGGGGCGAGCGTCGTGGCTGTAGGCGCACAGCGTCCCGTAGACCGTTCCGTCCTCCAGGACGATGGGCACGCCGAGGTGTGCGCCGATGTCCAGCTCGGAGGTGGCGGTGATCGTCATGGCCAGGGCGTTCTGCGAGGTGTCGGGGATCGTCTCCGGCAGGCGGCCGTCCACGATGGGCTGGCAGTAGGTCTCCTCCAGCGGGTCGGAGTCACCGGGACCGAACGGCACCGTCGTCTCGCAGTCCAGGAGCTCGATCACGCGTCGGCCCCTCTCGAAGTGGGAGATCAGAGCGACGTCCATCTCCAACCGACGGCGCAGGTCGCCCAGGATGTGCCCTATCGCGGTCACCGAGGTCGGACTCATCGACGCACGACCGGCAGGGGGCGCGACCGGCCAGGAGGCATGCCGGAACTCAGCGCCCGGAAGGCCTGTGGTCTGAGCGGAGGAAGGACGACTCTGCACGCAACGTCACCTCAGAGATAGGTGACGCGCGCATGGTCTGGACGCGTCGGGGGTTCTTTCGCCCTCAATGTCGTCGCAATTCTGCCCCACCGATGTCGGATGGCAAACGCGCGACGCTCCGCAACCCCCGAGCGGTCCCGGTAGGCCCGACCGGGCGCCGCGCGCCCGGACTCCTCTCCCGAGCCGCCGTACGCGGGCCGTCGGAGACCGGGGGAGAGGTCAGGCCCGACCGTCGACGCGCCGGGCGTGTTCGAGGACCAGTCGAGGCGGCACCGTCCGCTCGACGAGGGCGCGGGCGAGGTGACCGAGCTTGAGGTTGTGGTCACGGGCGTACCGGACGAGTGCGGCGTAGGCATCGGGCATGGTCAGACCGCCCTTCTGGGCGAGCACGCCCTTGGCCTGCTCCACCAGCACACGCGTGTCCAGAGCCGTCTGGAGCTGCTCGTTGACCGCCTCCCGATCGGCGGCGACCCGGTCCTGGACGATGGAGATCGAAGCGACGTCGGCGAGCGCCTGCGCCAGCCGCAGGTCTCTGTCGTTGAGCGCGCCAGGAGCTGAGCCGAACAAGCCGAGCGCGCCGAGCACTTGGTCTCGCAGGCGAAGCGGGACCGCATGAACGCTCCTGACGCCGTGCTCCAGGGCCACGAGGACGAAGCCCGGCCAGCGATCCGCGACGGCAGCGACATCGGGCACCAGCACGGGTCGCCCGTCCTGGTAGCAGTCGTGGCACGGTATCTCTGAGCGCTGCGCCTGGAACCCTTCCAGGTCGGCGGCGTCCTGAGAGGACGCAGCGACGACGTGCAGGGCGCCGCGCCGGTCCGCCAGCAGCAACCCGGCTGCGGTGACGTCGATCAGGCGACCACAGCTGGCGGTGAGACGGTTGAGCAGGTCCGTGACGTCGTGGCCGGCGACGAGGCTCCCCGCCATGGACACGAACGCCTCGACGAGCTCGTCCTCGCGGCTCACCGCCCCTCCCCGCCGTCTGCCGTGCGGAGGACGCCGTCCCTCAGCAGGATGCGGCGGTCGAGGACGCGGTAGGCCGCCTCGCTCGCGGTGAGGTCGTGAGACACGGCGTGCGCGCGGAGCAGCGAGACGGCGCTCGCCGGATCGATGTCGAACTCCGCGATGATCATCCCGGTGGCCTGGTAGACCTCCACGCGTTCCAAGGACGCGAGCTGGTCGAACGCCTCGGCCTTGTCTCCCGCGGCCTGCCAGTCGACGTCGGCGTGCATCAGGTCCAGGAGTGGCAGGGACGCCAGTGCCGCTGCCCAGAGACCGCCCATGAGAGCCGTGCCGTCGAGCGGGCCGCTGCGGTGCCGATACAGGTCGAGCGCGCCGAGCGGGGTGCTCGCGATGGTCACCGGCAGGGCGTACAACGCCCGGACTCCATGCGCCAGGACCGCCTGCGCCAGCGCGGGCCACCGGTCCTCATCGGGCGAGTCGAGGTCCTGCGCGGAGACGGGCCGGTTCGTCTCCACGGCCTCCATCGAGGGCCCCTCGCCGTAGGTGAACTGCAGCTCGTCCAGCCTTCGGCTGAGCTCGCCGCTGCTCCCGAACGTGCCCCGGCTCGCGCCGTCCCTGACGAGAGTGATCGACGCGCCGTCGACGTCCAGGAGGTCCACACACGCCTCGCACAGCCGGTCGGCGGCAGACAGCGGCGTCTCAGCGCCGGTCAGCGCTGCGCCGAGGCGCTCGCGTACCCGGCTGATCTCCACCGCGGCATCCTGTCAGAGGTAGAGGGCGCTGCTGGGCGGCCGCGCCTCCCGGACCTCAGGGCGCTCGCCCGGCACACTCCCGCCATGCGCCGCCGCCTCGTCCTCGCCCTCAGCGCCTGCCTGCTCGCCACCGCCTGCGGCGACGACCCGGAGCTCAGCGGCACGGGAGCCACGACGCGCCCCTCGCCGTCCACCGCGCCGGCCACCGCCGCCGCGGAGCCGTCGGCGAGCCCGAGCCCCACCAAGGCCGCCTTCGCGGGCGGCACCGGCCGGGTCGAGGAGGAGCCCACCGGAGGGCCGCTGTCCGTCGTCGCGGTCCGCGCCGCGCGACAGGACGGGTACGACCGGGTCGTCTTCGAGCTGGACGGCCGCGAGGCGGGCGCGCCCGGGTGGACGGTCGAGTACGTCGACGACCCGCGCCGCGACGGCTCCGGCGACCCGGTCGAGGTGAAGGGGGACAAGACGCTCGTCGTGCTGATCAGCGGTACGGGCTACCCCTTCGACACCGGCGTCGAGGAGGCCGAGCGCGCCACGGTCGGAGCGGACCTCGAGGTGGTGGAGGACGTCGTCCTCGGATCGGTGTTCGAGGGGGTCTACGAGGCCTTCGTCGGGGTCGACGGCGAGCGGCCCTTCACGGTCTTCCGGCTGGCCGAGCCGGCGCGCCTGGTCGTGGACATCGCGCACGACTGACGGGAATCGGACAGGCTGTCGGGGGCTTGACCCCACAAGACCTGACCCTGCCTGCTGAGGAGACCCCATGCCCACTCGTACCGCACGCACCGCCTGGAACGGCGGCCTGACCGACGGCACCGGCCAGGTCGAGCTGACCAGCAGCGGGGTCGGGACCTACCCGGTCGACTTCCCCAAGCGCGCGTCGGACGACCCGCAGGGCGTCACCAGCCCGGAGGAGCTCATCGCCGCCGGCCACTCGGCCTGCTTCGCGATGTCGCTGTCGAACGAGATCGCCCAGGCCGGCGGCACCCCGCACGGCATCGAGGTCGTCGCGGAGGTCGACCTGGGTCCCGACGCCAAGAACGGCGGCTTCATCCTCACCGCGATCCGCCTGAAGGCGGTCTGCGAGGTCGACGGCCTGGACGAGGCGGGCTTCCGGAAGGCCGCCGAGGCCGCCGAGAACGGCTGCCCGGTCAGCAAGGCGCTCGCGGCGGTCGACGTCACCGTCGAGGCGACGCTCGCCTCCTGACACTAGGCTCGGCGGACCCTGCTCGCCGCGTCCCTGGAGCCCTCTCGTGCCGTCCGATCCCGCCCTCGCCCTACCGCCCGTGACCGGGGAGCAGGCGGGGACGACGGCCGGCGACGTCCTCAAGGCAGCGGGGGTCAAGGACACCGCCGTCGCCCGGGTGAACGGCGAGCTGCGCGACCTGGCCCACGTCGTCGCCGAGGGCGACGTCGTGGAGGCCGTGCCGTACGCCAGCGAGGACGGCCGCGCCGTGCTGCGGCACAGCGCGGCTCACGTCCTCGCGCAGGCGGTCCAGGACCTGTTCCCGGGCACGAAGCTCGGCATCGGGCCGCCCGTGAAGGACGGCTTCTACTACGACTTCCTGCCCGAGCGGCCGTTCACGCCCGAGGACCTGGTCGCCATCGAGAAGCGGATGAGCGACATCACCCGCCAGCGGCAGAGGTTCAGCCGCCGGGTCGTCGACGAGGACGCCGCGCGCGAGGAGCTCGCCGACGAGCCGTTCAAGCTCGAGCTCATCGGGCTCAAGGGCGGCTCGAGCGAGGACGACGGAAGCAGCGTCGAGGTCGGCGGCGCCGAGCTCACCATCTACGACAACCTCGCCGGCGAGGAGCTGGTCTGGAAGGACCTCTGCCGAGGGCCGCACCTGCCGACCACCCGCGACATCCCTGCCTGGAAGCTCATGCGCACCGCCGCGGCCTACTGGCGCGGCGACCAGAAGAACCCGATGCTGCAGCGCATCTACGGCACCGCCTGGGAGAGCAAGGACGCACTCAAGGCCCACCTGACGATGCTCGAGGAGGCCGAGAAGCGCGACCACCGGCGGCTCGGCGCAGAGCTCGACCTCTTCAGCTTCCCCGACGAGATCGGCTCCGGGCTCGCGGTCTTCCATCCCAAGGGCGGCATCGTCCGGCGGGTCATGGAGGACTACTCGCGGCAGCGGCACGAGGAGGCGGGCTACTCCTTCGTGAACACCCCGCACATCACCAAGGAGGACCTGTTCCTCACCAGCGGGCACCTGCCGTACTACGCGGACACGATGTTCCCGCCGATGCAGTTCGAGGGCACCGACTACTACCTCAAGCCGATGAACTGCCCGATGCACATCCTGGTCTACAAGAGCCGGGGCCGGAGCTACCGCGACCTGCCGCTGCGGCTCTTCGAGTTCGGGTCGGTCTACCGCTACGAGAAGTCCGGCGTGGTGCACGGCCTCACCCGCGTCCGCGGCCTGACCATGGACGACGCGCACATCTTCACCACGCTCGAGGACATGGGCGACGAGATCAGCGGCGTCCTCGACTTCATCCTCGGCCTGCTGCGCGACTTCGGGCTGACCGACTTCTACCTCGAGCTGTCCACCCGCGACGACTCCGACAAGTTCATCGGCGACGACGAGATGTGGGAGCGGTCGACGGCAGCCCTGCAGGCGGCTGCCGACCGGTCCGGCCTGGAGCTCGTGCCCGACCCGGGCGGCGCAGCCTTCTACGGGCCGAAGATCAGCGTGCAGGCGCGCGACGCGATCGGCCGCACCTGGCAGATGTCGACCATCCAGGTCGACCCGAACCTGCCCGAGCGGTTCGACATCGAGTACCAGTCCGCCGACGGCACCAGGCAGCGCCCGGTGATGCTGCACCGCGCGCTCTTCGGCTCCATCGAGCGCTTCTTCGGCGTCCTGCTGGAGCACTACGCCGGCGCCTTCCCGGCCTGGCTGTCGCCGGTGCAGGTGGTCGGCATCCCCGTGCACAGCGACTACGACGGCTACCTGCAGTCGGTGGCGGACAAGCTGCGCGCGCAGGGGATCCGGGTCGAGGTGGACACCTCCGACGACCGGATGCAGAAGAAGATCCGCACCGCGCAGAAGTCCAAGGTGCCCTTCATGCTCATCGCCGGCGAGGAGGACGTCAGCAAGGACGCCGTCTCCTTCCGCTACCGCGACGGGACGCAGGAGAACGGCGTCCCGGTCGACGAGGCCGTGGCGAAGGTCGTGCAGGCGGTCCGGGACAGGACATGACCGAGCACGAGGTCCAGGAGGGCGTCGGGATCGCCGACGCGTTCGCCCGGCTCTACACCCCGCACCGGATGGCCTACATCAAGGGCGAGGGCAAGGGCGGCGACTGCCCGTTCTGCGCGATCCCGCCGATGGACGACCGCGAGGGGCTGGTCGTGCACCGCGGCGCGCTGGCGTACGCCGTGCTCAACCTCTACCCGTACAACTCCGGCCACCTGATGCTGGTGCCGTACCGGCACGTGGCGGAGTACGACGAGCTGACGCCGGAGGAGGCCGCCGAGGTCGCGGACCTCACCCAGCACGCGCTGCGGGCGCTGAAGCACGCCACCGGCGCGCAGGGCTTCAACGTCGGCATGAACCTCGGCGTCGTGGGCGGCGCCGGCATCGCGGCGCACCTGCACCAGCACGTCGTCCCGCGCTGGGGCGGCGACACCAACTTCATGCCGGTGGTCGGGCACACCCGCGTGCTCCCGCAGCTGCTGCCGGACACCCGCGACCTGCTCGCCCAGGCCTGGGCCTCGGTCTAGTGCGGGGGACTGCGCTGCGGCTGCTCGTCGTCGTGGTGTTCCTCGCCCCCCTCGCCCTCGTCCTCGCCGGCTCGCTGCGCCGCGTCGGGCTGCCGCCGCCGGCCGGGCTCGAGGTGCTGCCCACCGACCCGAGCCTCGGCGCGTACGGCCGGCTGGGGGAGATGACCCCGCTGGGGCGGCTGCTCCGCAACAGCCTGCTCGTGGTCGTGGTGGCTGTACCGCTCGCGACGCTGATCGCCTCGTGGGCGGGCTTCGTGCTGGCCCAGCTGCCGCCCCGCAGCCGGCGCTGGCTGGTGGGCGCGACCACCGCGCTGCTGCTCGTACCCCTGCCCATGCTGTGGATCCCGCGCTTCGTGCTCTACCTCGAGGCCGGGGTGCTCGACACCCTCGTGCCGCTGGTCGCGCCGGCGCTCGCCGCGACGACGCCGTTCACGGTGCTCCTGGCCTACCGCGCGTTCCGGCGGGTGCCGCCGGAGCTGTGGGAGGCCGCGCGGCTGGAGGGGGCTTCGGCGCTGACCACCTGGTGGCGGGTCGGGCTGCCGCTGGTGACCGCGACGACGACCGCGATCGCCGCTGTGGCGTTCGTCTTCCACTGGGGCAACTACCTCGACGCGCTGCTCTACGCGCAGTCCGAGGACACCCGCACGCTGCCGCTGGGCATCGGCGAGCTGGTGACCCTCGACGGCGTCGAGCAGTCCGTCCTGTTCGCCGGGGCAGCGGTCCTCGCGCTGCCCGCTGTCCTCGCGCTGCTCGCCGTGCAGCGACCGCTGCTCGGCCTGCAGGACCGGCCGCACCGTGCGTCGTAGCTTCCCCGGCATGCGCCGAACCGCCGCCGGGCTCCTGCTCCTCGGCCTGCTGGCGGCGTGCGGCACCGACGCCCCCGAGGAGGCGCAGGACGGCCGGCTCACCGGCACGCTCACCGTGCAGGCCGCAGGCGGCGAGGGCGAGCTCAGCGCCCTGCGCGAGCTCATCGAGGCGTACGAGACGGCGCGTCCCGGCGTCACCGTCGACTTCACGGGCGTGCCGAACCAGGGCGACCACATCGCCAAGCTCTCGACGGCCTTCGCGGGCGGCAAGCCGCCGGACGTCTTCCTGCTGAACTACCGCCGGCTCGGGCCCTTCGTGGAGCGGGGCGTGCTCGCCCCCGCCGACCTCGGCGAGCGCTCGCCGGAGGAGTTCTACGAGCCCGCGCTGGAGGCCTTCACCTACGACGGCGAGCTCGCCTGCGTCCCCCAGAACACCTCCAGCAGCGTGGCCTACCTCAACCTCGACCTGCTGGCGCGGGCCGGCCTCGCGCTGCCGGACGAGACCTGGACCTGGGACGACTTCCTCGGCCTGGCACGGGATCTCGACGCCAAGGGGATCGCCGCGGTCGGCTTCGCCGCGGAGATCCGCACGGTGGCGCCCTTCGTCTGGACCGCCGGGGGCGAGGTCGTCGACGACACCGACGAGCCCACCGCGATGACCCTCGACGGCCCCGAGGCGCGTCGCGCCCTGGAGCTGCTGTTCGACCTGCAGCAGTACGGCGTCGACGCCACCTCCCGGGCCGCCGTCGACCCTGCCGACCAGTTCGCCGCGGGAGAGCTCGCGGTCTTCGTCGACAGCCGCCGCTCGGTGCCGTCGTTCCGCAAGGCGGAGGGGCTCTCGTTCGACGTGCGCCCGCTGCCGCGCGCCGAGGCCGGGCGGCCGAGCGCGTCGCTGCTCGCCTCCGACGCCTACTGCGTCGCGTCAAGACGCCTGCAGTAGGCGACAGTTTTTCACCAGTTCTCAGCCTTGCGTGGTCAAACGCCAGGCACGGTGGATCTTCGGGTTGCGGGCAAAGTCCGGATCC
>JAKFFB010000316.1:0-1755 GCA_036675425.1 Actinomycetales bacterium | reverse complement strand
CACGAGCGCCGGCCGGGTGCCGACCGACAAGGGCTATCGGCTGTTCGTCGACCGGCTGAGCTCCGTGAAGCCGATGAGCGCGGCCGAGAAGCGCGCGATCGCCACCCTGCTCGACAGCGCCGTCGACCTCGACGACGTCGTCCAGCGCTCGGTCCGACTGCTGAGCACGCTGACGCGGCAGGTTGCGATCGTGCAATACCCGACGCTCTCGCGCAGCACTGTTCGCCACATCGAGCTCGTCTCGATCACGCCGACCCGGGTCATGGTGATCCTGATCCTGAGCACCGGCCGGGTCGAGCAGCGCCTCGTCGAGATCCCGACCGAGACGTCGGAGACCCAGCTGGCCGACCTGCGCCTCCGGCTCAACCAGGCAGCCGCGGGGGAGCGGATCGCCGACGGTGCCGCCGCCCTGAGCCTCCTGCCCGACGGCGTGCCGCACGCAGACCAGGCGCTCACCCGCAGCCTCGTCGACGTGCTGACCGACGCGATGTCCGACCACCGCAGCGACGAGCGCGTGGCGGTCGCCGGCGCGGCCAACCTCGCGCGGTTCGGTGACAGCTTCGACACCGCGGTGCGGCCGCTGCTCGAGGCGCTCGAGGAGCACGTCGTGCTCCTGAAGCTGATCGGCGAGGTGACGATCGGCGACGCCGTCACCGTGCGCATCGGACACGAAGGCCCCTACTCCGAGCTCGCCTCCACCAGCGTCGTGGCCACCGGCTACGGACCCCCAGACCAGGCCCTGGCGACGCTCGGCGTCGTCGGACCGACCCGAATGGACTACCCCGGATCCATGGCTGCCGTGCGCGCTGTCGCGCGCTACGTCTCCCGGATCCTCGACGAAGGACAGCAGTGAGCCAAGACCTCTACGACTTGCTCGGAGTCTCCCGCGACGCCGACGCAGCCGCGATCAAGAAGGCCTATCGAGGCCTCGCCCGCCAGTTGCACCCGGACGTCAACCCGGACCCCGAGACCCAGGAGCGGTTCAAGGAGGTCTCGCGCGCCTACGAGGTGCTCTCCGACCCGCAGAAGCGGGCGGCGTACGACCGCGGCGGCGACCCGTTCGGCGGTGGCGCGGCGGGCTTCGGCCAGGGCCAGGGCTTCTCCTTCACCGACATCATGGACGCGTTCTTCGGGGGCGGGGCGCCCGGTGGCGGCGGCCAGGGTCGCGGTCCGCGCCAGCGCGTACGCCGCGGGCAGGACGCCCTGATCCGGCTCGACGTGGAGCTCGCGGAGGCTGCCTTCGGCACCACCAAGGAGCTCAAGGTCGACACGGCCGTCGTCTGCACGGCCTGCCACGGTGACGGTGCCGCGCCCGGCTCGAAGCCGATCACCTGCGAGACCTGCCGCGGTGCCGGCGAGGTCGCCCAGGTGCAGCGGTCGTTCCTCGGTGAGATCCGCACGCTGCGCCCGTGTGCTGCCTGCCGCGGCTTCGGCCAGATCATCCCCGAGCCGTGCCGCGAGTGCTCCGGCGAGGGCCGGGTCCGCTCGCGTCGCAGCCTCAACGTCAAGATCCCCGCCGGGGTCGACCACGGCACGCGCGTGCAGCTCACCGAGCAGGGCGAGGTCGGCCCCGGCGGTGGCCCGCCCGGCGACCTCTACGTCGAGATCCACGTCGACTCACACCCGACGTTCACCCGCCACGGCAACGACCTGCACAGCACCGTCACCCTCCCGATGACGGCTGCGGCGCTCGGCACCACGCTGACGTTGCCGCTGCTCGAGGCCGACCTCGAGGCCGGTGAGGACTCGGAGATC
>JAKFFB010000196.1:0-1778 GCA_036675425.1 Actinomycetales bacterium | reverse complement strand
GGGCCAGCACCCGCGGCAGCGCGGTCGCCTCGTCGAGGGCCTCCCGGGGCTGCCGGCCGGCGAGGGCTGCGCCGGCGCGGAGCAGCCCGGTGAGGGTCAGCAGCGGGAGCAGCAGGAGCAGCCTGCGGATCGGGGCGTGCGCGAGCAGCAGCAGCAGCGCGCTCCGGCGGTCGAGCGCCGCCGGCCACCTCGTCCCGGCGAGCGGTCGGCGCCCGGTGGTGACCGCCCGGGCGTGCCGGATGCGGGTGCTGGGGACGACCAGCACGTCGGCGCCGGCGGCGCGCGCCCGCCAGCCGAGGTCGAGGTCCTCACGCAGCGGGAGGGCGGGGTCCAGCCCGCCGAGGGAGTCCCAGACGTCGCGCCGGACGAGGGCGCCGGCGGTGCCGACGGCGAGCACCGGACGCACCGCGTCGTACTGCCCCTGATCCGGCTCACCCGGCTCGACGCCGGAGCTGCGCACGCCGAGACCGTCGGTGGCGCAGCCGATCTCGACGAGCTGCCGGGGCGTGTCCCAGTCGACCGCCTTGGGTCCGAGCACGGCGGCGTACGGGTGCTGCGCGGCTGCCCGGAGCAGCCCGGCGAGGGTGCCGGGGTCGGGGGCGCAGTCGTCGTGCAGGAGCCAGACCCAGCGGGTGTCGGCGGGGACCGTGGCCAGCGCGGCATGGACGGCGGCGGCGTAGCCCGTGGTCGCGGGGAGCGCGAGGACGTCGCCGGTCGCGCGGCGGAGCAGCTCGGCGGAGTCGTCGGTGCTGCCGGTGTCGACGGCGACGACCCGGGCGGGGGTGACGGTGGAGGAGGCGAGAGCGCTCAGCGCCGTCGGCAGCCAGCGGCTGCCGTCGTGGGCGACGAGCACGGCGGTGACGGGGACCCGTGCAGGCATGGGAGGAGGGGGGACCGGGATGGGAGGGGCGGCTGACCTGCCGGCCCGGCGGTCAGTCCGTCATGCGGGCAGGCTCAGTAGCCGGCAGCGGCCCTCTTCAGCCGGCGGCGCTCACGCTCGGACAGCCCGCCCCAGATGCCGAAGCGCTCGTCCTGCTCCAGTGCGTACTCGAGGCACTCGCCCTTGACCTCGCAGCCCACGCAGATGCGCTTGGCCTCTCTCGTCGAGCCGCCCTTCTCGGGGAAGAACGCCTCGGGATCGGTCTGCGCGCACAGCGCCTGCTCCTGCCAGCC
Organism: Actinomycetales bacterium; assembly: GCA_036675425.1. Classification (GTDB taxonomy): domain Bacteria; phylum Actinomycetota; class Actinomycetes; order Mycobacteriales; family SCTD01; genus SCTD01. The sequence goes on along the minus strand of JAKFFB010000196.1, from coordinate 605 downwards.
CAGCAAGCCGGACTCGTCGGTGTCGGCACTCGCACCCAGGGCGGCCAGGTAGATCGGCTCGCTCATCTCGTCTCCTCGGACCAGATCGGTCGACCCGGCGACTGCCGGACCGCGGTGGGTGTCACCCGGCGGACGACCTCTCGATCGGCCGTCGGGGGGGAACGACACTCGTGGAATTACACGCGTGTCCTGCGCTCCCGTCAAGGCCCGGGGGTGCTATTGGCCGGAGGAGGCGCTCGTGGTAGCCGATCAGCGCACCGTGATCACGCCGTTTCAAGCCGTGATCATCGGGTCTGCCCGGTTGCCTCCGGCACACGTGGAGCCGGCCGCGCGGTGACTGTCCGGTGTGGTCGACAGGGGTGGAGCGCCGTCCGTCGCGTGTGCGCCCGGCTGGTGATCCACGCGGACGTTGAGGTGGATCCAGCGCGCGGATCCGCCTCAGAGTGCGCGTGGATCACCGCGGTACGAGCAGGTGGTCAGGGCTTGCGGCGGCGGAACAGACGGCGTACGCCGAGCTCGTCCTCGTCGTGCTCCTCGTCCTCCGGCGGCGGCCCGGCCGGGCGGGCACCCCAGCTGGTCTCCGGCGGCGGAGGCGGCGGCTTGGG
>JAKFFB010000093.1:0-45623 GCA_036675425.1 Actinomycetales bacterium | reverse complement strand
CTTCAGCTCGAGCGTCTCGCCCTTGACGTCGACGGAGACCTTCTGGCTCAGGTCACCTCGCGCGACGGCGGTGGTGACCTGCGCGATGTCGCGGACCTGGGCGGTGAGGTTCGACGCCATCGAGTTGACGGAGTCGGTGAGGTCCTTCCAGGTGCCGGCCACGCCGGGCACCTCGGCCTGACCCCCGAGCTGGCCCTCGGTGCCGACCTCGCGGGAGACGGTGGTCACTTGCTCGGCGAACAGCTGCAGGGTGTCGGTGAGGCTGTTGATGGTGTCGGCGAGCGCCGCGACCTCACCGGCCGCGTCGACGGTGATCTTCTGGCTCAGGTCGCCGCGGGCGATCGCGGAGGACACCTGGGCGATGTTGCGGACCTGGCTGGTCAGGTTGCCGGCCATGGAGTTCACCGAGTCGGTGAGGTCCTTCCACGTGCCGCCGACGCCGGGGACGTCGGCCTGGCCGCCGAGCTTGCCCTCGGTGCCGACCTCGCGGGCGACGCGGGTGACCTCGTCGGCGAACGACGACAGCTGGTCGACCATGGTGTTGAGGGTGTCGGCGAGGGCCGCGACCTCGCCCTTGGCCTCGACGGTGATCTTCTGGCTCAGGTCGCCCTTGGCGACGGCGGTCGCGACCTGGGCGATGTTGCGGACCTGGTCGGTGAGGTTGGACGCCATCGAGTTCACCGAGTCGGTGAGGTCGCGCCAGGTGCCGGAGACGCCGCGCACCTGGGCCTGACCGCCGAGGCGGCCCTCGGTGCCGACCTCGCGGGCGACGCGGGTGACCTCGTCGGCGAACGACGACAGCTGGTCGACCATGGTGTTGACGGTGCTCTTGAGCTCGAGGATCTCGCCTCGCGCGTCGACGGTGATCTTCTGGCTCAGGTCGCCCTGGGCGACGGCGGTGGTGACCTGGGCGATGTTGCGGACCTGGCTGGTCAGGTTGCCGGCCATGGAGTTCACCGACTCGGTGAGGTCGCGCCACACGCCGGAGACGCCCTTGACCTGGGCCTGGCCGCCGAGCTTGCCCTCGGTGCCGACCTCGCGGGCGACGCGGGTGACCTCGTCGGCGAACGACGAGAGCTGGTCGACCATGGTGTTGACGGTGGTGCCGATGCGCAGGAACTCGCCCTTGACCGGCTGGCCGGCGATGTCGAGCGCCATCTGCTGGGACAGGTCGCCCTCGGCGACGGCGGCGATGACGCGCGCGACCTCGGTCGTGGGTCGGACCAGGTCGTCGATGAGGCTGTTGACCGCGGCGGCCCCGGTGGACCAGCCGCCCTCGGCGCGCACCTCGTCGAGACGCTCGGTCATGCGGCCCTCGCGGCCGATGACCCGGCTGGCACGCACCAGCTCGCGGGTGCGGCGCTCCTGCAGGGCGGCGAGCTCGTTGACCCGCTCGACGACCTGACCGGCCAGTCCCTCCCGCGTCTGCGCCCGCGCGGAGAAGTCCCCGTCGACGAGCGCGGTGAGCACGCTCAGCACGTCGAGCAGGTCCTTGTCACCGCCCGCGGGCGTGCGCTTCTTCGAGATCGTCTCGCTGGACATCCCACCTCCGGGCATCGCCCACCCAGGAACCTGCGCGCGGCTCGGCCAATGTATGACCGCGCCGCGTCCCCCGGGGTCCTTTCGCCCATTCGGGTGGACCTCGGCGCGCCTTAGGCTTCCGGCTGTGGCGAACCCGTCCGATCCGTTCGCGGAGCTGGACGTCGCCGCGGCGCCGCGCAGCCTCGTCGCGCTCGGCGGCACGCTCGACGCGGCGACCCTGCTGGCGGGCTACCGGGCCGGCTGCTTCCCCTGGCCGTCCTCCGGCGAGCACGAGCACGCCCTCGACCGGCAGGCCCGCCGGCTGGTCCGGCGCGGCCTCGTCCCCCGCCTGCCGGGCGAGGACGGCCTGGTCCCGTGGTGCTCCCCCGACCCGCGTGCGGTGCTGCTGGCGGACACCGTCGTCGTACGCCGGTCGCTGCGCGCCCGGATGCGCCGGTGCGGCTGGGAGACCACGCTCGACACGGCCTTCGACGCCGTCGTCGCCGCCTGCGCCGAGCGCGAGGAGGGGACGTGGATCACCGACCGCATGCGGGAGGGGTACGGCGAGCTGCACCGCAGCGGAGGCGCCCACAGCGTGGAGGTGTGGGACGGCGACCGGCTGGTCGGCGGGCTCTACGGCGTGCTGGTCGGCTCGGTCTTCTGCGGCGAGTCGATGTTCCACCGGGAGACCGACGCCTCGAAGGTCGCCCTCGTCGAGCTCTGCGACCGGGTGCTGGAGGCCGGCTTCCGGCTGATCGACACCCAGGAGGAGACGCCGCACCTGACCTCCCTCGGCCAGGTGCTGGTCCGTCGGGCCGACTACCTCAACGCGCTCGCGGTGCTCCGGGACCGCCCCGCCGAGCTGGCGGCCGACCGCCGCCCGGTCGCGCGGCTGGCCGAGCGGTGCTCGTCCTAGGAGCGCCAGATCAGGACCAGGCCGCGGTCGTCGCTGCCCCCGGTCGCGACCCGGCTGACGAGCAGCTCCGCGCCACCGGCGAAGCCCTGCGGAACCAGCCGCTCGGCCTCCCCGAGCAGCTTGTCGATGCCGAGATCGAGGTCGCGCCCGGGCACTTCGACCAGGCCGTCGGTGTAGAGCAGCAGGGCGTCGCCGGCGTCGAGGCGTCCGGTGACCGGGGTGTAGGCCACCTCGGGGACCAGCCCCAGCGCCAGCCCCTCGGCCGGGAGCAGCGACCAGCGGCCGCTGCCGGCGTCGAAGTGCGCGACCGGCGGGTGCCCGGCCGACTCCACGGCGAACGCGCCGTCGGCGAGGTCGACCACGAGGTGCACGGCGGTGGCGAAGCCCTCCGCCCAGACCTGGCGGTCGACGTAGCGGTTGGCGGCCGGCAGGAACTCCTCGGGACGCAGCGACCCCAGCAGGCCGCCGAGCGCTCCGGAGAGCAGCAGGGCGCGGGTGCCGGCGTCCAGGCCCTTGCCGGAGACGTCGACCAGGGCGAGCTCGAGGCGGGAGCCCTCGCCGGTGAGGGCGGAGACCACGAAGTCGCCCGCGAACGGCCCGCCGCCGGCCGGGCAGAGCATCGTCTCCCCGCCCCAGGGAGCGGGCAGGGCCGGCAGGTCGCCCTGCTTCTGCAGCCGGTCGCGCAGCTCGACCAGGAAGGTGTCCCCGCTGGCACCGGCCAGCCCGGTCTCGTCGCGCGAGCGGGCGAACTCGTAGGCGACGCCCGCGGTGAGGAGGACCACGACCAGCGCCCCCGGCCGGACGACCACCAGCCCCATGACGGCGATCGCGTACGCCAGGCACCCCACCACCGCCAGGACGAGCCGGCGCATCGCGCGCGTGCCGAGCAGCAGCCCGCCACCGATCAGCGGCAGGACCTGCGCCACCGGCGGGACGGCTTCGGGGCCGAGCGCGTCGCCGATCAGCACGATGAGCACCGCGGCCAGCACCAACCCGGCCAGGGCGACGGGCTCCGGCGGCGGCGAGTGCCGCAGCCGGGTCACCGCGCGGGGCAGCGCGAGCGCCACGGCGCGCAGGCCACGGGTGGCGCCGGAGCGGCGCTTCCGGTCCGTGGCGGTCATCCGCCGGAGGCTAGCGTCCGGTAAAGCAGGCGCGCAGGTGCGCGCGGCGGGGCCATCATCGCCGGATGACCGTCGACGTGCGCGTGCTGGACCCCACGACCCTCGAGCCGGCGTTCCTCGCCCTGGAGCGCGCCTTCGGCAACGCGCCCCACCCCGAGGACACCCGGGCGGAGCTCTCCACCGTCGACCCGGGCCGGTTCTACGCCGGCTTCGACGGCAGCGAGCCCGTCGCGACGGCCGGCTCCTTCGCCTTCTCGATGACCGTGCCCGGCGGGCCGATCCCGGTCGCGGGGGTGACCTGGGTGAGCGTGCTGCCGACCTACCGGCGGCAGGGCCTGCTCGGCGAGCTGATGCGCCGGCAGCTGGCCGACCTGCACGCCGAGGGCACGGCGGTCGCCGCGCTCTGGGCGACCGAGGCGGCGATCTACGGCCGCTACGGCTACGGCGCGGCGTCGTGGCGGCTCGGGCTGAACGTCCGCCGCGGGGCCGCCTTCCGCTCCCCGGTCGAGCCCGGCGGGCTGCGGCTCGTCGACCCCGGCTCCCCGGAGGTGCGAGCGGTGTACGACGCGGCAGCCGCGCGCACGGCCGGCTTCCCGGCGCGCGACGACGCCTGGTGGGGCTTCCGGCTGCACGACCCCGACCACCGGCGCGAGGGCGGCAGCCCGCTGGAGTGCGTGCTGGCCGAGGGGGCGTACGCGCTCTACTCCACCGCGCTGCGCTGGCAGGACGGCCTGCCCGCCGGCGAGGTGCGCGTGCGCGAGGTCGTCGCGGCGACGCCCGAGGGCGGCGCGCGGGTCTGGCGGCACCTGCTCGACCTCGACCTGATGGAGAAGGTGCAGGTCTTCGCCGCCCCGCCGGACGGGCCGCTGCTGACCGACCTGCTCGCCGAGCCGCGGCTGGCCCGGCCGACCCTGACCGACGGGCTGCACGTCCGGCTGGTCGACGTGCCGGCCGCGCTGACGGCGCGCCGCTACGCCGCCGACGTCGACGTGGTGCTCGAGGTGGTCGACGACCGGTGCCCGTGGAACGCCGGGCGGTGGCGGCTCGCCGGCGGTCGCGACGGGGCCACCTGCGAGGCGACGGGCGACGCGCCGGACCTGCGCGCCGACGTCTCGGACCTCGGAGCGGCCTACCTCGGCGGGACGCCGCTGCGGTCGCGCTCGGTGGCAGAGCTGACGCCGGGTGCGCTGTCGCGGGCGACGACCGCGTTCGGGCCGCTCGAGGGCGCGCCCTGGTGCCCGCAGGTCTTCTAGGTGGGCTGGCAGGCCGGGCACCAGTAGAGGTTGCGGCCGACCATGACCTCGGTCCGGACCTCGGTCCCGCACCGGCGGCAGGGCAGGCCGGTACGGCGGTAGACGTAGAAGCGGTCCTCCCGCCGGGGCGGGCCGCTGCGCCGGTCACGGTCCTCGCGGTGCGTCGTCACGATGTGGCCGGCGCGGACCCCGGCGCGCAGCAGGACGACGAGGTCGTCCCACATCGCCCGCCAGGTCGGCTCGGGCACCTCGCGGCCGGGCCGGAACGGGCTGAGGCCGGCGCGGTAGAGCGCCTCGGCCCGGTAGACGTTGCCGACGCCGGCGAGCACCGACTGGTCCATCAGCAGCGCCCCCACCGCGGTCCGGCTGCGGGTCACCTTCTTCCAGGCCGGCTCCGGGTCGGGCCGCTTCTGCAGCGGGTCGGGCCCGAGCCGGGCCAGCACGGCGTCGCGGTCGGCGGGCGTGTGGATCTCGCACGCGGTCGGACCGCGCAGGTCGAGCCAGTGCTCGTCGGTCTGCAGCCGCAGCCGCAGCGCCCCCTTCGGATCCGGCGCCGGGTGCCTGCCGCTCTGCCAGCCGCCGTAGAGCCCGAGGTGGACGTGCAGGATCTGCTGCCCGCCGAAGACGTAGAACAGGTGCTTGCCGTACGGCTGGACCCGCTCCAGGACACGGCCGTCGAGCAGCGCGGCGCCCTCGGCGAAGCGCCCCTGAGGGCTGGCCGCTCGTACGGCCTTCCCCTGCAGCAGGGGGGTGTGGTCCCGGGCGAGCCGGTGGATCGTGTGCCCCTCGGGCAAGGGGGCGCTCCTTCTACGTGGGGGGCAGCTGGCCGCTGGTCTCGTACTCGGTCAGCATGCCGATCCGGCGGGTGTGCCGCTCGTCGCCGCTGTAGGCGGTGTCGAGGAACGCCTCGAGGATGCCCAGCGCGGTGTCCTCGTCGTGCATGCGCGCGCCGAGGCTGACCACGTTGGCGTCGTTGTGCTCGCGGGCGAGCCGGGCCGTCTCCTCGCTCCACGCGAGGGCGCAGCGGATCCCCTTGACCTTGTTGGCCGCGATCGCCTCGCCGTTGCCGGACCCGCCGAGGACGACGCCGACGCTGCCGGGGTCCTTCGCGGCACCCTCCGCGGCGCGCAGCACGAAGGGCGGGTAGTCGTCGGTCGCGACGTACTCGCTCGGCCCGTGGTCGACCGGCTCGTGGCCGAGCTCGGTCAGGCGGCGGACGATCGCCTCCTTCAGCTCGAAGCCGGCGTGGTCGGACCCCAGGTGCACGCGCATGCGGCCAGTCTGCCGGGTCCGGTGGTGGGCTCCGGTGGTGGGGTCGCGGCGTCAGCCCGGGGTCAGCCCCGCGCGTTCTCCACAACCGATCTTCGGCGCCGGCTCGGCCAGGGGGCAGGCCTCGCTCCACCGGACTTCCACCGTCCAGTCCGGGGTCCGCGCGTGCGGCGCACGCGGGAGGTGCCCGGTCAGCCGGGACAGGTGGACGGTGGAAGTCCGGGGAGGAGTGGCGGGGGCCAGGCGTCCGGCCGGGAGGAAGCACGTGCACCTCGTGGCGGGTGCCGGGCAGTGCCGCGGCGGACCTGGCCTGACGGAGCGGCTGCAGCGCGAGGTGCACGTGGTTGCTCCCGCGGACTCCCGCCGTCAGTCCGGCGCGTGGCGTGATCATCCGCGCGCCGGGCAGGCTGAGCGGATGGCGGCCGGGGTGCTGGGTGTGGACGGCTGCCCGGGCGGCTGGGTCGGCGCGCTGGTCCGCGACGGCGGGATCACCTGGCACACCGGCAGCTTCTCGTCGATGCTCGCGATCGGGGCGTCGGTGGTGGCCGTGGACATCCCGATCGGGCTGCCCACCGCGGGAGAGCGCCGCCGCGCCGACGTCGAGGCCCGGGCCCAGCTCGGGGCTCAGCGCTCCTCGGTCTTCCTCGTTCCGCCGCGGGCGGTGCTCGAGGCGGGGTCGCAGCCCGAGGCGACCCGCCTGTCGCGCGCGGCCGGCTCGGTCGGCGTGAGCATCCAGACCTTCCACATCCTGGACAAGGTCGCCGAGGTCGACGCCCTCGTACGCGCCCGCGACGACGTCATCGAGGTGCACCCGGAGGTCTCCCTCCGCCGCCTCGGCGGCCGACCGCTGCCCCCGAAGCGCACCCTCGCGGGACGGCTCGCGCGACTGGAGGTCCTGCGAAGCTGGCTCCCCGACCTCGACCTGCCGTCACCCCTCCCGGGCCGTGCCCAGCCGGACGACTGCCTCGACGCGCTGGCCTGCACCTGGACCGCCCTCCGCTGGGCCCGCGGCGAGGCCGAGGTCCTCGGCGACGAGACCGACGCCCTCGGCACCCCCATGCGCATCGTCGTCTGAGGGAATCCGCGTGATCCACGCGGATCCTGAGGTGGATCTCCCGAGCAGATTCACCTGAACTTCCGCGTGGATCACAAGCGATGGCGGGCGGACCCGGCCTACAGCTGCAGGGACTTGATCTCGAGGAACTCCTCGAGGCCGTACTCCCCGAGCTCCCGACCGTTGCCGCTCTGCTTGTAGCCGCCGAACGGCGCGAGCGGGTTGAACCGCCCGCCGTTGACGTCGACCATGCCGGTCCGCATCCGGCGAGCGACCGCGACGGCCCGCTCCTGGTCGCCGGAGAAGACGCCGCCGGACAGGCCGTACGGCGTGCCGTTGGCGATCTCGACCGCCTCGTCCTCGGAGGAGTACGGGATCACCGCGAGCACCGGCCCGAAGACCTCCTCCTGCTCGACGGTCGACCCGGGGGTCACGCCGGCGAGGACCGTCGGCTGCACGTAGTAGCCGCGCTCCAGCCCCTCGGGGCGCTCCGGCCCGCCGGCGACGACGGTCGCGCCGTCGGCGACCGCCTGCTCGATGTAGCCGACGACGCGCTTGTACTGGTTGGCGTTCGCGAGCGGGCCGATCCGGGAGCCGTCGTCGGTCGGGTCGCCCACGGGGTACTTCGCCGCTCCCTCGCGCAGCAGCCCGAGCACCTCGTCGTACTTCTCCGCGGGGACGAGCATCCGCGTCCAGGCGGTGCAGGTCTGCCCGCCGTTGATGAAGCAGTTCGCGAGCCCGACCTTCACGGCCTTGCCGAGGTCGGCGTCGTCGAGCACGACGAAGGCGCTCTTGCCGCCGAGCTCGAGCGACACCTTCTTGACGGTGCCGGCGGCGACGGCCATCACGCGCTTGCCCGCCGCGGTCGAGCCGGTGAAGGACACCATGTCGACGTCGGGGTGCGCGGCCATCGCCTCGCCGACCACCGGCCCGAGGCCGGTGACGAGGTTGAAGACGCCCGGCGGAAGCCCGACGGAGGAGAACACCTCGGCCAGCACGAACGCCGACAGCGGCGCGACCTCGGACGGCTTGAGCACCACGGTGCAGCCGGCTGCGAGCGCGGCGGCGACCTTGGCGACGACCTGGTGCAGCGGGTAGTTCCACGGGGTGATCGCGGCGACGACGCCGATCGGCTCCTTCACCACCAGGGAGTTGGCGATCTGCTCCTCGAAGGAGTACTCGCCGAGGATCGTCGCGTAGGACCGGAGCACCCGCACCGGGTTGCCGACCTGCACCACCTTGCTGAAGCCGAGCGGGGTGCCCATCTCGCGGGTGATCAGCGCGGCGACCTCGTCCGTACGCGCCTCGAGCGCGTCCGCGGCGGCGGTCAGCAGGGCGGCACGCTGCTCGGCGGACGTCGCCGCCCAGGCGGGGAAGGCCGTACGGGCGGCGGCGACCGCGCGGTCGACGTCCTCCTCCGTACCGGCGGGCACGGACGCGATCTGCTCCTCGGTGGCCGGGTTCACGACGAAGAGCGGGTCGGTGCCCTGCGCGGGGACCCACGAACCGGCGATGAAGAAGGCGTCCTGAACCTGCACGAGAGCTCCCGGAGTCCGGCGGTGTACGAGTCCTCCGACAGTACGTGCGGCTGTCTCAGCGGTCGGCGGGCACCGCCGTGTCGACCCGCTGCTGCGGCACCTCCGCGACCGGCGCGGCCTCGGGCTCGGCCTCGACCGGCCAGGTCGTGGCGAGCGGGTCCGCAGGCCCGCGGCAGGGGACCCAGCCGCAGTGCTCGATCGACCAGTAGACGTCCATGCGGCGAGTGTGACCCAGGCCACACCGCTTGTCAGTCGAAGACCGGACCCTCCGTACGGGTCCGCTTCAGCTCGTAGAAGTGCGGGTAGCCGGCGAGCAGCCGTGCGCCGTCCCACACCCGGCCGGCGTCCTCGCCGCGCGGGATCCGTGACAGCACCGGCCCGAAGAACGCGACGCCGTCGACGTGGATGACGGGGGTGCCGACGTCCATCCCGACCGGGTCCATGCCGCGGTGGTGGCTGGCGCGCAGGCCCTCGTCGTACGCGTCGTCCTCGGCCGCCTTGGCCAGCTCGACGGGGTAGCCCGCTGCCTCCAGCGCCGTCTCGTGCAGATGCGGCTCGGACAGCTCGACCTTCTTGTGGTGCAGCAGCTCGCCGTAGGCCGTGTAGAGCGGCAGCAGGTCGAGACCCAGCTGCTCGGCAGCGATGCAGACGCGCACCGGGCCCCACCCCAGCTTCATCATCTCGACGTACTCGGCCGGGAGGTCGCGGCCGTCGTTCAGGACGGCGAGGCTCATCACGTGCCACGAGACCTCGACGGGGCGCACCTCCTCGACCTCGAGAACCCAGCGCGAGGTGATCCACGCCCACGGGCAGAGCGGGTCGAACCAGAAGTCGATCTGCGCGCGATCAGCCATGCCTCAATGATTGCATGCACAACAGGTGTCGCGGCCAACCGGCCCACCCCTGCATGGAACACTCCTGTCGTGACGTCCGCTGCCCCCAACAACCTCACCCGCGACGAGGCCGCAGCCCGCGCGGGACTGCTCGCGGTGTCGTCCTACGACGTGCACCTGGACCTGACGGACGGGTCCGGAGCGCCGGGTGAGGGCACCTTCGCGACGACGTCGACGATCCGCTTCACGTGCCGCGAGCCCGGTGCCGGCACGCACCTCGACCTGACCGCGCCGCAGGTCGACGAGGTCGTCCTCAACGGCGAGGTCGTCGACGCGCCGTTCGACGGCAACCGCATCACGCTGACCGGTCTGGCCGCCGAGAACGAGCTCGTCGTGCGCGCCCGTGGCGCCTACATGCGCACCGGCGAGGGGCTGCACCGCTTCGTCGACCCGGTCGACGGCTCGGTCTACCTCTACACGCAGTTCGAGACCTTCGACGCGCACCGGATGTACGCCTGCTTCGACCAGCCCGACCTCAAGGCGACGTTCCGCTTCACCGTGCAGGCGCCCGAGGACTGGGTCGTCGTCAGCAACGGCGCGGGCAGCGACGAGGGCGGCCGCTGGACCTTCGCCGAGACGCCGCGGATGTCGACCTACATCACCGCGCTGGTCGCCGGCCCCTACGCGAGCGTTCACGACGAGCACGACGGCATCCCGCTCGGGATCTACTGCCGCCGGTCGCTGATCCAGCACCTCGACCCCGACGACCTGTTCACCGTCACCAAGCAGGGCTTCGACTTCTTCCACCGCGTCTTCGGCTACCGCTACCCGTTCGGGAAGTACGACCAGCTGTTCGTGCCGGAGTTCAACGCCGGCGCGATGGAGAACGCCGGCGCCGTGACCTTCCTCGAGGACTACGTCTTCCGGTCCAAGGTGACCGACGCGGCGTACGAGCGGCGCGCCGAGACGGTGCTGCACGAGATGGCGCACATGTGGTTCGGCGACCTCGTGACGATGCGCTGGTGGGACGACCTCTGGCTCAACGAGTCGTTCGCGACGTACATGTCGGTGCTCGCCCAGGTCGAGGCCACGCGTTACACCCGCGGCTGGACGACGTTCGCCAACACCGAGAAGACGTGGGCCTACCGGCAGGACCAGCTGCCGTCGACGCACCCCATCGCCGCGGACATCGCCGACATCGACGCGGTGAAGGTCAACTTCGACGGGATCACCTACGCCAAGGGCGCTTCCGTGCTGAAGCAGCTCGTGGCGTGGGTCGGCCAGGACGCCTTCCTGTCGGCGCTGGGCAGCTACTTCCGCACGCACGAGTACGCCAACACCGAGCTGCGCGACCTGCTCGGCGCGCTCGAGACCGCCAGCGGGCGCGACCTGTCGGACTGGTCCGCCGAGTGGCTGGAGACGGCGGGGGTCAACACGCTGCGGGCGTCGTTCGACACCGACGGCGACGGGGTGTTCACGTCCTTCTCGATCGCGCAGGAGGCGCCCGAGCAGTGGCCGACGCTGCGCTCGCACCGCGTCGCCGTCGGCTGCTACGACCTGGTCGAGGGGCAGCTGGTGCGGACGCACCGCGAGGAGCTCGACGTCGTCGGCGCCAAGACCGAGGTGCCGGCGATGGTCGGCCGGCCGCAGCCGGACCTCGTGCTGGTCAACGACGACGACCTCACCTACGCCAAGATCCGGCTCGACGAGCGGTCCCTGCGCACGCTGACCGAGCACGTCGGCGACTTCGCCGAGTCGCTCCCCCGAGCCCTCTGCTGGTCGGCGGCCTGGGACATGACGCGCGACGCAGAGCTGCCGGCGCGCGACTACGTCGCGACCGTCCTGAACGGCATCGGCCGCGAGAGCGACATCGGCGTCGTGCAGTCGCTGCTGCGCCAGGCGCAGTCGGCGGTCACGCTCTTCAGCGACCCGTCGTGGATCCCCACCGGCCGCGCCCAGCTGGCGTCGGCAGCGCACGACGCGCTGCTCGCGGCCGAGGCCGGCAGCGACCTGCAGCTCGCGTGGGTGCGGGCGCTCGCCGCCGTCGCGTCGTCCGACGAGCACCTCTCGCTGCTGGCCGGCCTGCTCGACGGCAGCGCGACCGTGCCGGGGCTGGACGTCGACACCGACCTGCGCTGGTCTCTGCTGCACCGGCTGGTCGTCGTCGGCCGCGCCGGTGACGCCGAGATCGACGCCGAGCTGGTCCGCGACGCGACCGCCGCCGGCGAGCGGCACGCCGCGACCGCCCGCGCCGCACGGCCGACCGACGCCGCGAAGGACGAGGCGTGGCGCCTCGCGGTGCAGGACGAGTCGGTCCCGAACGCCGTGCAGTCGTCGATCATCGGCGGCTTCTGGTCGGCCGACCAGCTGCCGCTGCTCGAGCGGTTCGTCGAGCCGTACTTCGAGGCCGTCGGCACGGTGTGGGAGACCCGTACCGCCGAGATGGCGCAGAACGTCGTGATCGGGCTCTACCCGTCGCTGCTCGTGTCGCCGGCCGTGGTGGAGCGCACCGACGCCTACCTCGCCGCGAACGACGTGCCGCCGGCGCTCGAGCGGCTGCTGCTCGAGGGACGGGACGGGGTGGCCCGCTCGCTCCGGGCCCGCGCGAGGGACGCCTCAGCCGCCAGCTAGATCTGCCGTACGCCCGGGCGCACTACCCCGCTCGAACCGCGGGGTCGCACGCGGAGCCGACCCGCGGTTCGAGCGGGGTAGTGCGAGAAGGCGCTAGTGGGAGCCGCGGGTGGCGAGCTCGGCGGACTTCTGCTCGGCCGCCGTCAGGGCCGGCCGGCGGCCGGCGGCGTCGGCGATCTGGCGCACGGCGTCGAGGATCCCGCCGGGAAGGTCACCGCCGCGGAAGGCGCTGGTCATCGCGAGCACGGCGAGAGCGCTGACGCGGTCCGGGACCCGGCGCCGCACCTGCGGACCGGTCACGATCTCGACCCGCCGCTGGCCGGGGGCCACGACGATCAGGACCGCGGACGGGCTGCGCTCGCCGAGGGCGGCGTGCAGCCGCTCGGAGGCGGCGCGGAACTGCGAGAGGTCGTCGAGCGACAGGTCGCCGACGAGCACCGAGACGTCGAGGCCGTTCTCCTCGCGGACGCGCTGGACGGCCGCCTCGATGCGCTCCTGGGAACGCGGGTCGAGCCCGTCACCACTCGCCACTTGCGCCACCCCTCACCACGTCGCCGACCTCTGCCTGCTCCACCGCTGCCACCGGGTCCTGCGGGCCGCCGAACCACAGCGGCGCGGCCGTCCACCCTCGTCCCGGCCGGTAGCGGCTGCTGCGCACCACGCCCGGCAGCCACACCAGCGCGAAGATGAGCAGCAGGATCGACAGCGGCGCCAGGACGTAGAGGCCCAGCCCCTCGAGCAGGCTGATCCCCTCGACCGGCGCGACGCCGTCCTCGTAGCCGAGCTGCTTGGTGGGCTGGTCGGTCCCGCAGGCGGCGAGGCTCGCGGTCGCGACCGCGGCCATCAGGCAGGTCCGCAGTCGTTGGCTGCTCACGGGCTCCTCGCAGGACGTACGGGTGGGCGGGACGACGGCAGGCTATCGAACGCCCGAGCGCGATCCGCTCGTGCCCTCGGAGAGCAGCGCGGCGAGTCGCCGGACGCCGTCGGACGCGAGCAGCTCCTCGAGCGGCACGGGCCGTCCGGAACCGTCGGCGACCGGCAGTCGCCAGTTGGGGTACTCGTCGACCGTCCCCGGCAGGTTGGGCTGGCGCAGGTCGCCGACGGCGTCGCCGAAGGCGGCCAGCACCAGCCGGCACGGGGACGCGGTCAGGGCGGCGTGCATGGCCAGCACAGGGTCTCCGCCGCACCGGTCGAGCAGGCCGGTGGAGCCGAGCATCTCCAGCAGGGCGGCCCTCTCCGCCCGGGCACGCGCCAGCTCCTGCTCGACCGGCACGCCGAGCTGGTCGAGCTCGGCCCGCACCCGGACCTGCTCCTCGGCCAGCAGGCCGGCGGCGGTCGGCAGGTCGTGCGTCGTCACGGTCGCGAGGGCCAGCGGTCGCCAGCGCTCCGGGGGCACGAACGCCTCGCCCTCGGTCTCGAACCACAGCACCGCACTGCCGAGAACGCCTGTGGCGTCGAGCATCTCGCGCACGCGCGGCTCGACCGTGCCGAGGTCCTCCCCCACCACGAGGGCGTTCGCGCGGGAGGCCTCGAGGGCGAGGACGCCGAGCAGCGCGTCGGCGTCGTACGAGACGTAGGTCCCCTCCGCCGCCCCCGCCCCGGCCGGCACCCACCACAGGCGGAACAGGCCCATCACGTGGTCGATGCGCAGCCCGCCGGCGTGGCGCAGCACCCCGCGGACCACGTCGCGGAAGGGCAGGTAGCCCGCGTCGGCGAGCCGGTCCGGGCGCCAGGGCGGCAGCCCCCAGTCCTGGCCCTGCTGGTTGAACGAGTCGGGCGGAGCGCCGACCGTCGTCCCGAGGGCGAGCACGTCCTGCAGCGCCCAGGCGTCCGCCCCGCCGGCGTCGACCCCGACCGCGAGGTCCTGGATGACGCCCACGGACAGGGCCTCGCCGACGCCGGCGAGCTGCTCGTCGACCAGCAGCTGCACCCAGCTCCAGAAGGCGACCCGCCCGGCGCAGTCGCGACGGGCGGCCGCGATCCCGGGGCCGTCGGGGCGGCGCAGGTCGGCGGGCCACTCCTGCCACGGCGCGCCGTGCCGCTCGGCCAGCGCGCAGAACAGGGCGAACCGCTCCAGCTGCTCGCCGCCCTGCTCGCGCCACGCCGCGAGCGCCTCCGCGCGGTGCCCCGGCCACAGCAGCTCGAGGGCGGCGAGCTTGGCCGACCAGACCGGGTCGCGCGGGATGCGGTCCGGCTCGGCCTCGGGCCGCAGCACGTCCACCGCCGCCCGGACCTCGGCCGGTGCGGCGAGGTACTCCGGGGTGTCCTCCACCCGCAGGTAGACCGCCGACCGGAAGCGCCGGCTGGACGGGGAGTACGGCGAGGGGTTGATCGGCAGCACGGGCGTCTCGGCGTGCAGCGGGTTGAGCAGCACGGCCCCGGCGCCGTCGGCAGCGGCCCGCTCGACGACGGTCCGGAGGTCGGCGTAGTCGCCCATCGCCCACGACCCCGCGCTGCGCAGGCTGTAGAGCTGCACCATCCAGCCCCATGCGCGGTCGAACCCGGCGGGGAGCTCGAGGCGTGACGGCGCCACGCAGAGCACGGCCTGCGCCGCCTCGCCGCCGGCGGACGCCCGCAGCACGTGCCAGCCCAGCGGCAGGTCACGCAGCGGGACGACGATGCGGACCCGCCGGCCGCGCCGGCCGGTGACGTCCGCCGGGACGTCGAGCCGGCGGGTCGAGCCGTCCTCCAGCACGACGTCGAGCAGCACCGGGACGCCGTCGTCGACGACGAGGGCGACCTCGCCCGAGCCGTCGCGTACGACCACGAACGGCGGCAGCAGCCGGCGCCACGGCGCCTGCTCGGCATCCGCGAGCGCGGCCGTCACCGCCTCGTCGGTGGACGCGTCGACGTCCAGCGCGGCCAGGGCTGCGACCACGGCGGACTCCGACACCTGGACGGAAGCGCCTGCCCAGTCGAGGTAGTCGGTGGCCACGCCGTGGGCACGGGCGAGCTGCTCCAGATCGGGGGTCATGCGCGGGTCCCTGCCCGCTGGCGGAGGCGCGTCACCACAGCGCGGGGTGACGTTCCTTCCACGGACGGGCCGCCTCGAGCTGCGCCGAGAGCCGCAGCAGGGTGACCTCGTCGGCCGGTCGCCCGACGAGCATCACGCCGACGGGAAGTCCGTCCGGCGTCCAGTGCAGCGGGACGTTGACGGCCGGCTGGCCGCTGGTGTTGTAGGGCGCGGTGAAGGGCGTCCACGCGATCATCCGGTCGAACTCCGCACGCGGGTCCCCGGCCTCGGTGAACCAGCCCAGCGGCGCCGGCAGCTGGGCGAGGGTCGGTGTGAGCACCACGTCGTACGCCGCTGTGGCCGCGATGGCCGTGCGCGACGCCAGCTGCATCGCGCCCAGGGCTGCGGTGAACTCGGTCGCGGGGACCGCGCGGCCCCGCTCGCGAAGCCAACGGGTCAGCGGCCGCAGCGACTCCTCGGCCGCCGGGGCGACCGGGACCCCGGCCGCGCTGACGGCCCACACGACCTCGAAGGACGGGACGAGGCCGGGGTCGAACGGCGCGTCCATGTCCTCGACGTCGTGGCCGAGCTCCTCGAGCAGCGCGCTCGCGGACTCCCAGGCCGTCAGGCACTCCGGGTGCAGTCCCTGGGCCAGCAGGCCGTTGTCACGGTAGCGGCCGATGCGCAGCCGGCCGGGCTCGCTGTCGCACGCGGCGAGGAAGGTCGACGCGGGCGGCGGCGCCCAGTGCGGGTCGCCGGGCATCGGGCCGGCCATCGCGTCGAGCAGCGCGGCGGCGTCGCGGACGGTACGGGCCAGCGGGCCGTTCGTGGCCAGCCCGTTGATGTCGCCCATCAGCGGGCCGTTGCTGATCCGGCCGCGGGTGGGCTTGATGCCGAACAGCCCGCAGACGCTCGACGGGATGCGGATCGAGCCGCCGCCGTCGCTGCCCTGCGCGAAGGGCAGCAGGCCGGCCGCCACCGCAGCACCCGCGCCGCCGCTGGAACCGCCGGCGGAGCGGGTCAGGTCCCACGGCGTGCGGGCCGGCGGAGCGACGTCGGGCTCGGTGTAGCAGGGCAGCCCGAACTCGGGGGTGTTGGTCTTGCCGAGGCTGATCGTGCCGGCCGCGCGCAGCTTCTCGACCACGAACTCCGACAGCGGCGGCACGAGGTCGGCGAAGGCGCGGGACCCGAGCTTCGTCGGGACGCCCTCGGTGAGGTTGAGGTCCTTGATGCCGATCGGCACGCCGTGCAGGGGCGGCAGCTGCTCCCCCGCTGCCACGGCCGCGTCGGCCTCCACGGCCTGCGCGCGGGCGGCGTCGAGCGTCAGCGTGACGAACGCGCCGACGCTCGGGTCGTGCACCTCGATGCGCGCGGCGTAGTGCTCCACCAGCTCGACGGCGGAGGTCTGGCGGCTGCGCACCGCGGCGGCCTGCTCGAGCGCGGACAGGTCGTGCAGTGAGGTCATCGGCGCACCGTAGTGCGGAAAGCCGGTGGATCGCCCGCCCCCGCTCCCCTACCGTCGGCCCGTGGACATCGACAGCAGCAGCCGGCTGCGACGGGGCCCCGCCACCTGGTCCCTGCTCGGCCTGGCCACCCTCGTCTCCGCGATGCCCGTGGCGAGCGCGGTCGTCTCGGTGCTCAAGGCCGCCGGGGTCGTGGGCGTCGCCGACGACAGCGCCGACGCGCGCCGGCTCGGTGCGCTCGGCTTCTTCGACGAGCGCGGCATCCGCGTCGCCGAGGGGATGGCGGCGATCGTCAGCGTCCCGGTGGCGATCACCTGCGTGCTCGTCGTGACGGGCCTGCTGCTGTGGAAGGAGTGGGCGCGGGAGGCGGCGCTCGGCGTCTTCGGCCTCACCGGCGCGTTCCTATTGCTGCTGTCGCTCAACGGGCTGACCTTCGACCCGCGGCCGCGCTACGCCGGTCTCGGGGTGCTGCTCTCCCTGCTGGTCTGCGCGGTGGCGGTCCTGACGCTCGCGCCAGGCGTGCGCAACGACTTCGAGGCGCGCCGGCTCCAGCGCGAGCTGCGCGAGCGGGAGGCGGCGACCGCCGCCCGCCGCGCCCGCATCGGCTCCTAGGCCGGCTCCTCGAGCTGCTCGTCCTCGAGCTCGACGCCGTCGAGGTACGGCACCCAGCGCGGGTCCATCCGGCGCGCCCCGACGACCCGCCACGCGGAGCCGCTCGGCGCGCGCGGCTTGGTGCGCAGCCGCCAGCCCAGCTCCGCGATCCCGCGGTCGGCCTTGACGTGGTTGCAGCGGCCGCAGGCCGACACGACGTTCTCCCAGACGTGCTCGCCGCCGCGGCTGCGCGGCACGACGTGGTCGAGGCTGGTGGCCGGCGCGCTGCAGTAGACGCACCGCCCGCCGTCGCGGGCGAAGACCGCCTTGCGGGTCAGCGGCACCGTGGCGCGGTAGGGCACCCGGACGAAGCGGGCGAGGCGGACGACCGCGGGGACGGGGATCGCGGTGCGGGCGCTGTGCAGCACGTCGTCGCCGACCGCGACCGGGACCGCCTTGGCGGTCAGCACGAGCACGGCAGCCCGTCGGCCGGACACCACGCAGAGGGGTTCGTAGGTGGCGTTCAGCACCAGCGCAGAGCTCTCCGTACCGGCCATGCGGTCCTCCTCGTGAAGGTCAGCATGACCGACCAGCGTGAGAAGCGCCACGACGATCGGGGCCGGATCGCTCCTAGGGTGGTCGGCGATGGACGCCTTCCTCGACTTCCTGGACCGCAACGGCGACGCCGCGGCCACCGCCTGGCACGTGCTGGTGATCGTCGTGCTGGCCTTCGTGCTGCGCGGGCTGCTGCACCGCGCGATCGCCAAGGTGATCACCGAGGCGGTGGAGAGCACCGTCCCGGTCAGCATCCGGCCGCTGCGCGGACGTGGCGAGGCGTCGGTGATGCAGGGGACGCCGCTGCTGACCGAGCGGCGGCGGCAGCGCACCGAGACGATCGGCTCGGTGCTCCGCAGCGTGACCAGCGTGCTGATCTTCACCGTGGCGGTGGCGATGATGCTGGCGGAGCTCGGCTTCAATCTCGGCCCGGTGGTCGCGAGCGCCGGGATCCTCGGCGTCGCACTGGGTTTCGGTGCGCAGAACCTCGTGAAGGACTACCTCAACGGCATCTTCATGATCCTCGAGGACCAGTACGGCGTCGGTGACGCGATCGACGTCGGCGCCGCGACCGGCATCGTCGAGGCGGTGGGCCTGCGGGTGACCCGTCTGCGCAACGTCGACGGCACCGTGTGGCACGTCCGCAACGGCGAGATCCTGCGTGTCGGCAACATGAGCCAGGGCTGGTCGCGCGCGCTGCTCGACGTCTCCGTCGCCTACGACACCGACACCGACCGCGCCGCCGAGATCATCAAGAGCGTCGCCGACGGCGTCTGGCAGGACGAGGAGTTCTCCTCGGTGGTGCTCGAGGAACCGCAGGTCTGGGGCGTCGAGGACCTCGGGGTGGACGGCATCGCGATCCGCCTCGTCGTCAAGACGGCGCCGCTGGAGCAGTGGGCGGTGGCGCGGGAGCTGCGTCGCCGTCTCAAGACGGCGTTCGACGCGGCGGGGATCGAGATCCCGTTCCCCCAGCGCACGCTCTGGATGCGCAGCGCCCCGGGCGAGCCGGCGACCGCGCTGCCCGAGGACCCCCACCCGGCGGAGCCGGCCGACTAGCACGACACTGGCCTCATGGAGGTCCTCGTCACGGGCGCGACCGGCTACATCGGCGGCCGGCTGATCCCCCGGCTGCTCGCCGAGGGGCACGTCGTGCGCGCGATGACCCGCGACGCCGGCCGGCTGCGCGACGTCCCGTGGGCGGGCGAGGTGAAGGTGGTCGTCGCCGACGCTCTCGGCGACGGACTGGACGAGGCGATGGCCGGCGTCGAGGTCGCCTACTACCTGGTGCACTCCATCGGCAGCGGCACGTCGTTCGAGGACACCGACCGGCTCGCTGCGGAGGCGTTCGCCGCGGCGGCGAAGCGCGCCGGAGTGCAGCGCATCGTCTACCTCGGCGGGCTGTCGCCGGCGACGCAGGAGCTCTCGCCGCACCTGCGGTCGCGCGCGGAGGTCGGGCAGATCCTGCTCGACAGCGGCGTGCCCACGGCGGTGCTGCAGGCGGCCGTGATCCTGGGCAGCGGCTCGGCGTCGTTCGAGATGCTCCGCTACCTCACCGAGCGGCTGCCCGCGATGGTCACGCCGAAGTGGGTGAGCAGCCGGATCCAGCCGATCGCGGTGCGCGACGTGCTCCGCTACCTGGTCGGCGCGGCGACGCTGCCGCCGGACGTGTCGCGCCGCTTCGACATCGGCGGGCCGGAGGTGCTGACGTACGTCCAGATGATGCAGCGCTACGCCGCCGTCGCCGGGCTGCGCAGGCGCATCATCGTGCCGGTGCCGCTGCTCACCCCGCGGCTGTCCGGCCACTGGGTCAACATCGTGACCCCGGTGCCGGCTGCGCTCGCCAAGCCGCTCGTGCAGTCGCTGGTCAACGAGGTCGTCTGCAGCGAGGACGACATCAAGCAGCACCTCCCCGACCCGCCGGAGGGGCTGCTCGGGTTCGACGAGGCCGTGCGCCTCGCGCTGCTCCGCGTGAAGGAGGCGGCGGTCGAGACGCGCTGGTCGTCGGCGTCCTGGCCGGGGGCGCCGTCCGACCCGCTGCCGAGCGACCCGGACTGGGCCGGCGGATCGCTCTACGAGGACCTGCGCAGCACGCCGGTCGACGCCGAGCCGGCCGACCTCTGGACCGTCATCGAGGGCATCGGCGGCGAGCACGGCTGGTACTCCTTCCCGCTCGCCTGGGCCGTACGCGGCCAGCTCGACCGGCTGGTCGGCGGCGTCGGCCTGCGCCGCGGCCGCCGGGACCCCGACGAGCTGTACGTCGGTGAGTCGCTGGACTTCTGGCGGGTCGAGGAGATCGTCGACGGCGAGCTGCTCCGGCTGCGCGCCGAGATGAAGGTGCCCGGCGCAGCGTGGCTGGAGCTCAAGGTGGAGGCCGACGAGACCGGCGGCACCCGCTACGTCCAGCGCGCGCTCTTCCACCCGCGCGGGCTGGCCGGGCACGCCTACTGGTGGGCCGTCGCGCCGTTCCACGGCGTGGTCTTCGGCGGCATGCTCGCCAACATCGCCGGCGAGGCCCGTCGGGTCGGGCTCCGGCGGCGGGCCGCCGCCTAGTCTGGGGCGCGTGACGAGCCTGTACGACGAGGTCGGCGGTGAGCCGGTCTTCCGCCAGCTGGTCCGCGACTTCTACGCAGGCGTCGCGCAGGACCCGGTCCTGCGCCCGCTCTACCCCGAGGACCTCGGTCCGGCCGAGGAGCGGCTGCGGATGTTCCTCGTGCAGTACTGGGGCGGCCCGACCACCTACAGCGACCAGCGCGGCCACCCGCGGCTGCGGATGCGGCACGTCTCATGGGTGATCGGCGAGCGGGAGCGCGAGGCGTGGCTGTCGCACATGCTGCCCGCGGTGTCGCGGCTGGACATCCCCGACGACGCGCGCGCCGCGATCTGGGACCACCTGGAGCGGGCGGCGCACTCGCTCATGAACGCCCCGCCGACGGACGACTCGCTGCTGCAGTAGGCGCACGCGGACGGGCCCGCACCGAATGGTGCGGGCCCGTCGGCGTTCTCAGGTCTAGGACCAGCGGAAGATGTTCGAGCCGCCGACGTCGACCTTGTTGACGCTGCCCGAGCTGTTCACGACGACCAGCCGCTTCGGCCCGTCCTTCAGCGTGCCGCCAGGGCGGGCCGGCACGACGAAGGTGAACGTGGTCGGGCTGACGTAGGTCGCGGCCGCCGGGAAGGTGTTCTCGGGGTCGGCCTCCACCCAGACCTGCAGGCCCGGCGTGAAGTTGCGGCCGGTGACCGTCACGGTCGTGCCCTGCGCGGCGATCGCCGGCGACAGCACGTTCACGGCCGCGATCGGCGCCCACGTCCAGTCGTTCAGCGAACCGGTCGGCGGCTCCGGGCTGGTGCCGCTCGGCGTCGTGACGCTCACGTTCGTGGTCGTCCCGGCGGAGGGCGTGGCCGGCACGGTCACCGAGAGGGTGGTGGCGGTGCCGCCGGTGATCGTCCCGGTCACGCTGCCGAACTGCACCGACGTGGCTCCGGTGAGGCCGGTGCCGGTGAGCGTCAGCGTGCTGCCCGCGGAGCCGGTCGAGCTGGACATCGCGGTGATCGCAGGCTTCGCGTCCCAGGTCCAGCTCGGTCCGCCGGTGCTCGCGGTCCCGGTCCCGTTGACCACGACGACCTGCTGGCTCGTGCCGTGCAGACCGGTCGGGGTGACCGGCACCGTGACGTAGAGCGTGGAGCCGTTCAGCCAGGTGAACGGCACCGACGTGGCGCCGAAGCGCACCGCGGTGACGCCGACGAAGCTCGTGCCCGTGACGGTGACCGGTGTCCCGGGTATCGCCGACGTCGTCGACAGCCCCGTGACGGTGGCCGGAGCCAGCGAGTACGTGTAGTCGACGGGCGCGGTCGCCGTCCGCGACTGCCCCTCGGCGATGTTCGTCACCGTGACCGAGGTCGGACCGGTCAGGTCGCGCACCGGCGGGCGGACCGTGAGGGAGGACCCGTCGCCTGCCGCGGACTGCACGGCCGCCACGGTCGTCCCGAAGCGCACGACGGAGTTCTCGAGCAGGTTGGTACCGCTGACGACCACGTCCGGCTGCTGGGAGCCGGTGGACCCCCCGGTCGGGGAGATGCCCGTGATGGTCGGGATCGGCAGGTAGCGGAACGTCCCGGTCGGCGCGGTGGTGTACGGCTCCCCCGCGACGTCCTGCGTGACCGTCAGCGCCACCGTGGCCGCGCTGGACCGCGCCGGCGGGCGGACGACGGCACTGAGGCCGTCGGGCGCGATGCTGACCGTCACCGCGGGCTCGCTGCCGAAGGAGAAGGCGGCGCCCGGGGACAGGTTGGCGCCGGTGACGGTGACGTCACCCGGCACGGAGCCGATGGCCGTCTCGGCCGGCGTCACCCCCGTGATGCTCGGCAGCACCGACGTCAGGGCTCGGGTGACGCCCTTCGAGGTGCCGCTCCACGTTCCGTGCTGCGTCGTGACCACGACGCCGTCCACGATGCCCAGCCCGCTCGGCGCGACCGCCAGCAGGGACTTGTCGGAGAGCACCACGACCTGGTCTGCCGCCTCGCCGCCGAAGGTCACGGCCGACAGCCGGCCGACGCCGGTGGTGACGGCGTGCGCGCCGGTGAAGCCCAGCCCTGCGACGAGGACGGCCGTACGCCCGTCGGGCAGCAGCGCTGCCGCCTTGGCGCCGGTCACCTTGGGCACGTAGTAGAGGTCCGCCGAGGAGCTCGCCGAGCCGAAGGCCGTCGTCACCACGACCGGCGCCTGCTTGCCGACGCCGGCGGGGACCTTCACCGCGACGGACACGGAGGTCGGCACCGGGGTCTTGAGCGCCGGGGCGGGCACGCCGCCCAGCGTCACCACCGGCAGCGCGGTGCCGACCATCAGGCCGCTGCCGCGCAGCACCACGGTGTCACCGCCGACGACGCCGACCGTGTTGTCACCGACGGCATCCACGGAGCTGATGACGGGCGTGGTGACCGCGAGGTAGCGCACGACGCCGCTCTGCACCGCGTTGCCGCGGTGCGGGGTGAGCCGGAGCTGCCCGCTGACCGCGCCGGCCGGGACCTTCACGACGAGACGGCTCGGTGTCACGACGAGGAACTCCGGGGCCGTGACCCAACCGCCGCCGGCCGCGGGGAACTGGATCGTCTTGACCAGCTGCAGGTTCGCTCCGGCGACGTCCACGGTGCTGCCCGCGAGACCGGCTGCCGGGTTGAGCTTCTTGACGACCGGCGCGAGCACCGGACCCGGCGCGTAGAGGAACGGCACGGTCGTCGCGGTCGCCCCGCGGTCCGTCGTCACGCTGACCGGCTGCGTACCGCTGCCGCTCGGGACGACGCAGCTGATGGCGACGAAGCTGACGACGCCGCAGCTCGCCGTGGCGGTCCCGACCTTCACCACGGAGTCCGGCGTGAAGCCGGTTCCGCTGACGGTGATGGTGGAGCCGACCGGCCCGGTCACCGGAGCGACCTTGGCCACGGTCGGCGCGGCGACGTACGCGAACGGGACGACCGTCTTGTAGGCGACCCCGGCCTCGGTGTTGACGAGCGTGATGTTGACGACGGCCGCCTTGGCCGACCCCGGCGGCACGAACGACAGCGTCCCTGCGCCGGCATCGACCTCCGGCACGACCGGGGCCGTGCCGAAGAGCACGACGGTCTCCGGGGTGAGGTTCTCACCGGTGATGACGACGGGCGTCGTCGGCGGCGTCTCCGCGACCGGCGTGACCGGGTGCCAGTTCGGTGCGATCGAGGTCACCGTGGGCACCGGCTGGTACTGGTAGGTCACCGGGCTGACCGAGTCGGCGTACGTGTCACCGCTCCGGGTGCGGACCACGACCGGAGCCGCACCGCTCGCCCCGGCGGGGACGCGGACGACCAGCTGCTTGTCGCTGGTGCGCAGCACCGGCGAGGCAGCGAGTCCGCCGAAGGTGACCGACTCGGTGCCGGTGAAGCCGCTGCCGCCGATCAGCGCGACGGCTCCGCCCGCTGTGCTCCCGGCCTTGGGTGCCACCGCCTTGATCTCAGGGGCGACGTAGAACGGCGCGCTCGCCGTGCCGCCCTCGTTGGCGAGGACGACGCGCGTCGGCCCTCCGGGCAGACCGCCCGGCACGAGGAACGACAGCTCGGTGACGGCCGAGCCGGGAGCGGCTGCCGGGCTGGTCACGGTGACGGCCTTGCCGGCGAGCGTGACCTTGCGCTTCCCACCCAGCCACGACCCGGTGATCGTGACGACGTCGAGGCCCTTGCCGACGGTCGCCGACAGCGAGTCGATGACAGGCGCGCGCCAGACCGTGACGGGCACCGGCGTCACGCCGGACCCCTCGGCAGTGGTGACGCGTACGGGGCCGTTGACGGCGTCGGCCGGCACCTGCGCGTAGACGGTCTTGGCGTTCAGCACCTGGACGACGGAGGCGACGGCGTCGTCGCCCGGGTCCTCCGTGCCCAGGAAGCGCACCTCCGACGTGCCGGTCAGGAAGTCCCCGGTGAGCACGACCCCGTGCCCGGGCTGCGCGGCTGCCGGAGCGACCTTCGCGACCAGCGGGACGGCGGCGCTCGCGCTCGGCGCAGCGGCGAGACCGGCGCCGAGCAGGGCGGTGACGACGGCACCGGCGACGAGCCGACGGGACGGACGGGGAGTGTCAGGTGCAGGGTGGTTCGGCATCGCGAGCTCCTCCATGAGCGCGTGGATCGGGTACCGCCGACATCCGGTCGACGGGGAGTGCGGGTGGTGCGTCGTCAGGCGAGCAGCGCTCCGTTCAGCTGCTCGGCCTCCCGGCCGACCTGCGCGATCAGGGCAGGCCGCTCGCCGGCGGGGATCGCGGCGGCGTCGAGCGCCGCCTGGGTGAACGGGTCGTTAGCGGCCACGAGCTCGTCGGACAGCGCGGCCAGCGCGATACCGGCCTGCAGCGCCCGGCGCAGCGGGGTCGCCCCTGCCGACGGCGCGTCGTGGTGCCGGCCGATCGCGACGCACAGCTCGTCCGGGAAGTGCCACGCAGCGAGGACATCCGCGCACAGGGAGGCGTGCGTCGCGCCGTACTCCTGGTGCTCCAGGACGTGGGCCGGCTCGGCGTCGGTCGCCCGGGCCAGCAGCGCGGCCTGGCGCTCGGGGTCGTGCCGCCACAGCAGCGCGGTGCCGAGGTCGTTGAGGATGCCGACGCAGAAGGCCTGCGCGGCGTCGGCGCCGACGCGCCGGGCGACGATGGACGTGCCTGCCGCGACGGAGGCGCTGCGCGCCCAGAAGTCCGGGGGCAGGTCGCCGTCCCCGACGAAGCCCGCCGCGGACATCGCGGCGAGGGAGCGGACCGTCTGGAAGCCGACGACCGTCACCGCGAACGACGCGGAGGCCACCCGGCCGGACAGCCCGTAGTAGGCGGAGTTGGCCATCCGCAGCATCCGCGCGGTGAGGGCCGCGTCGATGCTCGCCGCCGCGGCGACGTCTGCCGCACCGCTGTCCGGGTCGTCCACGATCTGCACCACGCGCAGCGCGGCCGCACGTGCCGGCGGCAGCTGCTCGAGCTGCTCCAGGAGCTCGCTGATGAGGGTGGATCCCGGTCGGGTGCGCTCGGGCCCGACGGTGGTCCCGGTGGTCATCGCGCCTCCTCCTGACGGGCGGCGCTCGTGCGCGCCCACTCCTCGAGCTGCCCTGGCGGCAGCGGACGGCCGAACAGGAACCCTTGTGCCAGAGGGCATCCCAGCCGGCGCAGCTCCAGCTCCTGCTCCAGCGTCTCGACGCCCTCGGCGACGACGTCGAGGTCGAGCGCCTGGCCGAGCGCCACCACGGCTGCCACCACGGGGTCCCCGGTGTCGGCGCTGAGGTCGGGCAGCAGCGACCGGTCGATCTTCAGCTGGTCGAAGGGCAGCTGGCGCAGCACCGACAGGGACGAGTAGCCGGTCCCGAAGTCGTCGATGGCGACGCGGACACCGAGCTCGTGCAGCCGCCAGAACGCCGTCGCCGCGAGGGTCGTGTCGTGCATGATCACGGACTCGGTCAGCTCCAGGCAGAGCCGGTGACCGGGCAGCCCGGTCGCCTCCAGCACCTCCGCGACCACGTCGGGGAAGCCGGGCAGCCGGAGCTGCAACGCCGACACGTTGACCGAGACCGACGGCGGCGCGGCAGCCCCGAGGTGCTCCTGCCACTGCACCATCTGCGCGCACGCCGTGCGCAGCACCTGCGAGCCGAGCTGCTGGATGAGCCCGTTCTCCTCGGCGAGCTCGATGAACTCCGCCGGGGACACCGGACCCCGAGCAGCGTGCGTCCAGCGGGCCAGGGCCTCGACGCCGACCAGCTGCGGGACGGCGGCATCACCGGACGTCAGGCGCACGACCGGCTGGTAGTGCACGGTCAGGTCACCGGCCTCCACGGCCGCCCGGAGGTCACGGGCCAGGTCGACGCGGTCCTGCGCGCGCAGCCGTGCCTGCTCGTCGAACAGCGCCCAGCAGTCCTTGCCGGCCGCTTTCGCCTGGTACATCGCCACATCCGCGTCCCGAAGGACGTCCTCCGCCTCGGCGTGACCACGGCCGGCAACGACCACCCCGATGCTGCCGGAGACCGCGAACGTGCTCGTCCCGAGGAGCACCGGGCCGGTGACCGCCTCCAGCAGGCGGCGGGCCACCTCGGTCGCCGCGTGCTCGTCGGCGACGCCGCGGCACAGGACCGCGAACTCGTCACCGCCGAAGCGCGACACCACGTCGCCCTCGCGCACCGCCTCCTGCAGCCGCCGCGCCACCTCGAGCAGCAGCCGGTCACCGGCGTCATGCCCCAGCGAGTCGTTGACGTGCTTGAAGTCGTCGAGGTCGAGGAAGAGCAGGGCCGGCCGGTCCGGTCCGGAGCTGCGCAGGTCCTCGCTGAGCAGCTCCAGCAGGCGGCGGCGGTTCAGCAGTCCGGTCAGCGGGTCGTGCGAGGCCTGGTAGGCGAGCGAGGCCTCCCACGCCTGCCGCTCGGTGATGTCCTCCAGCGTGCCGACGAAGCCGGTCTCGCGACGCGCGCTCGGCACCGGGACGATGCGGGCCTGCACCGAGCGCTCCTCGCCGTCCCGGCGCACGACGCGCATCGGCAGGTCCTGCGGGACGCCCTGCAGCACGGCGGTCATCGCGTCGATGACGGCACCGCGGTCCTCGAGGTGGACGTGGGCCAGCCACCCCATGCCGGTGAGGCGCTCGGCTCCGTCGCCGAAGACCTCGCTGAACCGGTCGTTGACGTAGGCGAGCCGCAGCCCGGACTCGGACGAGAAGATGGCGATGGGGGCCCGGTCGGCCAGCGCCCGGAACCTCTCGTGCGACGCGCGCAGGTCGTCGGCGACGCGGTCGACGTCCGGTTCCTGGACCAGCCGCAGGATCCAGGCGCCCCGGCCGCTCACGTGCACGGGGACGCTGGTCGCGGTCATCCGCAGCGGCGACCCGTCGCGGCGCTGCACCGGCAGCGAGCGGCGCACCACCCGGCGCGGGTCGACGACGGGTGCCTCGTCGGCCCACACCCCGGCCGCCGCGAACGGGCTGCGCAGCACGCGCGCCAAGGTCTCGCCGAGCATCTCCTCCGGGGCGTAGCCGAACAGCTGGGCGCCGTTGCGGTTCACCCAGCGCACCACCAGCTCGCCGTCGGCGTCGCCGTCGAGCAGCACGAGGCAGCCGTCGTCCTGATGCGCCCAGGTCAGCAGGGCCGGCTCGAGGTCGGTCAGCCCCATGGAGAACAGCTCGTCGGCGGTCCGTCGGCCGGGCGGGGTCCAGCCGCCCCGCTCGCGGGGCACCGGCAGCGCCGGACGCGCTGCGGTTCGCGCAGCACCGGGTTCAGGCATCCTTGCCCCCTGGCAGATCCTCTCGCGCCGCCGTCCTGGCAGCCCGTCGTGCACCTTGCTCATCGGCACGCGCGCGCGCCGCACGTCACCGGATCGGGTGACGAGAAGGGCTACTGCTCCTGCTCGGCGTCGTCCTCCGGCGTCGCGGTCGGCGGCAGCAGCTTCCCGAGCGCGGTGACGGCGTCGGCCGACGGCGAGGCCGCAGCGCGGTTGGCCTCCTGCAGCTCGACGAAGACCTCCTCGCGGTGCACGTCGACGTCGCGGGGCGCGGACACGCCGATGCGCACCTGGTCACCCCGGACCTCGAGGACGGTGACGACGACGTCGGTCCCGATGACGATGCTCTGGGAGACCCGGCGGGTGAGGACCAGCATCTGGCGTTCCTTCCGTGGTGGACCAGGAAGGCCAGGATAGGCCGCGGCTCGGGCCCAGGCGCTCAGGCGCGGCGCAGCGGAGCGCGGAGCGGCCAGTCGTCGGCGACGACGACCTGCGCCGCCGCGAGCGTGCGGGTGTTGACGACGATCGGCGCCAGCAGGTTGGCCGTCGACGTGGCGAGGTCGGCGCCGACGGTCAGGACCACGAGCAGCAGCGCGTCTGCCGCATCGGTGAGACCCAGCCGCTGAGCGCTGTCGTCGTCGAGATCGGGTGCGTAGTCGGGGAAGAAGACCGCCGGCGGCGCGACCACGAACTGCACGCCGTCCTCGTCCAGGCTCGTGAGCAGGCACAGCGGAGCGGCATCCGTGACCTCGACGAGCGCGTAGCGCTCGGAGTCCGGGAAGCCGGCGATGCCGCCGCCGAAGCGGAGCTCCGGCACGGCGGTGGGGGTGGTCTCGGACAGCATCGCGGTCACGCTCTGGGCTCCTAGCGCAGGAAGTCGAGAAGAGAGGGCTGGACGACACGAGCGGTGGCGTTGAGCGCCGCCTTGTAGGCGACCTCCTGCATCTGGAGGTCCACGATGGTCTTGGGCAGGTCGATGTCCTCCGCCTCGGAGAGGCTGCTGGTCAGCGACAGCAGCTGCCCTTCTGCGGCGTTGCGCGCGGCCTCGACCCGGTTGTAGCGCGCGCCGACCTGGCCGAGCGCGTTGATCATCGACTCGATCGAGCGGTCGAGGTCCACCAGTCCTCCGTCGAGCGCAGCCGCCATCGCGGGTCCGCCGGTCTCCAGCGCGTCGGCCAGCCGGTCCACCAGGTCGAACAGCTGCGCCGGGTCGCCGTCGGCGCCGAAGGCCGAGGTGCCGGGGATGCTCACGACGACCTGCGCACCCGGGCCGATGGTGCGCGCGATGCTGCCGTCGTCGCCGACGTAGGCGCCGGTCGCGGGGTCGAAGGCCGAGCTGCCCAGGGTGTTGCCGCCGAAGACGGGACGGTCCAGGTAGCGCGTGTTCGCGACGCCGAGCAGGCTCTCGCGCAGCGTGCGCAGCTCCGCGGCGATCGCGTTGCGGCCGTCCGTGGCGACGGTGGCGTTCATCCCGCCGAGGGCGAGCTCGCGCACGCGCCGCGTCATCGCCAGCGCCTCGGTCAGCGCAGCGTCCGCCGTGCCGAGCAGCGCCATGCCGTCGTCGGCGTTGCGGACGTACTGCTCGGTGCGCCGGATGCCGGCGCGGAACTGCATCGCCTCCACCGTCTGCACCGGTGAGTCCGACGGACGGCTGACCTGCTTGCCGGACGAGAGCTGCTCCTGCAGCTTCTGCATCCGGCCGAGGTTCGACTGCAGCCCGTGCATGAGCGTCGTGCTGACGGTGCGCTGGGTGATCCTGGTGGTCGGCACGGCTCCTCCTACCTGCCCACGACGCCGGTGCGGTTGATGAGGGTGTCGAGCATCTCGTCGACGGCCGTCACGAAGCGGGCAGCGCCCTCATAGCCCCGCTGGTAGGCGAGCATCGTGGTCATCTCCTCGTCGAGGTTGACGCCCGACTCGGCCTCGCGGGCCGCGTCGAGCTGCCGCAGGATCTCTGCCTGGATGTCGACCCGCCGGTTGGCCGTCTGCGTCTCGACGCCGAGCTCCACGACCGTGCGCCGGTAGAGCTCGTCCGGACCGCCGGCGACGGTCGAGAGCTCCGCCATGGCGGCGGCGTTGGCCCCGCCGCGGTCGCCGCTCCCACTCCCGGCCGAGTCGCTGGCCGCCACCGCGGCAGGGTCGGTGACCGCCACCGCGAGATCCGCCGCCGAGCTGCCGGTGAAGAAGTCACCGCCCGGAGCACCGGTCAGGTCGAATCCCTGCGCGTGCTGGGTGTCGACGACGGTCCGGAGGGAGAGGGCGAGCGCGTCGAGCGCGTCGCGGTAGCGCGGCAGCACGTCGTTGACCGCCTGGAGCAGGCCGCTCGTCGCGCCGCCGGTCGCCGCCGGGTAGCCGTCCCGGGCCCAGCCGACGCTGACCGCCTCCGCCGGGGTGGTGAGCCCGTCGGCCCCCTGGACCTGCAGCCGCTCCGCGCTGCCGCCACGCACCAGCGCCGTGCCGCCGAGGAAGACGTCGACGGCCCCCGAGTCGCTCTGCCGGACCGAGACGCCGACGAGCGTGCCGAGCTGCTGCACCAGCCGGTCGCGCTGATCGGCCAGGTCGTGCGGCCGCAGGCCCGCTCGCGTGGCGGACGCGATCCCCTCGTTCAGCTGGGCGACGGCGGCGGCCGTGGCGTTGACGTCGTCGACGGTGGCCGCGAGCTGCTCGTACGACGCCGTCCACTGCGTGGCGACGCGACCCGCAGCCGTGTTCAGGCCCGTGGCGAGCGTCGCGGCGCGCTCGAGCAGCTGGCTGCGGGCCGCCAGGTCGTCCGGGTGGTTCGCGACGTCGTCCCAGCCGGACCAGAACTCCGACAGCTGGGACTGCAGCCCGACCTCGCCGGGCTCGGCGAAGACCGCCTCGACCCGGCCGAGCACGACGGACCGGCCGCGCAGCGCCGCGTCGCCGCCGCGCTCCTGCAGGGAGCGGGACTCGAGGAAGACGTCGCGCAGCCGGTCCACGTCAGCGACGCTGACGCCGCTTCCGGCCCCGTTCCACCGCGAGTGGTAGGCCGGCAGCACCGGCCCGCTCTCCGCCTGCAGGCGGACCCGCTGCCGGCTGTAGCCCTCGGTGTTGGCGTTGGCGATGTTGTGCCCGGTGGTCTCGAGACCGTGCCGCTGGGCGTAGAGGGAGGACAGCCCGACGGAGAGCCCGGAGAAGGTCGACACGTCAGATGGCCGAGTTCAGCAGGCGGGGGCCGCGGTTGCGCTGAACGGCCTCGCCGGTGGGGCTGTAGGTGGCAGGTTCGGGTTCGCCGAGGGACATCAGGGTGTCACGGGCTGCCCGGTAGCCGGCGGAGAGCAGCTCCCGGTTGCCCTGCGCCAGCGCGCTGATCTCGGCGCTCGCGCTGAGGAAGGCGTTGCGGTGCTCCCGCAGGATGTCGTCCCAGGGTGCCGGTGCGCTCTCCGCGAGCTCGCGCAGGCTGGCGTCACGACGCAGCCCGAGGGAGACCGCGACCTCCTCGACCTGGACCGCCCGGCCGAGCTCGGCGCGGCGGATCTCGTCCAGCACCATCTCGACCTCGCGGGTGGCATGGCCGAGCCAGCGCGAGCGGCCGGCAGCCAGCAGCAGCTGCTCCTCCTCGAGCTTGAACAGCAGCAGCTCGAGCAGCTCTCGCTCACGCCACAGGATGCTCGAGACCTCAGTGAGAGACATGATCCTCGCCCCGGTCGCGATCCCCGGCTCTCGGGGCTCGACCGCTCATCGGCGGGTTGCCTCGGCTGCTGAGGAGTACGCGGGAGCAGCCTGCGACCTGCCGCCGGTTGCAACCGGAGTAGTCACTCCGGGTGGTTATTTCGGATGACCCTCACTGATCCTCGAGATCGGGTGTCGGAAAGGCCGAGACGACCTGCCATGACCACGTCGCAGCCTCCCGCCCCGTCCGCTGCCACGCCGTCCGAGGAGGACCTGGTGCGCGAGCACCTCCCCCTCGTGGGCTACGCGGTCTCGGACATCTGCCGCAGACTGCCCAGTCATGTTCGTCGCGACGAGCTGGAGAGCGCGGGGCGCGCAGCGCTGGCCATGGCGGCGCGCAGCTTCGTCGAGGAGCGCGGCGTCCCCTTCGCGCGCTACGCGTCGCGCCGGATCAGCGGTGCGCTGCTCGACGAGCTCCGGTCGCACGACTGGGCCAGCCGCTCCGTGCGCCGCCGGGCGCGCGAGCAGGACGAGGTGGCCGACGCCCTCTCCCGCGAGCTGGGCCGTCCGGCGACGCCCGCCAAGATCGCCGCCCGGATGGGCACCACCACCGAAGAGCTGGCGGCCACCCAGTCGGACGTGCACCGCGCGGTGGTGCTCAGCTTCCAGGCCGTCGTCGACACGGCCGGCGTGGACAGCGTCCTGCCGAGCACCGACCCCGCTCCGGACGAGGTGCTCCTCGAGCGCGAGCGGCAGGCCTACCTGCATGACGCGGTCGCGGCGCTCCCCGAGCGGCTGCGCGCAGTGGTCGTCGCGGTGTTCTTCGAGGAGCGGCCGATGGCGGAGATCGCCGCTGAGCTCGGTGTCACCGAGTCGCGCATCTCCCAGATGCGGAGCGAGGCGCTCGCCCTCGTCCGCGACGGCATGAACAAGCACCTCGCGCCGGAGCAGCTGCCCGCCGAGGAACGACCCGACGGTCGGCTGGCCCGCCGCAAGGAGGCGTACTACGCGGCCATCGCCGCTCGGTCGGACTTCCGCAGCCGCGTGAGCGTGCCCGCACCGCGACGCGCGACCGACGTCGCGGCCGGTGCCACCGCCTGACGTTCACCCGATAGGGCGACAGCGAACCGCTCAGACCACCCCGCGGCCGGTCGAAGAGCAGGACGTCCCAGCCAGGAGGGCAGGACGCACCACCACCCCGGTCGCCGTGCGGCGGCTGTCTCAAGGAGGAAGCACCATGGGTCTTCGGATCAACCAGAACATCGCGGCCATGAACTCCTACCGGAACCTCTCGGTGACGGACGGCCAGATGTCCAAGAGCCTCGAGAAGCTCTCGTCGGGCTTCCGGATCAACCGCGCCGCGGACGACGCAGCAGGCCTCGCCATCAGCGAGAAGCTGCGCGGGCAGGTCGCCGGCCTCAACAAGGCGAGCGAGAACGCCCAGAACGGCATCAGCCTCATCCAGACCGCTGAGGGCGCGCTGAACGAGTCGCACTCCATCCTGCAGCGCATGCGCGAGCTGACGGTGCAGGCGGCGAACGACACGAACACCGCTGAGGACCGGGGCTTCATCCAGCTCGAGGTGGACGAGCTCGTGGCGGAGCTCGACCGCATCAGCAGCACGACGCAGTTCAACGGCCAGAACCTGCTCGACGGCACCGGCGGCGCCGGCGCTGACGGCGTCTTCAACCTGCAGGTCGGCGCCAACGCGGGCCAGCGGGTCGCCGTCACCATCGGCCTGGCCGACTCGGCCACGCTCGGCGTCGACGCGCTCGACCTGACCGACCCGGACGCGTCGCTGGCCTCGCTCGACACGGCCATCGCCACCGTCTCCGGCGAGCGCGCCTCGCTCGGTGCCGTGCAGAACCGCCTGGAGCACACCGTCGCGAACCTGAACGTCGCGTCGGAGAACCTGGCGGCCTCGGAGTCCCGGATCCGTGACACGGACATGGCCAAGGAGATGATGGCCTTCACCCGTTCGCAGATCCTGTCGCAGGCCGGCACCGCGATGCTGGCCCAGGCCAACCAGGCCTCGCAGGGCGTGCTGTCGCTGCTCCGCTAGCGCGGGGGCACGGCGGAGAGGCACGGCAGCAAGCGGATCAGGGGTGGCAGGCACCGTCGCCTGCCACCCCTGATCCGTCTACGCACGCGGCGAACACGGAGGAGGTGCGCGGTGGTCGGCAGCATCGACGGGATCGTGTCCGGGATGGACACCGGGTCCCTCGTCTCGCAGCTCATGCAGCTCGAGCGGGCACCGCAGCTCCGGCTGCAGACCCAGCGGGCGGGCGTCGAGAAGGTGCTCGCCGCGCTGCGCGCGCTCAACACCAGGATCGCCGCGGTGGGGGACGCCGCGAAGGTGCTCACCGGCCCGAAGGGCTGGCAGCCCGCCACCGCGACCTCGTCGGACCCGACCCGCGTCGCGGTCGCCGTCACCGCCGGAGCGGCGCCCGCCACCTTCAGCTTCACCGTCACGCGACTCGCGGCTGCCGCCTCGGCCGTCAGCTCGGGCACCGTCCCGTCGCTGGACACCGTCGTGACCACCGGTCCGCTGGTTCTCGCCAAGGGGACGAGCGCCCTCGGGATCGGCGCCGTCGACAGCGCGAGCGCCACCCTGTCCGCCGGCTCCCACGCGCTCACCGTGACCCAGGCGTCCGCAGGTGCCACCAAGACCGGCACTGCGGCGCCGGCCGCGAGCACCACCATCAGCGCGGGGGTGAACGACAGCCTGCGGGTGACCGTGGGCGGCGTCGTCACCGACCTCACGCTCACGGCAGGGACGTACGACCCGTCGCAGCTGGCAGCGGAGCTGACCGCGCAGCTGAGCGGTCGCGCCACCGCCACCGTCGGGACGGACGGCAGGCTGGTCCTCACCACCACCGCTGAGGGGTCCGCTGCGACCCTGCAGGTCGGCGGGCGCGGCGTGCTGGACGGCGCGCTGACCGCGCTGGGCCTGACGGCCGACGCCGCAGCGCTGACCGGCGTCGACGGCAAGGTGCAGCTCGACGGCGACGTCACCCGTGAGGTGACCGTCACCGACGTCCGCGCCGGGACGCCCCTCACCGTCACGACGGCGGCGGGCGACAGCGTCTCGATGACGCTCTCCGGGGGTCTGCGGACCGGTACGGCGACGCTCTCGTCGGTCGGGGCGGCCGGCGGCTCGACGCTCGCGCAGGTCGTCAGCGGCATCAACGCCG
Organism: Actinomycetales bacterium; assembly: GCA_036675425.1. Classification (GTDB taxonomy): domain Bacteria; phylum Actinomycetota; class Actinomycetes; order Mycobacteriales; family SCTD01; genus SCTD01. The sequence continues at coordinate 11,349 of JAKFFB010000093.1, read as the reverse complement.
CGGGCATCGGCGTCACGGCTGCGGCCGTCCAGGTCTCCCCCGGCGCGTACCGGCTGCAGGTCACCTCGACCACGACCGGTGCCGCCTCGGGCGTGAGCCTGAGCAGCGGCGCGTTCCCGGCCGGCACCTCCTCGCTGGGCACCCTGCAGACGCTCACCGACGGGTCGGACGCCGTCCTCACCGTCGGCAGCGGCCCCGGCGCCTACGAGGTCCGCCGGACGAGCAACGTCGTGAGCGACCTCGTCGCCGGCGTCACGCTCACCCTCGGCAAGGCGGACCCGGGCACCGCGGTCACCGTCGAGATCGCCACCGACACAGCCGGTCTGGCGAAGCAGGCCGGGGCGTTGACGGACGCCGTCAACGCCGCGCTCGCCGAGATCGACGCGCTGACGCGGTTCGACCCGGTCACCAAGAAGGGCGGCCTGCTCGTCGGCGACGGCCTGCTGAGGCGGCTGCGCACGGAGCTGCTGCGCGCCGTCACCGACCCGGTCGCCGCCAGCACGATCGGCTCGCCCGGCTCCAACGGCGTCAGCGCGCAGCGCGACGGCACCGTGAAGCTGGACTCGGCCCGCTTCCTCGAGGCGTGGACGGCGGACCCGGCAGCCGTGCAGTCGCTGTTCACCGCTGTCGCCACACGCGTGGGCAGCACGGTCGAGCGCATCACGGACCGGACCGACGGCCTGGTGCCGGGTGCGATCCGGAGCAAGGAGAGCCAGGTCCGCGGCATCACCGAGCGGATCTCCAGCTGGGACAGCCGGCTGGCGCTGCGTGAGCTCGCGCTGCGCCGGCAGTTCACGGCGATGGAGAAGGCGCTGGGTGCCGCCCAGCAGCAGGGGCAGTGGCTGGCCGGGCAGATCGCCGGGCTGCCGTCGTGGGGAGGATGACGTGACGACCGCGAACAGCGCCCGGGCGCGCTACACCAGCGACGCCATCACGACGGCGTCACCGGCCCGACTGCTCCTCATGCTCTTCGACCGCCTGGTCCGTGACCTGGTGGCTGCGGAGGACGCCCTCGGACGGCGGGACCTGCAGGTCGCGCACGACCAGCTGCTGCACGCGCAGGCGATCCTGCTCGAGCTCGACAGCAGTCTCGACCAGACCGTCTGGGACGGCGCGAAGGGCCTGTCCGACCTCTACGTCTTCCTGCACTCCGAGCTGGTCGCCGCCAACCTGGGCAAGGACGCCGCCCGGGTGCGCACCGTGCGGGACCTCGTGGAGCCGCTGCAGCAGACCTGGCGCGAGGCCGCGCTCGCCGCGGTCGCGGCGGTGGCGTCGTGACCTGGACCGAGGCGCTCGACGCGCTCGAGGCCGATCTCACCCGGTCCCGCACCGCCCTCGACGACGGCGCCGACGTCGCGCCGCTCCAGGACTTCGCTCCGCCCGTGGGGCTGGGACCGCTGCCGGTCGAGCTGGTGCCCCGGGTGCACGCGCTGCTGGCGGCGACGCAGTCGCTCGCGCTCGACCTGGAGCGCCGGCTGCACGGGACCCGGCGCGAGCTGGCGATGCTGGACCGGATGCGACCTCGCGAGGCCGCCGAGTCGTCGTACGTCGACCACGCGGTGTGACGAGACGTTCTGCCTAGCAGGGCTTCTCGCGTGAGGGTTCCCCCAGACGGGTGACATCGGACGCCTCACAAGTCGCGGCCTCCTGCCGACGGGGAGGAGGAGCACGGACTGCTCGACCAGAACACCGCCACGGATCGGCGGTGGACGCCCGACTCGTCCTCGAGGAGCGTCGACTGTGTCGACTCGTTGCGTGCGCTTCCCCGGCCGGTGCGCCTGATGGACGGCGTGAACGCGATCCTGCACTCCGCGCTCGACGGCCTCGCGCTGCGGCAGCGGACCATCGCCGACAACATCGCGAACATCGAGACCCCCCACTTCCTGGCCGGCCGCGTCGACTTCGAGTCGGCGCTCCGCGACGCCGCAGCCACCGGCTCCGCGCCTGACGAGGCGCCGACCGTCGCGCGCTCGCTGCAGCCCACGCGGCTGAACGGCAACAACGTCAACCTCGACGAGGAGACGCTCGCCGCGATGGAGACGGGGCTGCGCTACGAGCTCACGGTGCAGGCGATCACCAACCGCTTCAACGGCATCCGCACCGCGATCGGCAACCGCTGATGGGCATGTTCGGCGCCTTCGACGTTGCGGGGTCCGGGCTCCGCACCACCCGCAAGTGGCTCGACGCCGTCTCCGACAACATCGCGAACCTCAACACCGCGCGGCGCACCGAGGAGAGCGCCTTCCAGGCGCGCATGGTCGTGGCGCAGGCGGCGGACTACGGCGGCGCCGGCGGCGTGCGCGTCGCGGGCGTCGAGTTCGGCAGCGCCGAGGGCCGGCTGCTGCACGCCCCCGACCACCCGCTGGCCGACGAGGACGGCATGGTCCGCATGCCGGACATGGACCTGTCCGACCAGATGACCCAGCTGATGATCGCGCAGCGCGGCTACCAGGCGAACCTGTCCGTGGTGGAGCGCGCCAAGGACGCCTACAACGCGGCGCTGCGACTGGGCTCGCGCTCGTGAGCATCAGCCCCGTCGGCTTCACCCCCGGGTTCAGCACCCTTCCGTCGCTGCCCGCATCCAAGCCGGTGGAGCCGGCCGGTGGGGACTTCGGCAACCTGCTCACGCAGGGGCTGGAGAAGCTCGACGCCCTGCGCTCCACGTCCAGCGAGATGGCCGTGCAGGCCGCCACCGGCGACCTGCAGGACGTGCACGACTACATGATCGCCAGCACCGAGGCCTCCGTCGCGACCGAGCTCACCGTCGCCGTCCGCAACAAGGCCGTCGAGGCCTTCACCGAGATCATGAGGATGCAGGTCTGATGCCGGCACAGCTCACCGGGCTCACCGCGGGCGCCCGTCGCCTGCTCGCGGGCTTCACCGCAGGGCAGAAGGCCGTCACCGTCGTCGCGCTGCTCGCCGTCCTGGGCGGCCTGCTCGCCTTCACGTCCTGGGCCGCCAAGCCGGCGCTGGTGCCGGTCTTCACCGACCTCAGCGCGGCCGACGCGGCGGCCATCACGGAGGAGCTGACCGCGAAAGGAACGGCCTACGAGCTGGCGGACGGAGGGCGTACGGTCCTCGTCCCCCAGCAGGAGGTGTACCAGCTGCGGCTGGACCTGAGCGCCGCCGGGCTGCCCGAGTCGGGAGAGGCGGGCTACGAGCTGCTCGACCGGCAGGGCATCACCACCTCCGAGTTCCGTCAGCGCGTGGACTTCCAGCGGGCGCTCGAGGGCGAGCTGGCCAAGACCATCTCCGCGATCGACGGGGTGGACGCGACGACCGTGCACCTGGTCATCCCCGAGCAGGCGCTGTTCTCCGAGGACGCCCGCCAGCCGAGCGCGTCCGTGCTGGTGAAGACCCGGCCGGGCAGCCGGCTCTCCGGTGGTCAGGTGCAGGCCGTCGTCAACCTCGTGTCGTCGAGCGTCGAGGGACTCGAGCCGGACAAGGTGACCATCGCCGACAGCTCCGGGAACGTGCTGTCGACCGGCGGTGAGGGGGGCGCCGGCAACGCCGCCGCTGACGCCCGCGCCGCGCAGACCTCGAGCTTCGAGTCGTCGCTGCAGGAGTCGGTGCAGGCGATGCTCGCCCCGGTCGTCGGCGACGGCAAGGCCGTGGTGCGCGTCAAGGCCGAGCTCGACTTCGACAAGCGCGAGACGCAGACCGAGCGCTTCGAGACCGGCGCCAAGGCCCCGACGGTGTCCGAGACGACGGCGACCGAGACCTACGACGGGACCGGCCAGGTCGTCGGCGGCGTGCTCGGACCGGAGAACGTCACGCAGGCGCCCGAGGGATCGGGCGACAGCTCGTACGAGAAGGAGCAGACCTCGCGGCAGTACGCCGTCGGAAAGGTCACCGAGCGCGCGGAGGCAGCCCCCGGGCGGATCGAGCGGCTCTCTGTCGCGGTCATCCTGGACGCGGAGGCGGCCGGCGTCGTGAACCCCGCGGAGGTCAAGCAGCTCGTCTCCGCGGCGGCCGGGATCGACCCGACCCGCGGAGACGTGGTCGAGGTCAGCCGGATGACGTTCGACGACACCGCCGAGAAGGCCGTCGAGGAGGAGCTGGCCGAGATCGCCGCGGCGGAGCGCAACCAGCAGCGGTGGAGCCTCATCCGCACGGTCGCCGTGCTGCTCGTCGTCGGGCTGGTCCTGCTGCACGCCCTGCGCATCCTGCGCCGTGACCGCCGCACGCCGGTCACCATCGCCGTGCAGGAGCTCGAGGCCCGGCAGCAGTCCGCGATCGCCGCCGAGGAGGCCGCCGTGCTCGCGGCGCAGCAGCGGCTGCAGCTCGAGGCGACCCCCACCGACCCGGCCGAGGTCCGCCGCATCTCCGTGCAGTCGGAGATCGGCGACCTGGTCGAGCGGCAGCCGGAAGAGGTCGCGCAGCTGCTGCGCGGCTGGCTCGCGGACCGGCGCAGCTGATGTCCACGACGGCGGCCGACGCCCTGACAGGCGCGCAGAAGGCGGCGATCCTGCTGGTGCAGCTGGGCAAGGAGCGCTCCGCGCTCGTGCTCAAGTCGATGCGCGAGAGCGAGGTCGAGGAGGTCCTCGCCGAGATCGCCCGGCTGCAGAGCGTCGACACCGCGCAGGTGGACGAGGTGCTCGAGGAGTTCCACGGACTGGCGGCCGCCCGCCGGCACTACGGCAAGGGCGGGATGGCCTACGCCCGCGAGGTCCTCGAGGCGACGATGGGGCCGGAGAAGGCCACCGAGCTGCTGGCTCGCATGGAGGCCTCGCTCATCGAGATGCCGTTCGAGTTCCTGCGCCGCGCCGACGCCCGGCAGGTCCTGTCGTTCCTGCAGGACGAGCACCCGCAGACCATCGCGCTGGTCCTGGCCCACATGCGCGCGGAGCAGGCGGCCATCGTGCTGAGCGGCATGCCGGACCACCTGCAGGCCGACGTCGCGCACCGCGTCGCGGTGATGGAGACGACCTCGCCCGAGGTCATCCGGCGGGTCGAGGGGATCCTGGAGCGGAAGCTCTCCTCGGTGCTGCAGTCCGGCGACATGACGGTGGCGGGCGGGCTCGCGCCCCTGATCGCCATCATCAACAACTCGGACCGCGCGACCGAGCGGCTCATCCTCGAGACGCACGCCGACGACATCATCGCGCGCACCGGCGCCGTCGAGCTCGTCGAGCTCGGCTCGGGCTCGGCCACGAAGACGCGCGTGCTGCTCGATGCCATGCGCGACGCGGGGACGTTGACGCGCTACATCCCCGTCGACGTCAGCGCGACGACCGTCCACGCCGTCGCCGAGGTGTTCGTCGAGGAGTACCCGGGGCTCTCGGTGTACGGCATGGTGGGCGACTTCGAGCGCCACCTCAAGCACCTGCCGGCGCCCGCCGGCCCGCGCCTCGTGCCGTTTCTCGGCGGCACGATCGGCAACTTCCCGCCCGGCAGCCGGCGCCGCTTCCTGCGCTCGCTGGGCAAGACGCTCGGCCCCGACGGGCACCTGCTGCTCGGCACCGACCTCGTCAAGGACCCGCACGTCCTCGAGGCGGCCTACGACGACAGCGCGGGCGTGACGGCGCAGTTCAACCTCAACGTCCTGCACGTCCTCAACCGCGAGCTCGGGGCCGACTTCGACGTCGACGCCTTCGAGCACGTCGCGTTCTTCGACCGCGAGCGCGAGTGGATCGAGATGCGCCTGCGCGCCACCGTGCCCCAGCACGTGCGCATCGAGGCGATCGACCTCGACGTCGACTTCGCCGGGCGCGAGGAGATCCGCACCGAGATCAGCGCGAAGTTCACGCCCGAGCGCCTGCGCGGCGACCTCGCGGCGGCCGGCCTCGAGCTCGTCGAGGTGTTCACCGACCCCGACGAGCTCTTCGCGGTGTCGCTGTCGCGCCGCGCCTGACCGCCCTTCGGCCCATGGGACTCGGGATCGCGCGGCGCGGTCAGCCCTGGTTCAGCGCCGGGCACGCCAGGGGCACGGTCTGGCCCGGCGGCGGCGGACGGCCGGCGACAGCCTCGGTGTACGCCGCCAGCGACGGCTTCGGCGTGCCGTCGAAGTAGAGCATGCCCGCGTAGTTCGGCCACCCCTGCGTCGTGCCGGTGGCGGCGTCGCGCCACTGGAACTGGTTGATCGCCTTCAGCCCGAACTCGGCCTTGCGCAGCACGAGCTCGCGCGTCGTCGCGTAGATCAGCGCCGCCTGGCAGGCCGGCGTCCCGACCCACTCGCGCACTCCGCCGGTGGCGAAGCCGTACTCCGTGATCCGCATCGGCGTGGCACCGTCGTTCTTGGCGATCATGATGTTGCGGACCCTGCGGATGACGCCGGTGACGGCGCCGATGCTGCCGCCGTAGGCGTGGAGCGCCATCGTGTCGAAGTACGCCGCGGCACCGAGGTTGTAGAGCTGCTCGAGGTAGCTGCCCGGATCGCCGACGCGGATCGTCAGGCCCGCGATCACGACCTCCGCCTTGGAGTCGCCCGCCTTCAGGCCGTTGTAGGCGGCGGCCAGCAGCGCGTTGTACTGGCCCGCGTTCACGCCGGTGCGCCACCACGCGGCGATGTCCGGCTCGTTCCAGACCTGGTAGGCGAGGATCGGCTTGTACGGCCGCCGGCACAGCAGGCCCGGCAGCAGACAGCCCCAGTACGTCCCGTTCGTGCCGTAGCGCTTGGTCAGCTCCTGCGCGAAGCGGGTGATCATCCCCGGCTCGCGCGGTGGCCACCCGTCGCCCGTCGAGCCGGCCGGCCGCGTCGAATAGAAGGCGGGCGTGCCGACCAGCACGGGCAGGATCGTCATCCCGCGCGCCTGCGCAGCGGCGACCATCGCGTCGGTGTCCGCCCAGTCGAAGACGCCCGGGGAGCGCTCGATGCGATCCCAGAACAGGTGCTCGCGCAAGGTCCCCGCGCCGGTCCGTGCGTAGGCGTCCATGTCCGCGGCGAGCCGCGCCGGCGGGTTGCTCATGTCGGTCGCGAAGACGCCGTGGTACGGGTCCGCGGCGGATGCGGCCGGCGCAGAGGCCAGCGCAATCAGCACGCAGCACAACGTGGCGAACGTCCCTGTACGCACCCGCATGACGTGAAAGTACATTCCGTCAGGCGCAGCGGACACCCGTTCGGTGCGACATTCCGCCTTTTTTAGGACCATCGCGCGCGTGTCGTGTCACCGATCCGGACGAGCTGTTCGCGGTATCGCTCGCCCGGGTTGCGTCAGACTGACGCTCGATGAACGTCGAAGCCGCCATGTTCGCCAACCGCGCGGCGATCGAGGGCTCGATGCTCACGGTCAAGGGCGCCGGCTGGGAGCACTTCGACGTCCAGATGTTCCCGGCCACCGTGCGCGGCTTCGTCGCGGGCGTCCTGACGATCGACCCCGAGCAGCACGGGCAGCTGCTGCCGGTCGTGCTCGAGGTCTTCGACGACGAGGGCCACGTCGAGCGCACGCGCGCGTCGATGGTCGCGATCGGCACGCGCCCCAAGACGGTCCCGGGCGTGCCCTACCGGATGCCGTTCTCGATCGCCTTCATGACCGTCGCGCGCGCCCCGACCGTCGTCAAGGCGCGGCTGCACGCCGAGGAGGGCGAGCTGGCGGTGATCTCCTTCGCCGTGCGCGGCGGGGCGCCCGACGCGCCGCCGCCGGACCTGCTGCGCTGAGCCTGAGTCAGCTTCCTTCGGCCGGTTGCGTCCGGCGCAGCGCCAGGATCGCGACGTCGTCGCGCAGCGGACGATCGACGTCGTCAAACGCGTGCGTGAGTCGATCCACGAGGTCTTGGGCGCTTGCCTGCGAGCTTCCGGACAGCAGTTGCGCGATGCGTTGCTCGTCGGCGCGCTTGTCGTCGAGGTGCAGGTCGAGGAGCCCGTCGCTGCATACGACGACCGCATCCCCGAGCCCGAGGGTGACCTCGCAGGTCTGAAACGTGGGGTGTTCGACCGCGCCGAGCATCGTTCCGTGGGCAGACGCCGCGTGGGTGCTGCCGTCTCGGCGCACGATGACCGGCGAGGGATGTCCTGCGACCGCGAGCGTTACGGCGGCCGTTGTTGCCGTGCTCATGTCGATCTGTCCGTAGACCGCGGTGCACGTCTGAGCCAGGCTCGTGTCCTGCATCAAGAGCGCGGTGTTGAGGTCCGCCAGGATCGCGTCGGGCTTCTCGTGCAGCATCGCCGCGGTGCGGATCGTGTACCGCGCCAGCGAAGTGACGGCGGCCGCCTCCGGGCCCTTGCCGCAGACATCGCCCAGGAAGAAGGCCGAGCGGCTGTCCGCGAGCGGGAAGAGGTCGTAGAAGTCACCGCCGACGTCCTCCGGCGCGGACGGCTCGTAGTGCACCGCGACGTCGAGCCCGTCGATGCTCGGCAGGCTGGGAGGAGACAGGCTGAGCTGCAACGTGCGGGCCAGCCGCTCGGCGCGATGCTGCTGCTCGAGCGCCTCGATGCGAAGGTCCCGCTCGTGCTGCAGCTCGACGGCGAACATCTGGCGATCATCCAGCGAGCGCCGACGCTCTCGCGCCGCGTCTTCGCGGTCGCGTTGTGCCACCAACCGGTCCACAGCGGCGAGCGCACGCTGCTGTGCGGCTCGCAGGCGCTGCCGCGCGGCTCGCGTGCGCTGCTCCGCGGCGCGGACGATGCGCCCGGCCGCGGTGAGCGCCCGCGCATCGTCGGCTTGCGCGTCGGCCATGCTGGCCTGCGCCATCGCGAGATCGCGCGCGCTGGCGGCCTGGTCGCGCGCCACTGCCGCGACGTCACGCGCAGCGGCGATCGCGTCACGCTGTTCGCCGGCCCGCAGTCTCGCCGCTGCGGTCTGGTCGCGTCGGGCGGCCGTGCGTCCTCTCGCGGTCGCGGAGCGCGCGCGGATTGCCTGGCTGATCTCGTGCCCGACGGCGTCACCGCCGGCCACCAGGTCCTGATCGCTGGCGACTTGATCGCGGTCGGCCGCCAGTTGGTCACGATCGGCGCTGATCTGATCGCTGTCCGCGCTCGTCTGATCGGCGTCCGACAGCGACTGATCGCTCTCGATACGGCGCTCGCCTGACCCTCGGTCGGCCACGACCGGCCTCCACGCGGCTGAGCGGCGAGTCTCAAATGATCCCCACCCCTCCTCCAATTGATGACGCCAGCCTACACCCCGCGGCGGGTGCTACTGAACTGCGTCGCGCATGTGTGTGAGTCCTTGCCGGATCAGCCTGGAGACCTGCATCTGGCTGACACCCACGAGTTCACCGATCTGTGCCTGGGTCAGGTCCTCTTCGAATCGCAGGCGTAGCACCTCGCGCGAGCGTGGCGACAGTCCAGCCATCAAGCTGTCGAGGGTCGCGCGCGATTCGGCGGTGCTGAAGCCGTCATCGAGCCCGCCTAGGGTGTCCTGCAGCGCCCCGTGGTCTTCGTCGCCGTTGCGAGGCGCCTGGAGCGATACGCCGCTGCGGCCGTCGCGTGCCTGGAGCGCTTCGAGGACCTCCTCCTGGCTGCTGCCGAGCTCGGTTGCGAGCTCGCTGACCGTCGGCGCGCGATCAAGATCGTGCGACAGCCCGGTGATGGCGTGCTCGACGCGCAGTGTCAGCTCCTGCAGGGCGCGCGGCGGGCGCACCGTCCATGTGCGGTCGCGGAAATGGCGTTTGAGCTCGCCGACGATCGTCGGGACCGCGTAGCTCGAGAATGCCGTTCCCTGAGCGGTGTCGAAGCGGTCGATCGCCTTGACCAGCCCCAGCGAGGCGACCTGCACAAGATCGTCCATCGGCTCCCCGGAGCGGGAATAGCGTCGTGCCAGCGAGCGGGCAAGCGGCAGGTATCGCTCGGCCAGACCGTCCCGCGCGCCGGCGTCCCCGGACCGTAGACGCGCGAACAGCCGGTCATCGTCGAGGCGCCGCGCGGTGTCGACGTCGGATGCACCGGCGGATGCGGCGCGCGCACCGGCGGCGCGGCCGGCCGTACCCGACGCTCTCTCTCGGAGCGGGCTCGGGTGCGCGGTGGGGGTGCCGGTCATGCCGGCCTCCTGAACTCGCCTCCTCCCTGAGACAGGCCACGCGAAGAGTAGGAAGGAGACGGGAAGGACCCGTCCGCGCGGCCCGCGTTCCCCTCACGAACGAGCGCTGGGTTCGAGCGCCGGCCGGGTGAGACTCGCGTACCCGTCAGACAGTAGCGCGCGCTCCTATAGCCGTTGCGTCAGAGGGGCGATCTCGGTCAGAAGTCCGAGGAACTAGCTCGCGTCGGCCTCGGCGCCGACGAGCTGCGCCGCCCAGCCGTCGAAGGCGCACGGTCCCTCGGTCGCGCCGGCGGCGATCATCCACTCGACCCAGTCGTCGAGCATCGCGAGCGAGACCGGCGTCGGCTGCGTCGTGCCGATGACGACCCAGGCGCCGTCGTCCGGGCGCGTGCGGGCGCGCACCTCGTAGTCGGTCTCCGCGCGCAGGAACGCCACGACGCTCTTCGCCTCGGCTTTGCCGGGGGCGAGGAAGAGGAAGCCCAGCCGCAGTGGCGTCTCGTCCTCCACGTCGTGCTCGCGCAGCTCGGCCCAGATGTCGCGGTTGCGCTCGAGCTGCAGCGCGAGGAGTTGCTCGTACCACTCGGACATGGGATCGGACCCTAACGGGCCTGTCTGTGAGCAGTGTGTGAGAGCCACGCCTGCTTCGGGCATCTGTGGGGCACAGTCAAGGCATGAGATCTTCCACGACGGATAGCAGCAACATCACCGCGAAGCACGCACGGACGCTGGTCTCCATCGTCGCCGCCGGGGCCCTGCTCGTCGCCCCCGCCGCTGGCCTGGCCGCCAAGCCCACCGCGAAGAAGCCCGCGAAGGCGAACTCCTGCAAGCCGGTCAAGACGCCGTTCATCGCGTCCGGCACGTTCGTCAGCGGCACCGCTGATGACCCGGCGACGGTCGGCGTCAACGAGGGTACGGTCACCCTCAAGCTCACGTCGGCCAACCGCCACGCCCGCAACTCGGGCGAGATCACCGACCAGAACGCCATGCGCAAGGGCGTCCAGGTCAAGGGCGCCGAGCTCACGGTCGCGACGACCGACGCGTACGTCCTCAAGCTCGTCGGCTACCAGGGCACGGACACCGTGTCGGTCGGCGACCGGGTCAACCTCAGCGGCAAGGTCGCCCTGACGAAGAAGCGCTGCGCCCCGGCCGGCACCTCGACCGCCGATCGCTACGGCGCCGTCGACGTCAAGAAGGTCACGATCCACGACCGCGACGCCGACGCCTAAGCGACGCAACACGGAATACCGCACAACGGCCGTCCCTCGGGGCGGCCGTTGTCGTCGGTGGAGCGCACGAGCGATCCCGCTGTCGGCTCGCCTGCCCCTGGCCCTGCGGGCGGGTGCTAGCCAGCTGCGCCTCGCATGTGTGTGAGTGCTTGCCGGATCAGCCTGGAGACCTGCATCTGGCTGACACCCACGAGTTCACCGATCTG
>JAKFFB010000069.1:0-1796 GCA_036675425.1 Actinomycetales bacterium | reverse complement strand
CCGGCGTTCGACTGCAATGCCGAGCGCGACCGTCCCGCCGGCCAGGAGGGCGGTGTGCGCCACGCCGCGGGCACGCGAGTCGGCGTACAGGAACCGCTCGACCGAAGCGCCCGTGGTGCCGAACCCAGCGACCGGGTGGAAGCGTTGCGGGTCGCCGAGGAGTCGGTCGGCCGCGAAGCCGAGGAGCAGTCCGACGGCGCGAGCCTTCACGACAGGGACACCAGGAGCGCCGCCAGCGACACCTCGATGCAGGCGCCGAAGACGTCGCCGGTGACACCGCCGAAGCGGCGCGTGGTGCGGACGATCAGGACCACGACGACCACCAGGGCGACGGCAGCGGCGAGGGCTCCGCGCCACCAGTCAAGGCCGACCCAATCGGCGACGAGCGAGAGCACGACGCCCACGACCAGCCAGCTGAAGAGCGCCACGAACCGCGGCACGGTCTGGGTGTACGTGCTCCCGAGTCCGTCGGCGCGCGCGGCCGGGACGCCGTTGGCGCAGCACACCACGAGCGCTGCTCGAGACGCGCAGACCGCGACACCCGCGAGGACGGCACCCGAGGACGAGACCAGCGAGGCGAGTCCCGCCACCTGCAGCCCGAGGACCAGCACGACTGCCACCACGCCGGCCGGTCCGGACGTCCCCGACTTCATCACCTCGAGCGAGCGCTCGCGGTCGTAGGACGCAGCCAGCCCGTCGACGGTGTCGGACAGCCCGTCGAGGTGGAAGGCGCGGTTGCCGAGGATCCCAGCTCCGATCGCGAGCAGCGCGGTGACCAGGGGCGGAAGGCCCAGCCAGTGCCCGGCGAGCACGACCCCGGCCACGGCCAGTCCGAGGGGCAGCACCGCCAGTGGCGCGAGCACCATCGCCAGCGCTGCACGTCGTCGGTCCACGGAGACCGGTGGCCGGACCGGGAGCGCGGTGAGCGTCCCGACCGACAGCCGGCAGGCATCGTTGATCATCCGGGCAGGAGCTCGGACAGCAGCGCCACGTCGCGAAGGATCGCGGCGGCGCTGCGCACGACCGGGACCGCGGCGACCGCGCCCGAGCCCTCGCCGAGCCGGAGGCCGAGGTCGAGCAGCGGCTCGAGTCCCATCTTCGCCAGTGCGAGGGACTGGGCGGGTTCGGTGGAGCGGTGGCCCGCGGCGTACCAGCCCGCGGCGCCCGGCTCGATGCGGTCGGCGGTCAGTGCGCAGGCGACGCTCATCAGTCCGTCGAGGAGGACGGGTCGTCCTTCCTGCGCGGCGGCGAGCAGGAAGCCCGTGCTGGCGGCGAGGTCGGCGCTGCCGAGTGCGGCGAGCGTCTCGATCGGATCGCTCGCGCGGTCCCCCGCGCGCGCCAGAGCGGCGTCGATCACCGTCGTCTTGTGCAGCAGCGCGGCGTCATCGATCCCGGTGCCACGCCCGACGACCTCGGAGGCGGGCAGGCCCAGTCCCGCGGCGACCATCGCGGCGGCCGGGGTGGTGTTGCCGATGCCCATGTCGCCGCTGATCAGCAGCTGCGCCCCGGCAGCGATCTCCTCGCGAGCGACAGCCGCACCGGCCGCCAACGCGGCTCGGGTCTCGTCGAGGGTGAGCGCGTCCTCGAGGTGGATGGCCCCGGAGGACCGGCGGATCTTGTGCGCGGTCAGCGCCGTGCGGACCTCCTCGGAAAGGTCGTCGAAGTCCTCGTCCACGCCGAGGTCGAGCACGCGGACGGCGACCCCGTGCGCCTTGGCCAGCGCACTGACTCCGGCCTTGCCGAGCAGGAACGTGCGCACCATCGCACCCGTGATCGCCGGTGGGAACGCCGAGACG
>JAKFFB010000221.1:0-10814 GCA_036675425.1 Actinomycetales bacterium | reverse complement strand
GCTCCTCGCCCGTGCGGACCGCCAGGCGCGCCTCGACCTCGGCGGCACGGGCGGCGGTGGCCGCGGCGGCGAGCCGGTCGCGCACGTCGGTCGAGGGCTCCTCCTCGGCCGGAGCGCTCTCGGCTGCGGCGAGCCGCTCCTCGAGCTCGGCCAGCCCCGAGAGGTCCTTGTCGCGGGCCTCCTCGGCGCGCACCCGGGCCTGCTCCAGCCGGCCCGCCTCGGCCTCGGCCGCGCGGGCCGCCGACGCGAGCAGCCCGAGCTGCTCGCCGAGGGCGGCCATGGTGGCGTCGGAGGCGTTGAGCGCCTCGAGCGCGGACTCGACCTCGACGGTGGCCGCCTCCACGTCGGCGCGCGCGGTCTGCACCTCGAAGCGGAGCCGCTCCTGCCGGCGCTGGGCCTCGTCGTGCGCGGCGCTCGCCTCGTCCACGGCAGCCTGCACCTCGAGAAGCGACGGCGCCTTGGCCGAGCCGCCGATCGCCCAGTGCGAGCCGAGCAGGTCGCCCTCGGCGGTGACGGCGCGGACGTCGGGGTGCTGCTGCACGAGCGCCGCGGCCGCGTCGAGCGAGTCGACGACGGCCACCCGCTGCAGCGCCCGGGTGAGCGCGGGCTTCAGGGACTCGGGAGCCTCCACGAGGTCGATGGCCCAGCGCGCGCCGGCGGGCAGCGGCGGCCAGACGTCGCCGTCGTACGCTCCCCCGCCGACCAGCAGACCGGCCCGACCGGCGTCGTCGGACTTCAGCCGCTGCAGCGCGGACGCGGCGTCGGCCGGGGACGCGACGGCCACCGCGTCGGCGACGGCGCCGAGGGCGGCGGCGACCGCCTGCTCCGAGCCGGCCTGCACGTGCACCAGCGCGGCCACGGTGCCGAGCACGCCTGGCAGGTCGGCGTCGAGCAGCGCGCCGGAGCCGTCCTTGCGAGCGAGCGACAGCGACAGGGCGTCGCGACGCGCGGCCCAGGTGCTGCGCTCGCGCTCGGCCTCGCGCTCCTCCGCCTGCAGGGCGGTGAGCCGCTCCTGCGCCTCCGCGAGCGCCCCGGCGGCCGTCTCGTGCCGCTCGTCGAGGTCGACCTCGCCCTCGTCGAGCCCGCCTGCCTCGGCCTGCAGCGCCTCGAGGTCGGCCTGCGCCCGCTCGACCCGGGCGTGCGCCTCGTCGAGGGCCCCGGCCAGCCGGCCCAGCTCGGCCTCGGCAGCCTGGGCGCGGGAGCGCAGTGCGCCGACCTGCCCGGTGAGCTTGGCCAGCCCCTCGCGCCGGTCGGCGACGGCGCGCACGGCGGCGACCAGCGCCTTCTCCTCCGCGGACAGGGCGGCCTCGGCGTCGGTGCGCCGGGTGACCGCGTCCTGCAGCCGCTGCCTGTCCTCGACCAGCTGCTCCTCCAGGGCCGCCTCCTGCTCGCGGACGGCGGCGGCCTCGGCCTCGACCTGCTCGGGGTCGCGGCCCTGCCGCGTCTCCTCGGGCAGGGCGGCGGTCAGGTGCCGGTGCCGCTCGGCGGCGAGGGTGCCGGTGCCGCGCAGCCGCTCCTCGAGCGCGGACAGCCGGTACCACGTCTCCTGCGCGCGGGCCAGCGCCTGCGCCTGCGGCTGGGCGGCGGTCTCGAGCTCGGCCTCGCGCGCCTGCGCGACCGCGAGCTCCTTCTCCACCTGGGCGCGCCGCTCGCGGACCGCGGTCTCGTCCCGGACCTCCGCGTCGAGGGAGGCGCGCAGGTGCACCAGGTCGTCGGCGAGCAGCCGGAGCTTCGCGTCGCGCAGGTCGGCCTGCACCTGCGCGGCTCGGCGGGCGACCTCCGCCTGCTTGCCGAGCGGCTTGAGCTGGCGGCGCAGCTCGACGGTGAGGTCCTGCAGGCGGGTGAGGTTGGCCGACATCGCCTCGAGCTTGCGGAGCGCCTTCTCCTTGCGCTTGCGGTGCTTGAGGACTCCGGCGGCCTCCTCGATGAAGCCGCGCCGGTCCTCGGGCCGGGCGCTGAGCACCGCGTCGAGCTGGCCCTGGCCGACGACGACGTGCAGCTCACGGCCGATGCCGCTGTCGCTCATCAGCTCCTGCACGTCGACGAGCCGGCACTTCGTGCCGTTGATGGCGTACTCGCTGGCCCCGTCGCGGAACATCAGCCGGGTCACGCTGACCTCGGCGTACTCGATCGGCAGCGCGCCGTCGGTGTTGTCGATGGTGAGCGTCACCTCGGCCCGGCCGAGCGGTGGCCGCCCGGGCGTGCCGGCGAAGATGACGTCCTCCATCTTGCCGCCGCGCAGCGCCTTCGCGCCCTGCTCGCCCAGCACCCAGGCGATGGCGTCGACGACGTTGCTCTTGCCCGAGCCGTTCGGGCCGACCACGCAGGTGATGCCCGGCTCGAAGCGCAGGGTCGTCGGCGACGCGAAGGACTTGAAGCCCTTGAGCGTGAGGCTCTTGAGGTGCACCTGGGGTCTCTCGGTCGGCCTGGGGGAAGACCGCCGCGAGAGTACCGGCGCGCGGCACCTCCGGGCGGCAGACACACGAAGGGCGCCTCCCCGGAGTGCGGGAGACGCCCTGTCGAACGGGTGCGGTCTAGGTGAGGGCCGGCTGGTCGTCGAAGGTCAGCATGCGGATGTCGTCCTCGACGTGCACGGAGGCGACGAGGGCCTCGTTGGCGGCGGTGACGCGGGCCAGCTCGGCCTCCAGGTCACGGACCCTCGAGCGGAGGCGACGCACCTCGTCGACGAGTCGCAGGTCGGCGCCGCCGACGTGACCGAGCAGGGCCTTCGCCATGAGTTGCTGTCCTCCGCGTCGAGGTGTGGTGTCCGCTTCTCACTCGGCAGACGGCCAGAGGGGCGGTGACGAAAGTGTGACAGGCACAACCCAGGTGGTCAAGGCTCCGGTCACGAACGGGTCACGGCTCGCCCGTGCGGTCCTACCGCTCGACGAAGCGGTCGTCCTCGCCGCGCGCCGCGCCCCAGCGCTCGGCCACGAAGTCGACCCGGCCGGGCGTGCCGCTGCCCCGGAGGAGGTCCAGCAGCGCCTCGCAGGCCGGCCGCGGGCCCTCGGCGACGACCTCCACCCGGCCGTCCGCGAGGTTGGTCGCGCTCCCCCGCAGCCCCAGCTCCAGCGCCCGGGCGCGGGTCCACCAGCGGAAGCCGACGCCCTGCACGCGCCCCTTGACGAACGCCTGCAGCCGCACGTCGTCCACGCCTGCAGACTAGGACCGTGCCCCTGACGATCGCCCCGTGCCGGCAGCTCTGCGACTGGGTGCGGACACCGGGGTCGTACGACGGGCAGCCGCTGCTGGCCTGCCGCGGCTGCGGCTCGCAGTGGGTGCGCAGCGAGCCGTGGACACCCGCCCAGGCCGACGGCAGCCGCCCGGCCGCGGTGCTCGAGGAGCTCAGGCGGTCCGCGGGCGGGGCTGGCAGCGGGGGCAGCTGAAGCTCGACCGGTTCATGAAGGACTCGCGACGGATCGGGGCGCCGCACCGGGGGCAGGGCTCCCCCTCGCGGCCGTAGGCGTTGAGCGACTGCTCGAACAGCCCGCTGACGCCCTCGGCGGAGACGTAGAGCGCGTCGAAGCTGGTCCCGCCCTGGGCGACCGCCTCGGTGAGCACGTTCCGGGCGTGCGCGAGCAGCCGGCGCACCGCGGGCCGGCTGAGCCGGTCGGTCGGCCGCTCGCCGTGCAGCTGCGCCCGCCAGAGCGTCTCGTCGGCGTAGATGTTGCCCAGGCCGCTCACCAGGGTCTGGTCGAGCAGCGCGCGCTTGATCCCCGTACGCCGCGTGCGCAGCCGATCGACGAAGGCGTCGTCGTCGAACTCGGGGTCGAGCGGGTCGCGCGCGATGTGCGCGATGAGCGGCGGCACCGGCTCACCGCCGGGCACCACCAGCAGCCCGCCGAAGGTCCGCTGGTCGACGAAGCGCAGCTCGCGGCCGCCGTCGGCGAAGCGCAGCCGGACGTGCAGGTGCTTCTGCAGCGGGCTGTCGCCGGGCACCACCAGCAGCTGGCCGCTCATCCCGAGGTGGCCGGTGAGGGCGTCGCCGGAGTCGAGCGGCAGCCAGAGGTACTTGCCGCGGCGCTTGGCCTCGAGCACGGTCCGGCCGGTCAGCCGGGCGGCGAAGTCGTCGCCTCCGGCCTCGTGCCGGCGCACGGCGCGCGGGTGCGTGACGGTGACCTGGGCGACCGTGCGCCCGGCGACTCCGCGGTGCAGGCCGAGCCGGACGGTCTCGACCTCCGGCAGCTCAGGCACCTGCCGGCTCTCCCCCCAGCGCTGCCCCCGTCTGCGCGCCTTCCAGCGCGACGTAGGCGGCCTCGGCGGCCTGCTGCTCGGCCTCCTTCTTGCTCCGGCCGGCACCGGCGCCCTGCACCTCACCGGCGAGGGCGACCTCGGCCGTGAAGCTCTTCGCGTGGTCCGGGCCGCTCTCGGCGATCCGGTAGTCCGGGACGCCCAGCCCGCGGGCAGCGCTCAGCTCCTGCAGCGCGGTCTTCCAGTCCAGCGAAGCGCCGTCCTCGGAGGCGGCGCGCATCAGCGGGTCGAAGAGCGCTCGTACGACCGTCGTGACCGTCGCGATGCCGCGGTCGAGGTAGACCGCCCCGATCACCGCCTCCATCGTGTCGGCGAGGATCGAGTTCTTGTCGCGCCCGCCGGTGACCTCCTCGCCGCGGCCGAGCCGCAGCCACTTGCCGAGCTGCAGGGTGCGGGCGACGTCGGCCAGCGCGCGGGTGTTGACCACGCTGGCCCGCAGCTTCGCGAGCGACCCCTCAGGCAGGTCGGGGTGGGTCGTGTAGAGCGCGTCGGTGACGACCAGCCCGAGGACCGCGTCGCCGAGGAACTCCAGCCGCTCGTTGGTGGGCAGCCCGCCGTTCTCGTAGGCGTACGACCGGTGCGTCAGCGCGCGCTCGAGCAGCGCCGGGTCGATGCCGGTCCCCAGCGCAGCCTCGAGCAGGGTGTACGGCGGACCGGCCTCGCCCTCGACCGCCTTCACCGCGAGAGGGCGGAGCTAGACCGCGACGACGGTGCGCTTGTCGTACCGGCCGCACTCCGGGCAGACCGTGTGCGGCAGCGTGACGTGCCCGCGGTCGCAGGTGGTCAGCGTCGGGGCAGTGGTCTTCCACTGCGCACGGCGCGAGCGGGTGTTGCTGCGCGACATCTTGCGCTTCGGAACGGCCATCTGCTCACTTCTCCTGGGGGTCGGTCGTGGTCAAGCCTTGCAGCGCGGCCCACCGGATGTCCGGCGTTCCGTGCGAGTGGTCCTCCGGCAGGTCGTCGAGCCGCTCGCCGCACTCGGCGCACAGCCCGCCGCAGTCCTCCCGGCAGAGCGGCGTGAGCGGGAGTGCGAGCACCACCGCGTCACGCAGCACGGGTTCGAGGTCGAGCAGGTCGCCCTCCATCCGTGCGATCTCCTCGTCGTCCTCCGAGTCGCTGTCGGGATAGGCGAACAGCTCCTGCAGGTCGACCGCGAGCGTGTCGCTCACGGTCTCCAGGCAGCGCCCGCACTCCCCGGCCAGCGGCATCGTTGCGACGCCGCTCACCAGCACGCCCTCCATGACCGACTCGAGCCTGAGATCCAGGTCGATCTCGGCGCCGGGGGGCACTCCGATGAGCTCGACCCCGAGACCGTCGGGCGCGGGAGCGGGGAACCGCACCTCTCGCATCGATCCCGGTCGGCGCCCGAGCTCGCGGGTGTCCACGACGAGGGGCTTGCGGGGATCGAGGCGGTGCTGCGACTTCCTGTTCTCGGGCACGACGAACCTTCAGGGTCGAAAGAAGACCGTCCACGAGGGTAGCGGACGGCGCCGCGGGGGTCGATCCGGTCAGCCATTGCGTCCTGCTGAGCGGAGCACCCCGCCGCGTGCGCTGCAGGACGCAAGGGAGGCGTACGGCAGGTCAGCTGCGGAGCTCGTCCATCTCGGAGGAGCCGGAGAGCCGGGCGCGACCCCGCTCGACGGCGGCGAGCGTCTTGGCGAGCACGACCTCGAAGTTGGCGAGCTTGCCGTCGACGTAGTCCTCGACCTCGTCGCGCATGGCGTCGGCCTGCTCCCGGGCCGTGGCCAGCAGCCTCTCGGCCTCGGCCCGCGCCTCACGGAGCACGCTCTCCTTCTCGACCAGCCGGGCGCGCTCGGCCAGCGCCTCGGCGCGCAGCCGCTCGACCTCGCGCTTGCCCTCCTCGACGACCCCGTCGCGATCGCCGAGCAGCCGCTGGGCGTCGTCGACGGCCGCGGGCACGAGCTCGCGCAGCTGCTGCAGCCGGCCGAGCACCTCGTCGCGGTGCACGACGGCCGAGGCCGACATCGGCAGCGTCCGGGCCGCCTCGACGATGTGCACCAGCTCGTCGATGACCTGCGAGATGCCGGCCAGGCGGTCGCTCGTCAGGGGGCGGCCAGTCGCTCGGTCAGGGAGGCGAGCACGCGCTCCGGGACCAGCTTGGAGACGTCGCCGCCGTAGGTCGCGACCTCCTTGACCAGGCTGGAGGACAGGAAGGAGTAGAGCGGGTTGGTCGTCATGAACATCGTCTCGACGCCGGCCAGGCCGTGGTTCATCTGCGCCATCTGCAGCTCGTAGTCGAAGTCGCTGATGGCCCGCAGGCCCTTGACGATCACCGGGATGCCGTGGGCCTTGCAGTAGTCGACGAGCAGCCCGTGGAAGCTGTCGACCTTGACGTTGCCGTAGACGGCGGTGACGTCGGCGAGCAGGGCCATCCGCTCCTCGACCGAGAACAGCGACGACTTCTTCTTGTTGATGAGGACCGCGACGGTGACCTCGTCGTAGATCTTGCTGGCCCGCTCGACGATGTCGAGGTGGCCGAGGGTCACCGGGTCGAAGGAACCAGGGCAGACGGCCCGTCTCATGCGGGCGACGCTAGCAGCGGACCGCGGGCGTACCAGAGGGTGGCCTCGCCGTAGCGCCGCTCGCGGACCGGCTCGTACGCCGCCGGCCAGGCGAGCGGCGCGTTCCGGGTGCGCCGCTCGACGACCACGACGGCGTCGTCGGCCAGCCAGGGCAGGAGCAGCTCCAGGACCGGGACCACGTCGAGCTCGTACGGCGGGTCGAGCAGGGCGAGGTCGTAGCGCGGCTCCGCGTCGACCGCGAGGAAGCGCTCGACGGGCTGGCCGACGACGTAGGCGGTGCGGAAGCCCAGGTGCTCGGCGTTGGCGCGCAGGACGACCGCGGCGTCGGGGTCGGACTCCACCAGGGTGGCGCTCGCGGCGCCGCGCGAGATCGCCTCCAGGCCGAGCGCGCCGGAGCCGGCGTAGAGGTCGAGCACGCGCGCGCCCTCCAGGTCGATCAGGCTCTGCAGGCTGCTGAAGAGCCCCTCGCGCGCCCGGTCCGAGGTCGGCCGGGTGGTGGTCCCGTCGGGGACCTGCAGCCGGCGCCCGCGGGCGGTCCCGGCGATCACGCGCGTCATGCGGTCCAGTCTGCCGGTCAGGCCTTGGCGAGGTACTCGGCGCGCTCCTCGTCGAGGACGTCCAGCACCGCCTGGGCGAGCGCGGGGTGCCGCTCCAGAGCCGGGTCGGCGGCCACGAGCTGCACCGCCTCGGCGCGCGCCTCGAGGATGAGGTCCTCGTGCTGGGCGAGGCGCAGCATCCGCAGCGACGACTTGCCGCCGGACTGGCTCTTGCCGAGCACGTCGCCCTCCCGCCGCTGCTCCAGGTCGACCCGGGAGAGCGCGAAGCCGTCGTTGGTGGAGGCGACGGCCCGCAGCCGCTCCCCCGCCGGCGACTCCGGGTCGACCTCGGTGACCAGGACGCACAGGCCGGGCGCGCTGCCCCGGCCGACCCGGCCGCGCAGCTGGTGCAGCTGGGAGACGCCGAAGCGGTCCGCGTCGAGGATCACCATCACGGTGGCGTTCGGGACGTCGACGCCGACCTCGATGACGGTCGTCGCCACGAGCACGTCCACCGCGCCCCGGGTGAAGCGCTGCATGACGTCGTCCTTGGCGTCGGGGGCCAGCCGGCCGTGCAGCGGCTCGACCCGCAGCCCCGCGAGCAGCTCGCCTGCCAGCAGCGGCAGCACCTCCTCGACCGCGGCGGCGGGGCGGCGGCCCTCCGCGTCCGGCTCCGCGGGACCGTCGGCGTCGCCGATGCGGGGGCAGACCACGAAGGCCTGCCGGCCGGCGGCGACCTCCTCGCGGACCTTCTCCCAGGTGCGGTCGAAGGCCCGCCCCGCGATGCCCACCACATGGGTCGAGATGGGCGACCGGCCCCTCGGCAGCTCGGTCAGCGTGGAGACCTCGAGGTCGCCGTAGACCGTCATCGCGATGGTGCGCGGGATCGGCGTCGCGGTCATGACCAGGACGTGCGGCGGCGTGGCGCCCTTGGCCCGCAGCGCGTCGCGCTGCTCGACCCCGAAGCGGTGCTGCTCGTCCACGACCACGAGCCCGAGGTCGGAGAAGTCGACGCCCTCCGACAGCAGCGCGTGGGTGCCGACGACGATCCCCGCCTCGCCGCTCGCGGTCTCCGCGAGGGCCGTACGACGCGCGGCCGCGCCCTGCGACCCGGTCAGCAGGGCGACCCGCGTCGCGACGTCGGCGGCGCCGAGCTCACCCGCCTGCGCCAGCGGGCCGAGCATGGCGCGCAGCGACCGGGCGTGCTGCTGGGCGAGCACCTCGGTCGGGGCGAGCAGCGCGGCCTGGCCGCCGCTGTCGACGACCTGCAGCATCGCCCGCAGCGCGACGAGGGTCTTGCCGGAGCCGACCTCGCCCTGGAGCAGCCGGTACATCGGCGCGGCCCGCGACAGCTCGCCGCTCAGGACCTCGCCCACCTCGGCCTGCCCCGCGGTGAGGGTGAAGGGGGTCGCCGCGTCGAAGGCGGCGAGCAGCCCGTCGGGCCGGCCGCTGCGCGGGGTGCCCGCGAGCGCCTGGGCGGCCGCGCGGCGCTGCGCCAGCACGACCTGCAGCACGAACGCCTCGTCCCAGGTGAGCCGCTTGCGAGCCGCGCCGACCTCCGGCCAGCCGCTCGGGGCGTGGATGCCGCGGATCGCCGTCTCCAGGCCGAGCAGGCCGTGCCGCTCGCGGAGCTCGTCGGGGAGCGGGTCGGCTCCCAGGTCGGCGACCGTCAGGGCCTGCCGCACGCAGCGGGAGACGAGCGGCGACCCCGCCTTGGCCGCGGCGGGGTAGATCGGGACCAGCGCGCCGGCGAAGTCGGCCACGGTGTCGCCGGCATCGTCGTCGACCAGGACGAACTCGGGGTTCGCGAGCTGGATCTTGTTGTTGAAGCGCTCGACCTTGCCCGAGAAGCAGACGTTGCGGCGGGGTCGCAGCTGGTCCTTCACCCAGGGACGGTTGAAGATCGCCAGCCGCATCGTGGCGCCGGCCTCGTCGCGGATGGTGACGTCGGTCTTGTGGAGCTTGTCGCGGATCTTCCGGCCCTCGAGCTTGACCACCTCGGCGATGACGCTGGCGAACTCGCCGACCTCGAGCTCGTCGAACGGCGTGAGCCGGCCCCGCTCGACGTAGCGGCGCGGGTAGTGCCGCAGCAGGTCGCCGACGGTGCGCAGCTCGAGGGCGTCCTCGAGCACCCGCGCGCTTCCGCCGACCGCGGCGGACAGCTTCGCGCCGAGCGCGACCACGGCTACTCGACCCCCAGCAGCAGCGGGTAGTGCGGCTGCCCACCCGCGTAGCAGACGACCTCGACCGCCGGGTGGGCCTTCTCGACGCCCTCGGTCAGCCGCTCGGCGGCGCCGTCCGCGGCCTGCTCGCCGGTCACGATCGTCACCAGCTCGCCGCCGCCGGTGAGCATCCGGTGCAGCAGCTCGGCGCCGACCTGCTCGACGTCGGAGCCGATCAGCACGACGTCGCCCTCCAGCATGCCGAGCACGTCCCCCGGCCGGCAGATCCCGGCCATGGTCGCGGCCTCGCGGATCGCCGTGGTCACCTCGGCCCAGCGGGTCGAGCCGGCCGCGCCCGCCATGGAGGCGACGTCGTCGGCGAAGGACCGCTCCGGGTCGGCGACGGCCAGGGCGGCCAGCCCCTGCAGCGACGAGCGCGTCGGCACGACCGCGACCTGCCAGCCCTCCTCGCGCGCGGACTCGGCTGCGGCCGCGGCCACCCCCAGGCTGTTGGCGTCGTTCGGCAGCAGGACGACCTCGGCCGCACCGGACCGGCGGACCGCGTCGAGCAGCTCCGCGGTCGACGGGTTGAGCGTGGGACCGCCGAGCACGACCTCCGCGCCGGCCTCGCGGAAGAGCGTGGCCAGCCCCTCGCCCGGCGCCACAGCCACCACGGTGCGTCCCCGGGTGCGGTCAGGTGCCGGCGCGACCGGCGACTCGGCCATCTGGTCGGCGAACCGGGTGACCGTGATCCGGAACGGCCGGCCGGCCTCGACCCCCGCCTCGACCGCCGCCCCCACGTCGTTCACGTGCACGTGCACGTTGTGCAGCCCCTCCTGACCCACCACGACCAGGGAGTCGCCGAGCACGGACAGCGCGGCCTTCAGCGCCTCGACGCCGGAGTCGGAGGCGTCGCGCAGGAGGTACTGCACCTCGTACGCGAAGGCGTCGCTGCCGGACTCGCGCGCGGACACCAGGGCGCTGCGGTCCCGGGGCACGACCAGCTCCGGGGCGGACCTCTCGGGCGGGCACTGGCCGGTCACGACCCGCTCGAGCGCCTCGAGCAGCACGCACAGCCCCCGTCCGCCGGCGTCGACGACGCCGGCGGCCTTCAGGGCGGGCAGCAGGTCGGGGGTGCGCGCCAGCGACCGGCCCGCCGCGGTGCGGAGCTCGTGGACCAGCCCCGGCAGGTCCGCGACGCTCGCGGCGACGGCCTCGGCGCACTCGCGCGCCACGGTCAGCATGGTGCCCTCGACCGGGGTGGCCACTGCGGCGTAGGCGAGCTCGGACGCCCGGGTCATCGCCCGGCGCAGCTGCTCCGG